>NZ_JBWKVC010000004.1:0-2713 GCF_059421505.1 Collimonas sp. GW821-FHT02H07
CAACTAACAGCAGCATTACATCGCTGTCGACTTCCACCTCGACCGGCCTGAGCACCGCCAACAGCAACGTGACCTCGCTGTCGACCGGCTTGAGCACGACCAACAGCAGCGTGACATCGCTGTCGACCTCGACTTCCACCGGTTTGAGCACCGCCAACAGCAGCATCACATCGCTGTCGACATCGACCTCGACTGGGCTGAGCACCACTAACAGCAGCGTGACCTCGCTGTCGACCTCGACTTCCACCGGTTTGAGTACTGCCAACAGCAGCGTGGCATCGCTGTCGACTTCCACGTCGAGCGGCCTGAGCACGACCAATAGCAATGTGAGTTCGCTGTCGACCTCGACTTCCACCGGCTTGAGCACCGCCAACAGCAGCGTGAATTCGCTGTCGACCTCGACCTCGACCGGCCTGAGCACCGCCAACAGCAACGTGACCTCGCTGTCGACCGGCTTGAGCGCGACTAACAGCAATGTGAGTTCGCTGTCGACCTCGACCTCCAGCGGTTTGAGCACAACTAACAGCAGCATTACTTCGCTGTCGACTTCTTCATCGACCGGCCTGAGCACCGTCAACAGCAGCGTCACATCGCTGTCGACCTCGGCTTCCACCGGTTTGAGCACAACTAACAGCAGCATTTCATCACTGTCGACTTCTTCATCGACCGGCCTGAGCACCACCAGCAGCAACGTGACATCGCTGTCGAGCGGCCTGAGTACAACCGGCAGCAATGTTTCCTCGTTGTCGACCTCGATTTCGACCGGCCTGAGCAGCGGCAGCAGTAGCGTGACATCGCTGTCGACCTCGGCTTCGACTGGCCTGAGCACGACCAACAGCACTGTGAGTTCGCTGTCGACCTCGACTTCCACCGGTTTGAGTACTGCCAACAGCAGCGTGGCATCGCTGTCGACTTCCACGTCGAGCGGCCTGAGCACGACTAACAGCAGTGTGACATCGCTGTCGACGTCGACTTCCACCGGCCTGAGCACGACTAACAGCAGTGTGGCCTCACTGTCGACCTCGACTTCCACCGGCCTGAGTACCGCCAACAGCAACGTGACCTCGCTGTCGACCGGCCTGAGCACGACCAACAGCAATGTGAGTTCGCTGTCGACCTCGACTTCCACCGGTTTGAGCACCACTAACAGCAACGTGGCGTCGTTGTCGATCTCGACTTCCACCGGCCTGAGCACCACCAACAGCAGCGTGGCTTCACTGTCGACCTCGACTTCGACCGGTTTGAGCACCACCAACAGCAGCGTGGCTTCACTGTCGACCTCGACGTCGACCAGCCTGAGCACGACCAACAGCAACGTGAGTTCTCTGTCGGCCTCTACCTCGACCGGCCTGAGCACCGCCAGCAGCAACGTGAATTCCTTGTCGACAGGCCTGAGCACGACCAACAGCAGCGTGACCTCGCTGTCGACCTCGACCTCGACCGCCTTGAGCACAGTAAGCGGCGGCGTGGCATCCCTGTCAACCGCTTCATCAAGCTTGCAGGCGGCGGGTGTCTACAACTACTTTAAAGCCGACGGCAAGCTCGATGGCAGCGACAATGCGCGGGTGACCGCCGGCGCCAACTCGGTGGCGATTGGTGCGAATTCGTTTGATGGCGCCCGTACTAATGTGGTGTCGGTAGGCGATGTCGGCAAGGAACGGCAAATCATCAATGTGGCGGCCGGCACGCAACTGACCGACGCCGTCAACGTCAGTCAGCTGACCTCGCTGTCGACCTCGGCCTCGACCGGCCTGAGCACCGTCAACAGCAGCGTGACCTCGCTGTCGACCGGCCTGAGCACGACCGACAGCAATGTGAGTTCGTTGTCGACCTCGGCATCGACCGGCCTGAGCACGACCAACAGCAACGTGAGTTCGCTGTCGACCTCGACTTCGACGGGTCTGAGCACCGTCAACAGCAGCGTGACCTCGCTGTCGACCTCGACTTCCACTGGCCTGAGCACGACCAACAGCAGCGTGACATCGCTGTCGACTTCGACTTCGACCGGTCTGAGCACGACCAACAGCAGCGTGAGTTCGCTGTCGACCTCGACTTCGACCGGTCTGAGCACGACCAACAGCAGCGTGAGTTCGCTGTCGACCTCGACTTCCACCGGCCTGAGCACGACCAACAGCAACGTGAGTTCGCTGTCGACCTCGGCATCGACCGGCCTGAGCACCGCCAACAGCAGCGTGACATCGCTGTCGACGTCAACTTCGACCGGCCTGAGCACAGCCAACAGCAGCGTGACATCACTGTCGACGTCGACTTCCACCGGTTTGAGTACTGCCAACAGCAGCGTGACATCGCTGTCGACGTCAACTTCGACCGGCCTGAGCACTGCCAACAGCAACGTAGACTCGCTGTCGACGTCGACATCGACCGGCCTGAGCACTGTCAACAGCAATGTGGACTCATTGTCTACTTCAACCTCGACAGGCCTGAGCACAACCAACAGCAGCGTGACTTCGCTGTCGACCTCGACTTCGACCGGCCTGAGCACCGCCAACAGCAGCGTGACTTCGCTGTCGACGTCGACTTCTACCGGCCTGAGCACCGCCAACAGCAGTGTAGACTCACTGTCGACCTCGACTTCCACCGGCCTGAGCACAGCCAACAGCAGCGTGAGTTCGCTGTCGACATCAACGTCGACCGGTCTGAGCACAGCCAGCAGCAGTATCACCTCGCTGTCGACATCAACCTCGACCGGCCT
>NZ_JBWKVC010000004.1:2812-301225 GCF_059421505.1 Collimonas sp. GW821-FHT02H07
TGAGCACCGCCAACAGCAGCGTGACCTCGCTGTCGACGTCGACCTCGACCGGCCTGAGCACCGCCAACAGCAGCGTGATCTCGTTGTCGACCTCGACTTCCACCGGCTTGAGCACCGCCAATAGCAGCGTGAGTTCCTTGTCGACCTCGACTTCTACCGGCTTGAGCACTGCCGACAGCAACGTAGACTCGCTGTCGACATCAACCTCGACCGGCTTGAGCACTGCCGACAGCAACGTAGACTCGCTGTCGACATCAACCTCGACCGGCCTGAGCACTGCCAACAGCAGTATCACCTCGCTGTCGACATCAACCTCGACCGGCCTGAGCACCGCCAACAGCAGCGTGACCTCGCTGTCGACGTCGACCTCGACCGGCCTGAGCACCGCCAACAGCAGCGTGACCTCGTTGTCGACCTCGACTTCCACTGGCTTGAGCACGGCCAATAGCAGCGTGAGTTCCTTGTCGACCTCGACTTCCACCGGCTTGAGCACTGCCAACAGCAGCGTGGCTTCGCTGTCGACCTCGACTTCCACCGGCCTGAGCACTGCCAACAGCAGCGTAACTTCGTTGTCGACCTCAACCTCGACCGGCCTGAGCACGACCAACAGCAACGTGAGTTCGCTGTCGACATCAACCTCGACAGGCTTGAGCACTGCCAACAGCAGCGTGACTTCGCTGTCGACCTCGACTTCCACCGGTTTGAGCACGGCCAACAGCAACGTGAATTCGCTGTCGACCTCGACTTCCACCGGCCTGAGCACCACCAACAGCAACGTGGCTTCGCTGTCGACCTCGACTTCCACCGGTTTGAGCACGGCCAACAGCAGCGTGGCCTCGTTGTCGACATCAACCTCGACCGGCCTGAGCACTGCCAACAGCAGTGTAGACTCGCTATCGACGTCGACTTCCACCGGTCTCAGCACCACCAATAGCAATGTGACTTCGCTGTCGACATCAACCTCGACCGGCCTGAGCACCACCAATAGCAATGTGAGTTCGCTGTCGACCTCGACTTCGACGAGCTTGAGCACGACCAATAGCAGCATCACATCACTGTCGACGTCGACTTCCACCGGTTTGAGCACGACCAACAGCAATGTGAATTCGCTGTCGACCTCGACTTCCACCGGCCTGAGCACAGCCAACAGCAGCATTGCATCGCTGTCGACCTCGACTTCCACTGGCCTGAGCACCGCCAACAGCAACGTAGACTCGCTGTCAACCTCGACTTCCACCGGCCTGAGCACGACCAACAGCAGTGTGACATCGCTGTCGACCTCGACGTCAACCGGCCTGAGCACGACCAACAGCAACATCTCATCCTTGTCGACGTCGACCTCAACCGGTTTGAGTACGACCAACAGCAGCGTGACCTCGCTGTCGACCTCGACTTCCACCGGTTTGAGCACGACCAACAGCAACGTGAGTTCGCTGTCGACCTCGACTTCGACCGGCCTGAGCACCACCGACAGCAGCATCACCTCGCTCTCGACCTCGACTTCGACCGGCCTGAGTACTGTGAGCAGCAGCGTAGACTCGCTCTCGACGTCGACCTCGACGGGCTTGAGTACTACTAATAGCAGCGTGACTTCGCTGTCGACCTCGACTTCCACCGGCCTGAGCACGACAAACAGTAACGTAAGCAGTTTGTCGAGTGGCTTAAGCACGACCAACAGCAGTGTGTCATCGCTGTCGACGTCAACCTCCACTGGCATCAGCAGCAACACCAGCAACATAGGTTCCTTGTCGACCGGGCTGAGCACGACGAATAGCAACGTGGCCTCGTTATCAAGCGGGGTTGCGAATGCCGTTCAATATGACAACCCGGGCCATACAAGCGTCACTTTGGGTGGCGTTGGGGCAACCACGCCGGTTATCCTCACGAACGTTGCTGCTGGCGTGAACCCAACTGACGCAGTGAATTTCAGCCAGCTATCATCGTTGTCGACTTCGACTTCGACCGGCCTGGGTTCGCTGTCGACGGGATTGAGTTCGACTAACAGCAACGTGAGCTCGTTGTCGACGTCGACCTCGACCGGTTTGTCGAGCAACACCAGCAGCATCAATTCACTGTCGACCGGCCTGTCGAGCAGCACCTCGAACGTCAATTCCCTGTCGACCGGTTTGTCGACGACGAGCAGCAATGTGGTCTCCCTGTCGGCGTCGACTTCCACCGGCATCGCCTCTTTGTCGACCGGGATCTCATCCTTGTCGACCGGCCTGAGCCAGGTATCGTCGCTGTCAAGCGGCTTGGTCAATATCGTCAATGGTGAGAATTCGCTGTCGACTTCTCTGACTTCGCTGGTGGATGCCTCGAAGAATGCAACGGCTAACGGCGCGACATTAGGCGGCACCACCATCGGCGGCGCCAATGGCGACGGTACGGTGCAGACGCGCGGCACCAGCGGCACCGCCATCAATAATGTGATGGCGGCGACCTGCACCAGCGTCAATGGCGTTGACGCCACCGGTTCCGGCTTGTGCGCGCAAGCGACCAAGGACGGCGCCACCGCGATCGGCTCCAATGCGCAGGCGACCGATACCAACACCACGGCGGTCGGCTTCCGCGCCCTGGCATCGCAAGCCGGTTCGGTGGCGATCGGCTATAACGCCCGTGCCACTGGCGATCCAACCGTGGCGATCGGCAATAACGCATTGGCTTCAGGGAATGATGCGGTGGCGCTGGGAGCTGAAGCGCAGGCGCTGGCCAACAACTCGGTCGCCCTGGGTGCCTATTCGGTCGCCAACCAGGCGAACACGGTTTCCGTGGGGTCCGCCGGCAATGAGCGTCGCCTGACCAATGTCGCGCCAGGCATCAACCTGACCGACGGCGTGAATGTCTCGCAGCTCACCAATTTGCAAAACCAGATCGGCGACGTCAAGCGTATTGCCTACTCAGGTATCGCGATGAGCATGGCGGCTACCGGCGCGGTGATGCCGACGTTGTATGGGGGCGAAAAGGGCGTCGGCATCGGTGTCGGCGCCTTCCAGGGATACGGCGCGCTGGCCTTGCAATTCAAGGCGGTCAGCAAAACCGGCAACAGCACCTGGGGCGTGGGCTTCACCTCCACCGGCAGGGATAGCGGCATCAATGTCGGTTTCGGCTACCGCTGGCAGTAAGCGGCCTGTCGTGACATCGCTGGTCATTCCGAGGCGATAGCGGCAGACGAAAAAAAGCCCGCGCTGCAACCACAGCGCGGGCTTTTGTCATTCGACGGCTGATTACCAGGCAGGGATTACCGAACTCTTGAACTGTGTTACGACGTACTGTTTGACTTCAGGGCTATGGTAGGCCTTCACCAGCTTGGCTACCCAAGGCTTGTCCTTGTCAGCAAGGCGCACAGCGATCACGTTGGCGTAAGGACCTTTGGCCGCTTCGATGGCGATGCCGTCCCGGGTCGGATCCAGTCCGGCCGATTCGGCGTAGTTGCCGTTGATTGCCGCTGCATCCAGGTCATCCAGCGAGCGTGGCAACTGGGCGGCGTCGATTTCGACGATCTTCAGCTTCTTCGGATTGTCGGCGATATCCAGCGGCGTCGCCTTCAGGCCGGCATCGGCCTTCAGCTTCAGCAAGCCTTGCGCCTGCAGCAGCAACAAGGCACGGCCGCCATTGGTCGGGTCGTTAGGGATGCCGATGCGGGCGCCGTTCTTCAGGTCCTTGAGGGATTTGACTTTCTTCGAGTACACGCCCATCGGGAAAGTGATGGTGTAGCCGACGTTCACCAGCTTGTAGCCGCGGTCCTTGATCTGCGCTTCCAGGTAGGGCAGGTGCTGGTAGCTGTTGGCATCCAGGTCGCCGGCCGCCAGCGCCGCGTTGGGCTGCACATAGTCGCTGAATTCGACGATCTGGATAGCCAGGCCATCCTTGGCTGCTACTTTCTTGACGACTTCGAGAATCTGCGCGTGCGGGCCGCCGGTAGCGCCGATCTTGATCGGCTTTTCCTGAGCGGAGGCGAGGACGGGAGCGCTCAGGCTGGCGACCACGCCCAGGCCGGCGAAGAATTGCACTAATTGACGACGGTTCATTTTCTTCCTTTCAAAAATCATGATGAATCCGCTGCCTTAAAACGGCAGCGGATGCGGGAGCGTTAGCGGTGGCTGAGGCGGCGCACCAGAATGTCGCCCAGCGTTTGCACCAGCTGTACGAAAACGATCAGGATCACCACCACCAGCAGCATCACTTCCGGCAGGAAGCGCTGGTAGCCATAGCGTATCCCCAGGTCGCCCAGGCCGCCGCCGCCGATGGCGCCCGCCATGGCCGAGTAGCCGACCAGGCTGACGAAAGTGATCGTCAGGCCGGCGACGATGCCGGCGAAGGCTTCCGGCACCAGTACCTTGTAGACGATTTGCCAGGTAGTGGCGCCCATGGCCTGCGCCGCTTCGATCAGGCCGCGGTCGACTTCGCGCAAGGCGGTTTCCACCAGCCGCGCAATGAACGGCGCCGAGGCGATCGTCAGCGGCACGATGGCGGCCGCGGTGCCGATGGAGGTGCCGACGAAAAAACGGGTAAAGGGAATCACCGCCACCAGCAGGATGATGAAGGGCGTTGAGCGCACGGCATTGACGATCAGTCCGGCGACGCGGTTGAAAATTGGTTGCGGCAGGACGCCTTCGCGGCCGGTCAGGTGCAGCGCGATACCCAGCGGCACGCCAAGCAGGGCGCCGAGTACGCCGGAGATGCCGACCATCATCAAGGTTTCGCCGAACGACGATAAAAACAGATCGAGCATTTCAGATGACATGGTTCAACTCCTCAACGGTGACGCCCTGGGCCGTCAGGTAAGCCATGGCGGCCTGGATGTTTTCAGTGGTGCCGTTGGCCAGGATCGCCAGCGAGCCGAACGCCTGCCCTTGTATTTCATCGATCTGGCCGTGCAGGATATTGAAATCCAGGTCGAACTTGCGCACCGCTTCCGACAGCAGCGGCTGATCGACGCCCGAACCGGTGAACGCGAAACGGAACAGATGGTCGGTGCCGCTGCCGGCATCGCTTTGTGCCAGGCGCGCACGCAGGCGCTGCAGGACGCCTTGCGGCAGTTCCTGAGCGATCACATCGCCGATCAGGGCGCGCGTGACTTCATGTCTGGGCGCGCGGAACAACTCCAGCACTTCGCCGTGCTCGATCACTTCGCCGGCCTCCATCACCGCCATGCGGTCGCAAATCATCTTGATCACTTCCATCTGGTGCGTGATCAGCACAATTGTCAGGCCCAGTTCGCGGTTGATCTTGCGCAGCAGTTCCAGGATGGAACGGGTAGTTTCAGGATCGAGCGCGGAGGTGGCTTCATCCGACAGCAGGACTTTCGGCTCATTGGCCAGCGCACGCGCGATGCCGACGCGCTGTTTCTGGCCACCGCTGATCTGCGCGGGATAACTGTCCTTGAGCGCGGTCAAGCCCACCAGCTCCAGCAGCGGCGTGACTTTGGCGGCAATGGCGCTTTTCGACAGGCCGGCCAGTTCCAGCGGCAGCGCGATATTGTCGTACACGGTGCGCGACGACAGCAGGTTGAAATGCTGGAAGATCATGCCGATTTCGCGCCGCGCACCGCGCAGCTGTTCGGCGTTCAGCGCCGTCATGTCCTTGCCGTCGACGACGATGTTGCCGGAAGTAGGGCGGTTCAGCAGGTTGAGGCAACGCACCAGGGTGCTTTTGCCGGCGCCGCTGCGGCCGATGATGCCGAAGATCTCGCCCTTGCGTATCGTCAGATTGACGTTACGGACCGCATCGACCGGGCCGCGCGCGCCGTTGAAGCGCTGGGTGACTGCTTTGATTTCTATCATTTCAGAATGAAAAAAGGCAGCTGATTGTCGCAATATCAACAATCTCGCCGCCATTATGTTTTTTTAGTAGGTGCTTATTTTATAAGCGTTTGTCAGGCAAGGGAAGGAACATTTAGGCATGGCTATATTACTGCCATGTCTATGCGCCCACTACTGCCAGTAGTAGTTCAATCAGGGTCAGAGTTTTTTTACGACGGCTTCATCGTCGTAAATTACTCTGACCCCGATTGAACGGGCCACGGAGTGCGGTGTGCGCGCCACAACCATTCGCTCTTCGATTGCCGTCAATAGGGGACAGAGCCGCACGGGAAGTGTAGCTCGCCGCGCTTCGGCGGCTTGCAAACTCTGTCCCCTATCGACTACTACAGGCAGCTGCATAAAAAAAAGCCCGCGACAGATAACCATCGCGGGCTTTTTGATGTTCCACAAGGGCCGGATAATTCCGGCCCTGCAAATTACATCATGCCGTCCATACCACCCATGCCGCCCATGCCACCCATGCCGCCTGGCATGCCGCCAGCCGACTTGTCTTCTGGCAGTTCAGCGATCATTGCATCGGTAGTCAGGATCAGGCCGGCAACCGAAGCAGCGTTTTGCAATGCCGAACGGGTAACCTTGGCTGGATCCAGAACGCCCAGTTCAACCAGGTCGCCGTAGGTGCCGTTGGCAGCGTTGTAACCGTAGTTGCCCTTGCCTGCCAGGACTGCGTTGATCACAACCGATGGCTCGTCGCCAGCGTTGAATACGATTTGACGCAGTGGCTCTTCGATCGCGCGCAGCACGATCTTGATGCCGGCTTCCTGGTCGGCGTTGTCGCCTTTCAGGTCCTTGACAGCAGCACGTGCGCGCAGGAATGCCACGCCGCCGCCTGGAACAACGCCTTCTTCCACTGCTGCACGGGTAGCGTGCAGAGCGTCTTCAACGCGTGCTTTCTTTTCTTTCATTTCAACTTCGGTTGCAGCACCAACGCGGATCAGGGCAACGCCGCCAGCCAGCTTGGCAACGCGCTCTTGCAGTTTTTCACGGTCGTAGTCCGAAGTCGCTTCTTCGATCTGCGCACGGATTTGCTTGACGCGTGCTTCGATAGTGATGGCTTCGCCGGCACCGTCGATGATGGTGGTGTTTTCCTTGCTGATTTCGATACGCTTGGCTTGGCCCAGTTCAGCCAGAGTGGCTTTTTCCAGGGTCAGGCCGACTTCTTCAGCGATCACCTGGCCGCCGGTCAGGATAGCGATGTCTTCCAGCATGGCTTTACGACGGTCGCCGAAACCAGGAGCCTTGACAGCTGCAGTCTTCAGGATGCCGCGGATGTTGTTCACAACCAGGGTAGCCAGCGCTTCGCCTTCGACATCTTCTGCGATGATCAGCAGAGGACGGCCGGACTTGGCGACTTGTTCCAGGATTGGCAGCAGGTCACGGATGTTCGATACTTTCTTGTCGAACAGCAGGACGAACGGGTTTTCCAGGGCAACAACTTGCTTCTCTTGGTTGTTGATGAAGTATGGCGACAGGTAGCCGCGGTCGAATTGCATGCCTTCGACGATGTCCAGTTCGTTTTCCAGCGACTTGCCATCTTCAACTGTGATCACGCCTTCTTTGCCGACTTTGTCCATTGCCTTGGCAATGATTTCACCGATGTCGGTGTCGGAGTTAGCGGAGATCGAACCAACTTGCGCGATTTCCTTGCTGGTTGTAGTCGGCTTCGACAGCGTCTTGATTTCAGCAACGATGGCGACAACAGCTTTGTCGATACCGCGCTTCAGGTCTGTCGGGTTGAAACCGGCGGCAACGTACTTGAAGCCTTCGCGAACGATAGCTTGTGCCAGCACGGTAGCGGTAGTGGTGCCGTCGCCAGCGTTGTCGGAAGTCTTGGAAGCAACTTCTTTCACGAGCTGCGCGCCCATGTTTTCCAGCTTGTCTTTCAGTTCGATTTCTTTAGCGACCGAAACACCGTCTTTAGTCACGGTAGGGGCGCCGAAGCTGCGTTCCAGAACCACGTTACGGCCCTTAGGACCCAGGGTGACCTTGACTGCGTTAGCCAGGATGTTGACGCCGTTGACGATCTTGGCGCGTGCTTCATCGCCGAAAATTACTTGTTTTGCTGCCATGTTTTATTCTCCTGAATACGTTGAATTCGATTGTGTCGTGTACGGATCTGATCGGAAGCGCCAGGCGCCGGCCAATCAGAGAATCCCGGACTGACCGGAATTACTTGCCTTCGACTACGGCAAACAGGTCTTCTTCGCGCATTACCAGCAGCTCATTGCCGTCGATCTTGACAGCCTGGCCCGAGTATTTGCCGAACAGAACGCGATCGCCAACCTTGACTGCCAGCGCACGGACGTTGCCGTTTTCCAGAATCTTGCCGTTACCGACGGCCAGCACTTCACCTTGATCCGGCTTTTCAGCAGCCGCTTCAGGCAACACGATACCGGATGCGGTCTTGGTTTCCTGGTCGAGACGCTTGACGATAACGCGATCGTGCAAAGGACGAAGATTCATATGTGACTCCTTAAGATTCAACAGGTTATTTGTATTTGCAGCAACATCGCAGCAAAGCACCACTGTTCTGCTTTGCTATATATATGCGCCGCACAGTGACTAGTGAGTTCGGGGAGATTGTTAGCACTCTCTCCTAACGAGTGCTAAGTATAGGGACGCTCTGTCCATTTTTCAAGCCCGCATCCCAGTTTGCCTTTATCTTGAATTGCATAATTCGCAATTATCGATATTCGTTTGTTGCTTAATGATCATGATTGGGATCGAAGGAAGCTCTTTTATTTCTGAAAGGAGTGCGCGCAGCTATTGGCGCTGGTGGGAAGGCCGTCGAATGGCATGGCCGGCACATTCTCCACTGCGTGGCAGGCGGTGCAGCGTATGCCCTGGAAGACCTTGGCGCCGCTGCTGACCTGTACCGGATCGACACGGTGTTCATCCAATGGCGCTACGCCCTTGGGGAAGCCGCTGGCCAGACTGCGCTGGGCCGGCACGCCCACCAGCGAAAGATAGTGGGAGATCGCTTGCAGATCGGACTCAGAGATGCCCTTTTGCACGCCGACGGACGCGCAGCCGGCAGGGTCAGTGTTGCAGGCGCGGTTGGGGTAGACCGGCGAGGTCACGGCCATGTCCAGCAGCAGCGCCGAAGCGGCCTGCTGGCGCAGCGTCGCCTTGGATGCCTTCCAGCCGAAGCGGCCCAGGCGCACGGCGCCCGTCTCGGGATCGAAGACGAAGTTAGGCAAGCCCTTGACGCCATCCTCATCCGGTGTGGCGCGAGCGCGCGCCAGGATGTCCGCTTCCGGCACGGCTTCCAGCAAGCCGGTGCCAATCATCGGCTGGGCGGCGCGCAGGGAGACGGCGTCCGGCACCGGCCCCTCGAAGGCAAGCGTCGGCTTGCGCAACTCGACTGCCGCGCCGTCGGCCAGCTTCACTGAACGGCTCTCGAAGCCGCCGACGCTGACGCCGTTGCCCCAGTTCTGCGAAGTTCCGCTTGCCGATGCGCCATTCATCTGCACGGCGGTGCCGTACTGCGGATGCGGCAGCTGCTGCCCGCTGGCGTCGATCATCGCAACCCGCACCGACATGCTGTCCAGCCGCTGGTTCAATGCGCCTGGCGCGATGCTGCGGCCGTTGTTGACGTGACAGGCGATACAGGCCGACTGATTAAAGCGTTGCCCCTGCAGCCCGACAGCCGGCGCATAGCGGTCATTGCCCGGCTCGTTGTGATCGCCGGTCGTGAAGTTGGTATGCACCAGCCGCCGGCCTTCGACGAAGCGCTGCATGTTCTGCATGCCGACATTGTTTTGCGGCTGCTGGAACATGAACAATCCATTGTTTGAGTAGTTATAGGATACCGAGCCCACGCCGCCCGACAAGGTGTCGGCCGGCAGCGGCACCGAGTTCAGGCGCGGCTGCACGCCGTACCACGGCCGCAGACCCGTGCCCACTACGTAGATCCATTCGGACGAGTAGTAGCGGATGCCGCCGTCGTCGCCTTTGGCGAGCATGGCGTCCTTGGTGGAGAAGAACGAGGGCGAGACTTCGATCGTATCGCCGACCACCAGAGGACGTCCGGGAACGTCTTTGCCATTGGGGAAGCCATCCGGGCCGAGGTCGCCGTGACCAGGGTAGCCGGTCACCGTCAGGCTGCAGCCGTTGTTGAGCAGGTTGGCGCTGGCCAGCTTGCCGTTCGGCGGGTACGGCACGGGAGGACAGATAGTGAGGCTGCGATCGGCCAGCTCGCCGGGGTTCATCCAGCCGTAGCCGGTGACGCCAGGCCGGTCGAAGGCGCGGAACCAGGCCACGCCGCCGGGCAGCTGGGCTTGCTGGAAGTACTCGTTGACTTTCAGCGTCGGCTTGGTCACACCCGCTACGCGGCTATTGTCGATGACCTCGAAGCCCCAGGTGCGGTTCTTGAAGTATTGCGGCACGAAGGTCAGGTAATTGCCCTGCTCTTTATCCACCGGCAAGCCGGTGACCGGGTCAACCGTATCGTTGGGGCCATAACCGATCTCGTTCCATTCCTCGCCGCGCTCGCGGCCGTGGCGGGCCAGGCCGCGTGCGCCGAAGCGGGTCACCAGCGTACCGTCCGCTAGCGTGAACTGCAGCGTTTCCAGCGGCTCGGCGGAGGTGGGCAATGGCATCATGCAGGCTCAAGGCGAAGACCAGTCCCTGCGTGGAAAAGCCGCGCACGGACTCCGGTGTTAACCGATGCCGATATGGCAGTTTGTTCATGATGTATACCTTTGCTTTTTTGTTGCTGCGTTCTAATCAAAAAATGAGCAGTTTGATCAACCGTCAAAACGTTTTCAGGTCTTGCTTGCAGATGAGGCGTTGGAACAGCGGACAGGTAGTCATGCGAAGCTTGCTTGCGGATTCGCCCGTGTCCGGGGTGTATACAGATCAGATAAATTTCACTTGCCGATGCGTGCGCCATGACACAGGTCAAGCGCCGCATTCCGCGAGCCGAGGTTCGCGCGAATTGATCCGCGGCGGGTCAACGCGTCCACGGTGCGGGCATTTGTGCAGGAGCAAATGCCGTACCAGCAATATTGCTGGCATTTCTTTGACATTTAGCGGCAGTAAAAAATTTATTGCCACTCCTTTGTCAATGACTGACATTTTTTGTCGTCGAGACTAATGCATGCGGCGAGCAGATGTTTTGTCTGTTTAGTGCGTCTTCGATTTGTTTAGCGCGTCTTTGATATTGGCATTGTTTTAGACGGGCGAACAGGATGCCGGGCGGCGCAGGAATACGTCGCGAATTTCAGCCGCCGCGCGCGATTTTGCTGAACGAATTCAATGCATCGTCCGATAGCCGGTAAAATATGAGTTGTTACTCGCTTTCTGCCAGGTGGCATCGTGACGACCAAAAAACGCCAGTCATTAAAGCCGCGCAAGATTCCCCAGCAATCGCGCGCCGGACAAACCGTTGCTGCGATCCTGGAGGCAGCGGCCCGCATCCTGGAGACCAAGGGAATCGAGGGGCTCAATACCAATATCGTCGCGCAGCGCGCTGGCGTCAGCATCGGCTCCCTGTATCAATATTTCCCAGGCAAGGATGCGCTCATCGTTGCCTTGTGCCAGCGTGAGCGAGCCGTGTTCTTCGCTGAGGCTGAAGGGGCGCTGAGCGAACCGAGCGGCCAGCAAGCATTGATGCGCCTGATTGCCGCCTCGGTCCATCAGCAGCTACGCCGGCCGACGCTCGCGCGGCTGCTCGATGTCGAGGAAAATCGCCCCCCCATCGCCAAGGAGCTGGCGCCATTCATTGTCGCCATGAGCGAATTGATCCGAGAGATTCTTGCGCATGAAGATATTCCGCCGCAGCCGAGCATCGAGATAGCCGCCGACGACATCATCGCCATCGTGCGCGCCATGGTGGATGCGGCGGGATACCGCGGCGAAACGGATCGCGCTGCTCTGGAGTTCCGTGTCAGCCGCGCCTTGTTCGGATACCTGGGGATCGTGGAGCGCCAGCCCGGATAGCCCTCGGACGGCTCATGAAATGTGAGCAATCGCCCGGGCCGTTGCCGCGCCTGGCGCGCAAATCCCCCGGGTTTCTATGGCCGCGCGCTTCAGGCAGGCGCCGGAGGCAATGCGAGTTTTAAAATCGAGCAATTACTCGCAAAATGGACGTTGTGGAGAGTCACACGACCGGCACAGCCGCATTGGGGGCCGATCGGCGACAACTCCCTCCATCGCGTATGCCAACCTTTTTGCGAGAGCTATCATGCAGATTCATATACAAGCAAAGCTGAACCATTTGAGTTTTCCCACTACCAATGTGGCCGAGACGGCCGCATTTTTCGAAAAATACCTGGGCTGCGAAATCGTTGCTTTCGGCGGCAGCTGCCTGCTCAAGCGGCACGATTTTGACATTGTCCTGGACCACGTCACGGAGGAGACGCCGGCCTGGCCAAAAAATTTCCACTTCGGCGTAGAGCTCGACAGCCTGGATGATGTCCATGCGCTTTATAAAGCATTCTTGGCAGACGGCGTCGATATGGAGACCGAGGTTTTCAACAACTCGCGCGGATCGCGTTTCTTTTGCCGTACGCCCGGCGGCGTCCTGCTGGAGGTCAACACCCGTGCGGATATGCAGCAACAGGAGCAATGGCAAAAGTTGTTTTCATAGCGGCTGCCAATACGCTCCAGCACAGACGCATCCTCAAGTCTTTTGGGGATACTGCGTGCATATCTCAAGGCATCCGAGGGAATCGCCACAATGACGGGTTGCCCTCAATCATTCTTGAAATAACCGCGCTGCATAAGCTGCATCACGCACGGATAGTCTTTACAGCCGATAACAATCATTGATCGCTTGAGCTGCAATCGTGGCTTCCAGCCGCCGGCGTGATTCCTTGCGCAATCTGCGCTTTCACCTGGGACATCTCGCTACGGGACAGGGGCCGCACTTCGACGCGGGCCGTGCCTTTGCCGGCGAAGCCCAGTTGCTTGGCCGCGCTGTAAGAGACATCCAGTATGCGTTTGCTGTGGAAAGGGCCGCGGTCGTTGACTTTCAGTATCGCCATCTTGCCGTTGCCGACGTTGCGCACCAGTACCCAGCTATGCAAGGGCAGGCTCGGATGCGCAGCGGTCATGGCGTGCATATTGAAACGCTCGCCGCTGGCCGACTTGCGGCCATGCAGCTTGGCGCCGTACCAGGAAGCCGTGCCGCGCTGGACTGGTTTCTTCGGCGCGTCCTCATCGGCGGCAGTCTTGCCGTCGGCAGGTGCAGCACATTCGCTCGATGGCGACGGCTTAGCCGACGGCGTAGTGATTCCATGCTGGGTAGCGGCCGCTGCAGCGTCGTCGACGGCAGCCGTCACCGTTTGCGCGGCATCGGCAGCCGGACTCGCCAGGGCAATCGGCAGCCACAGCATGCCGGCGCAAACGCCCGCGCGCAGGAACTGCGTGGAGGTACGGTGCGGCTGTCGGAGCCATTGTGGCGGCGTGCAAATCGTCATCTGGCCAAGTCTACATTTCAACTCGCATTGGTGGCCACTGATGTTGCAGAAATATACAAATTTCATGCGGCCTTGCATATTCTGTTCTTGCCGGCACCGGTCGCCCGACGCGCTTGCAGCATGATGGCAAGGCCTTCTTGATTTCATATAGAGGAATCAACAAAATAAGCGGGAAGCAGGCTATTATTGCCGCTCAGAAATTTCATCGTTCCTTTTAAGTCACTGAGAATAATTATTATTTCTGCAATTTCAATGCATATTTCATAAAACCTGGCCCGATTGCATTCCATCCCGCGTTTTAGTCGATTTATCCCATCAATTCTGCAGATTGTCGCAATCGCGTACTCAGTAGCAATTTTCCTCTTTACAGTGTCGCCACACCCTGTACATTGGAGAGCTGCACAGAATAATCAAAGATCTCGTTACACCTTGTCAGGCAGTACAAAAACAGCATAAACGATTAAAAAATCCCGCATTTGGGAGCCCCGCAAAAAAATTAAGTAAGGGAAAAAGGATGCGTTTACTAAAGATGCTCGGCAGCGTACCCCTGCTGTCCGTGATCGCCGGTTGCGTGGTCGGGCCTACCTATCAGGTACCCTCGCCAACGACATCATCACAAGCAGTACTGCCGCAATTTCAAAGCGTTTTGCCGAAGCCGTCGGCAACGGAAGGCGGCACAACGGACCTGACACGCTGGTGGTCGCAATTCGACGATCCGCTGGTGGCCGAACTGGTGGCTACCGCCGAGGCCAGCAATCCGAGCGTGGCGCAGGCGCTGGCGCGTATTGCGCAGGCGCGCGCCACGGCCGGTTCTGCCGGCAGCGCGCTCTATCCTTCGGTGGCCGCCGACGCCGGCAGCACGCGCAGCAAATCTCTCTCGGGCCTGACCTCCAACCTGGGCAGCGTCGCCACCGTCGCCACCAGCAGCACCGCGACCTTCGACGCCAGCTGGGAACTCGACCTGTTCGGCGGCAAGCGCAAGACTGCCGAAGCCGCCAAGGCGCGCGCGTTCGCCCGCAACGCCGACTGGTACGGCGCCAAGGTGTCGCTGGCAGCGGAAGTCGGCAGCACGCTGGTGAACTACCGCGCCTGCGTGGCTACCGCGGCGATGCTGGAGCAGGACCTGAAGTCGCGCGAGCAAACCGCCCAGTTGACCTCGCTCAAGGTCAAGGCGGGCTTTACCGCCCCGGCCGACGGCGCCCTGATCAACGGCTCGACCGCGGACGCAAGGCAAAAGCTGGTAGTGCAGCGCACCGAGTGCGATCTCGACGTCAAAGCGCTGGTGGCGCTGACGGATATTCCTGAACCTTCCTTGCGCGCCAAGCTCGCGCTGAACCAGCGTTTGCCGCAGCCGCGCGGTTTCGTGGTCGAGAGCGTGCCGGCGCAAGCCTTGTCGCAACGGCCAGACATCGCTGTCGCCGAGCGGGAACTGGCGGCCGCCAGCGCCGAGATCAATGTCGCCCAGGCCAACCGCTATCCCAGCATTTCGCTGCTGGGCAGCATCGGCATAGGCGGCTTGCGCTTCGATGGCGGCAGCTCCCGCTCCGACACCTGGTCGTTCGGTCCCTCGCTCAAGTTGCCGCTGTTCGATGCCGGGCTGCGCAAGTCGCAGGTCGACCTGGCGCGCGGCCGTTACGACGAGGCCTATGCGGGCTACCAGGCGCAGGTGCGCAGCGCGGCGCGCGAAATCGAAGAAGCCCTGGTGCGCCTGGATGCGGCGGCGCGGCGCGAAGACGATGCGGCGCTGGCGGCGCGCGAATACGAAAGCTATTTCCACGCCAACGACGACAAATTCAAGGCCGGCAGCGGCAGCCTGTTTGAGCTGGAGGATGCGCGCCGCACCTTCCTGGCTGCGCAGCAGAGCCAGATCAGCGTGCAGCGCGATCACGTGGCGGCCTGGATCGCTCTGTACAAGGCGTTGGGCGGCGGCTGGCGCAATCAGGCGGAACAGGCGGCCTTGCCGGCTGTATCGCCAATTGCAGCGCCAAACTCCGATCGTTCTTAATATAGACAAGTAAAGAAGAGAGTCATGAAAAAGCCATCTTTGAAACTGGTAGCAATTGCGGCGCTGGTCGTCGTTATCGGTTCCGCTGCGGTCTGGGCCACGACAGGCAAGAGCAGCAAACCCGCCGACAAGGAAGCCAGCAAGCCGAAAGCGTCCTTGACCGTCACCACCACCAAGGCGCAAAGCGCCAACTGGCCGCTGACATTGTCGGCCAACGGCAGCATCGCCGCCTGGCAGGAGGCGGTGGTCGGCAGTGAGCTGGGCGGCCTGCAGCTGGCCGAGGTGCGCGTCAACGTCGGCGATATCGTCAAGCGCGGCCAGGTGCTGGCGCGTTTCAGCAATGACAGCGTGGAGGCGCAAGTAGCGCAGCAAAAGGCTGCGGTAGAAGAAGCGAAGGCAGCGCTGTCGGAAGCGGACGCCAATGCCGAACGGGCGCGCACGCTGGTCAACAGCGGCGCCTTGAGCGGCCAGCAGACTACCCAGTATGAAGTCGCCGAGCGCAGCGCCAAGGCGCGCTTGCAGTCGGCCCAGGCCAGCCTGGAAATGCAGCAGATCCGGCTGCGCCAGACCCAGGTGCTGGCGCCCGACGACGGCGTGATTTCTTCACGCACGGCGACGGTCGGTTCGGTGGCGTCGCAAGGGCAGGAACTGTTCAAGCTGATCCGCCAGAATCGCCTCGAATGGCGGGCCGAGGTGAATGCCACCGACCTGCTGCAGATCAAGGTCGGGCAGGAGGTCAAGCTGCGCGTCACCAACGGCGTGGTGGTGGACGGCAAGGTGCGCATGGTGGCGCCGACCGTCGATCCGCTCACGCGCAACGGCCTAGTGTATGTCGATCTGCCGGCGCCCGGCAGCGCCCATGCCGGCATGTTCGGCACCGGCCAGTTTGCGCTGGGCCACGCCGAGGCGCTGACCCTGCCGCAGAGCGCGGTGGTGATGCGCGACGGCTATAGCTATGTCTATCAGCTGGGCAAGGACGACAAGGTGACCCAGACCAAGGTCACGCTGGGACGCCGCATCGGCGACCGCATCGAAGTCGCTGAGGGCCCGAACGGCATTACGATGGCGATGACGCTGGTGGAAAAGGGCGCAGGTTTCCTGGCCGACGGCGATACCGTGCGGGTAGCGCCGGCAGCGTCGGAATCGAAGCCGGCTGCACCGCTGGCAATGAAATAAGCGAGGCCCGGCCATGAATTTTTCCGCTCTCTCGATCAAGCATCCGGTTCCGGCCATCTTGCTGTTCATCCTGCTCACCATCATGGGCTTGATGAGTTTCAAGGACATGCTGGTGCAGGACCAGCCCGATATCGATTTTCCGTTCATTTCCATTTCCACCAGCCTGCCGGGCGCTTCTCCCTCGCAGCTGGAAACCGAAGTGGCGCGCAAGATTGAAAATTCGGTCGCTACCGTCACCGACATACGCCACATCTACACCACCATCAATGACGGCGTAGTGAATACCACCGTCGAGTTCCGCCTGGAAAAGGATATTTCGGAAGCGATGGACGATGTGCGCGATGCGGTCAACCGCATACGCAGCGATTTGCCTACCGACGTCCGCGATCCGGTCTACGGCAAGGCCAGCACTTCCGGCCAGCCTATCATCACCTATACCGTCAAGTCCGACCAGCTGGACGAAGAAGCCCTGTCCTGGTTCGTCGACAACGACGTTTCCAAGGCCTTGCTCTCGGTTGCCGGCGTCGGCAAGATCGCCCGCGTCGGCGGCGTCAACCGCGAAGTACTGGTGGAGCTGGATCCGGAGCGGATGGCGGCCCTGAACGTGTCGGCGGCGCAGATCTCGCGCCAGCTGCAGCGCGTGCAGCAGGAAGCGCCGGGCGGCAAGGCTGACATCAGCGGCGCGCGGCAATCGGTGCGCACCATCGGCACGGTCGGCAACGTGGCGGAAGTGGCTGCCTTGCAGATGGCTCTGCCGGACGGCCATGTGATCCGCCTGGACCAGGTCGCCAAGGTGACCGACGGCATCGGCGAGCGCACTGCGCTGACGCTGCTCGACGGCAAGCCTGTGGTCGGCTTCGAAATCACGCGCAGCAAGGGCGCCAGTGAAATCACCGTCTCCAAAGCAGTCAAGAAAGCGGTCGCCGAGCTGAACAAGAAAGCGACCCACGTCAAGATCGAGGAAGCCTTCAACAACGTCGATGTGGTCCAGGAAAACTACGAAGGTTCAATGTCCTTGCTGTATGAGGGCGCGATCCTGGCGGTGCTGGTGGTCTGGTTCTTCCTGCGCGACTGGCGCGCAACCCTGGTGGCTGCAGCGGCGCTGCCGCTGTCGATCATCCCGACTTTCATGGCGATGAAGTTCCTCGGCTTTTCGCTCAATGGCGTGACCTTGCTGTCGCTGGCGCTGGTGATCGGGATCCTGGTGGACGATGCGATCGTCGAAATCGAAAACATCGTGCGCCATCTGCGCATGGGCAAGACGCCGTACCAGGCGGCGCTGGAAGCGGCCGACGAAATCGGGCTGGCGGTGGTGGCGACCACGTTTACGCTGGTGGCGGTATTTTTGCCGACCGCGTTCATGAGCGGCATCGTCGGAAGATTCTTCAAGCAGTTCGGCTGGACCGCGGCGATCGCGGTGACCACGTCACTGGTCGTGGCGCGCTTGCTGACGCCGATGATGGCGGCCTATCTGCTCAAGCCTATCGTGCATGAGAAAAAAGAAAGCCGCCTGATGGCGAAGTACATGGCAGTCGCCTCCTGGTGCATGCACCACCGAGTCAAGACCATGGGCATGGCGGCGCTGTTCTTCATCTTGTCGCTGGCCATGATCCCGTTCCTGCCGACAGGCTTCATTCCGCCTAGCGACCGCGGCCAGACCCAGGTCACGCTGGAACTGCCGCCCGGCAGCGTCCTGGCGGAAACCCGCGCCAGCTCGGAACAGGCGCGCCGCTTGCTGATGACCAACAAGAATGTCGCTCAGGTCTACAGTGCGATCGGCGGCGACGAGACACGCCGCTCCACCTTGACGGTGTTGCTCAAGGATCCGCCTGAGCGCAAGGAAAAGCAGACCGAGGTGGACAGCGAATTGCGCAAGCTGCTGACGCAATTGCCGGGACTGCGGTTTACCGTGGGCGGCGGCGGCAACGGCGAAGAAATTCAGCTGCTGCTCTCGGGCGACGATCCGCAGGCGCTGAGCTCGGTGACGCGGGCCATCGAGCGCGAAATCCGCACGATTCCCGACCTCGGCAACATTACCTCCAGCATCAGCCTGGTGCGGCCGGAAATCATCGTCACGCCGAATTTTGCCAAAGCGGCCGACCTTGGCGTGACGTCTTCGGCCATCGGCGAAACCTTGCGTATCGCTACCTCCGGCGATTATGACCAGCTGGTCGCCAAGCTGAACCTGCCGGAGCGGCAGATCCCGATCCGGGTGCGCCTGCCGGAAGATGCGCGGCATGACCTGAGCGTGCTGGAACGTTTGTCGGTGCAGGGCAAGAGCGGCAACGTACCTTTGAGTTCGGTGGCGGACATCCGCTTTGACAGCGGTCCGGCGCGGATTGACCGCATCGACCGCAACCGCCGCGTGATCATCCACGTCGAGCTGAACGGCCATGAAATCGGCGAAGTGATGGCGAAGATCAATGAGCTGCCGAACGTGAAGAACCTGCCGCCTAACGTCAAGCGTGGCGAGTTGGGCGACGCCGAAATCATGAAGGAACTGTTCTCCGGCTTCGCGCTGGCGATGCTGACCGGCGTGCTGTGCGTGTACATGGTGCTGGTGCTGCTGTTCAAGGGTTTCCTGCAGCCGGTGACGATTCTGGCGGCATTGCCCTTGTCCATCGGCGGCGCCTTTGCGGCCTTGCTGATCACGCATAACTCGTTCTCGATGCCGTCGCTGATCGGCTTGCTGATGCTGATGGGGATCGCGGTCAAGAATTCGATCCTGCTGGTGGAGTACGCCATCGTGGCGCGCCGCGATCATGGCATGAGCCGTTTCGATGCGTTGATGGATGCCTGCCACAAGCGGGCCCAGCCTATCGTCATGACCACCATCGCGATGGGCGCCGGCATGCTGCCGATCGCCCTCGGGCTCGGCGCGGATTCCAGCTTCCGCGGACCGATGGCGATTGCCGTCATCGGCGGCCTGGTGACTTCGACTTTCCTGAGCCTGCTGGTGATTCCGGTGGTGTTCACCTATGTCGACGATCTGCTGCTCTGGGCCAGCCGCAAGTTCCGGCGCAAGCCGGGCGAAAGCGTGGCGCACATGGTGGCCAGCAAGTTGCACATGACCGAAACCTGATCGCAACATGATCCTGAAAACGCCCGCAAGGGCGTTTTTTATTGCCATGTATTTTTGATTGCTTGCTGCTCAGGCAGTTGCCGGTTTCATCCGGCGGCAGCCAGGCTGCCGGCGAGTTCGGCGAAAGCCTTGGCGGCAGCGCTTTGATAGCTGTCCTTGCGCCAAAGCAGCGAGACGGTGCGATGCGGCAGGGCAGGGCTCAGCTGGATTTCCTTCAGTCCCGGATGTTCGCGCGCAATCGCATCCGGCAGGATGGTGGCGACGCCGCCGCGGCGGACGATTTCCACGATCGCGCTGATGGTATTGGCTTCGATCGCGATCCTGGGCGAGATGCCCTGCTGCTGCAGATAGGCGTCGACAAAGGCGCGGGTGGCGAAATCGCTGCTGAGCAGCGCCAGCGATTGCTGTCCCAGCTCGCTGGCGGCCAGCGCCGTGGCGGCGGGGCGCTGCGCCAGCGGATGTGCCAGGCCGACCACCACGCACAGCTTTTCCACGAACAGGGGCCGGCTGCTGATTTCCAGGGAGCGCACCTGGCTGAAGGCGAGTCCCAGGTCGACCTGGTCCGCAGCCAGCGCCGCTTCGATCGCATCCAGCGTTTTTTCAATCACCTGCAGCGTGATGCCGGGATAGCTGGCGTTGAAGCGGGCGATCAGCGGTCCCGCCAGATAGGATGTCAGGCTGGGCGTCATGGCCAGCCGCAGCGTGCCGCGCGCCAGGTCGCGCACATCGTGGATCGCCCGCTGGCCGGCTTCCAGCTCGCGCAGCGCCCGCCGCGCGTAGGCGACATAGGCTTCGCCGGCATCGGTGGCGCGCACCACTCTGCCGCTGCGGTCCAGCAGCTGTACCCCCAGTGTTTCTTCCAGCTGGCGGATCTGCTGCGACAAGGTAGGCTGGGAAACGTATAAAGCTTCCGCCGCCCTGGTGAAGTTGCCCTGTTCGACGACGGCGAGCAGGTAGCGTATGTGGCGTAATAGCATGTTTGATAACTATAGGCGGTTCTTATGACGATGATTGTATATCGGTCTTAGACCTAATAGCTGAATGCCTTCATCATGGCGCCATTACTTCAACACCTACAAGGAGAAGCGCCATGAAGTCCATCGTCGATGGGGTCTTGAAATTCCAGAAACACACGTTCCCGGGCTTGTCCGGCCTGTTCAAGGAACTGGCCACTACCCAAAATCCGAGCGCATTGTTCATCACCTGTTCCGACAGCCGCGTCGTGCCGGAGCTGCTGACTCAGCAGGATCCGGGCGACATCTTCGTGATCCGCAATGCCGGCAATATCGTGCCTTCCTACAGTTCGGCGCCGGGCGGCGTCACCGCCACGGTCGAATACGCGGTCGCGGTGCTGGGCGTGAGCGACATCGTGGTCTGCGGGCATTCGGATTGCGGCGCCATGACGGCCATCTCCAGCTGCAAATGCCTGGATCATCTGCCCGCAGTGGCCGGCTGGCTGCGCCATGCCGACTCGGCCAAGGTAGTGAATGCGGCCCGTACCCATGCTTCGCCGGCGGCTCGGCTAAGCGCGATGGTGCGTGAAAACGTCATCGCCCAGCTGGTGAACATCAAGACCCATCCTTCCGTTGCGCTGGCGCTGGAACAAGGCAGCCTGAACCTGCATGGCTGGGTGTACGACATTGAAACCGGCACGATCGTGGCGCTGGATGGCGCCAGCAATCAGTTCGTCTCGCTCGCCGAATTTCCCCAAACCGTTGCTACGCAAGCCAAGCGTAGCGCCCTGGCCGCTTAAGGTTTAACCACAGTCAGTTCTTCACCCGTTCTTTCACTGAAAAGGAAACATCATGCAACAAGCAAACGTATATCAAGACAACCGCGTCGCCCTCACTTCCCGCGTCATCGCCGCCAAGGCGCTGAAGGACCTGTCCTGGAAACAGCTGGCCGACGGCACCGGCCTGAGCGTGGCCTATGTCACGGCCGCGCTGCTGGGACAGCATGCCCTGCCGAAGGCTGCCGCGGAAGTGGTTTGCCGGCGCCTCGGCTTCGAGCCGGAAGCGGCGGCAGAGCTGCAAATGATTCCTCTGCGCGGCAGCATCCCGGGCGGCATCCCTACCGATCCGACCATCTACCGCTTCTACGAAATGCTGCAAATCTATGGCACCACCTTGAAGATGCTGGTGCACGAAGAACTGGGCGACGGCATCATCAGCGCCATCAACTTCAAGCTGGACCTGAAGCGGGTGGAAGATCCGGATGGCGGTTCGCGCGCGGTGATTACCCTGGATGGCAAGTTCCTGCCGAACAAGCCTTACTAGGACCGGCGTTGCGGCCTGAATTGCATCGCGCCAGGCTGATCCTGGGCCGGTTGCGGCCAGGAATACCTCCCTTCAGCCGGCTCTGGTAAAGTGCGCTTATTTACAAGCCGAGCAAAGGAAGCAGCGTCATGTGGTTCAATAATCTGGTTTTTCGTACTCATCCGCGTCTGATCATCGGCATCGCGGTGGGTTTGATCGTCTGGGCCGTGGTGCCGCAGAATTCGGCGATTACCCGCGCCCTGATCGGCTGGAATGCCGGAGTCTGGACTTATCTGCTGACGCTGTGGTGGATGATGGCCCGCGCCAGTTGCGAGCTGGTCAGGAAAAGGGCGGAGATCGAGGATGAGAATGACACCATGATCCTGATCCTGATTTGCATCGCCGCCGTCTCCAGCATTGCCGCAGTGGTGTTCGGCCTGACGCAGGCCAAGGATTTCCTGCCGGGTCCGAAAGAGATCCGCTATCTGTTTACCGGCATGACGGTGCTGGGTTCGTGGTTCCTGGTCGGCACCATCTTTACCTTGCACTATGCGCGGCTGTTTTATGCGGCCGATGAGGAGACGCCGCCGCTGCGTTTCCCGGATGAGGAAAAGAATCCGAACTACTGGGATTTCCTGTATTTCTCGTTCACCATGGCGGTCGCGGTGCAAACCTCTGACGTCAGCGTCATGACGCGCTCCATGCGCAAGATCGTCTTGCTGCAATCGGTGCTGACCTTCCTGTTCAATTCGGCGATTCTCGGCTTGTCGATCAATATCGCGGCGGGGCTGGTGGGATAGCTCAACGGAGCACGGCGGCAGGCGGCGACGTTTGCCGCCGCCGAAAACAAAAAAGCCAATCGTTTCTGCGATTGGCTTTTTGTTTTGTGGATGGAGATGAATATTGTCGTCTCCATCCGCAGGACTGCGGCGGCTTTTTATTGCCAGCCGTAGCGCCTTGCGTACCAGCCCTTCATGGCCTGCGTCAGCACGGCATAAGCCACCAGGATAAGCACCAGCCACGGGAAGTAGGTCAGCGGCAGCGCCTGCAGCTTGAAGTAGTGGGCCAGCGGCGACATCGGCAGCAGGATGCCGACCAGCATGATGATGATGGTCATGCTCATCAGCGCCCAGGAAGCGCGGCTCTGGAAGAATGGAATCTTGCGGGTACGGATCATGTGCACGATCAGCGTCTGCGACAGCAAGCCTTCGATGAACCAGCCGGACTGGAACAGGGTCTGGTGCTCCGGCGTATTGGCGCCGAAGATGTACCACATCAGGGCAAAGGTGGTGATGTCGAAAATCGAGCTGATCGGGCCGAAGAACACCATGAAGCGGCCGATCTCGGCGGCATTCCAGCGCTGCGGCTTTTCCAGGAATTCCTTGTCGACGTTATCGAACGGGATAGTGATCTGCGAAATGTCGTACAGCAGGTTCTGCACCAGCAGGTGCAAAGGCAGCATCGGCAGGAACGGCAGGAAGGCGCTCGCCACTAGCACCGAGAACACGTTGCCGAAGTTGGAGCTGGCCGTCATCTTGATGTACTTCAGCATGTTGGCGAAGGTCTTGCGGCCTTCCAGCACGCCTTCTTCCAGCACCATCAGGCTCTTTTCCAGCAGGATGATGTCGGCTGCTTCCTTGGCGATATCGACTGCGGTGTCGACCGAGATGCCGATGTCGGCGGCGCGCAGGGCCGGCGCATCGTTGATGCCGTCGCCCATGAAACCGACCACGTGACCCTTGTCATGCAGGATGCGCACGATGCGCTCCTTGTGGGTCGGGCTGAGCTTGGCGAATACCGTGGTGGTGTCGACCGCGACCGCGAGTTCGGCATCGCTCATTTTCTCGACGTGGGAACCGAGCAGCATGCCATCCACGGCGAGGCCGACCTGGCGGCAGATCTTGGCGGTGACCAGTTCGTTGTCGCCGGTCAGGATCTTGACCGTGATGCCGTGTTCCTTGAGGGCGTCCAGCGCCGGCTTGGTTGATTCCTTCGGCGGGTCGAGGAAGGCGATATAGCCAATCAGCACCAGGTCGCATTCATCGGCCACGCCGTACACTTCCTTGGTCGGCGGCAGGTCTTTGGCGGCCACTGCCACCACGCGCAGGCCTTCGGCGTTCAGGCTCGAAGTGGTGTCGTAGATTTCCTGCAGCAGTTCCTTGGTGAACGGCACCACCTGGCCGTTATGGCGTGCGTGGGTACAGACGGAGACGATTTCTTCGACCGCGCCCTTGCAAATCAATTCGTGGTGATCGTCGCGTTCGCTGACCACCACCGACATGCGGCGGCGCTGGAAATCGAACGGGATTTCATCGACCTTGCGGTAGGCCGAGGCCAGCGCCATCTCGCGCTGCAGTTCGGCGTGTTCCAGCACGGCGACGTCCAGCAGGTTTTTCAGGCCGGTCTGGTAGTGGCTGTTGAGGTAGGCATATTCCAGCACCAGGTCGTCCTGTTCGCCGAGGATGTCGGTATGGCGCTCCAGGAAAATCTTGTCCTGGGTCAGGGTGCCGGTCTTGTCGGTGCACAGTACGTCCATGGCGCCGAAGTTCTGGATCGCATCCAGGCGCTTGACGATCACCTTCTTGCGCGATAGCGCAACCGCGCCCTTGGCCAGGGTCGAGGTAACGATCATCGGCAGCATTTCCGGCGTCAGGCCGACCGCGATCGACATGGCGAACAGGAAGGCTTCGACCCAGTCGCCCTTGGTGTAGCCGTTCAGCAGGAACACCACTGGTGTCATCACCATCATGAAACGGATCAGCAGCCAGCTGACCTTGTTGACGCCGGACTGGAACGCGGTCGGCGTGCGGTCGGAGGCGGTGACACGCTCGGCCAGGGCGCCGAAATAGGTACGGTTGCCTGTCGTGACGACAATGGCGGTGGCGGATCCGCTGACCACGTTGGTGCCCATGAAGCACAGGTTGTCCAGTTCCAGCGGATTGCTGGTGTCGAGGCCGCGATGGACCACGAATTTCTCTACCGGCAGCGACTCACCGGTCATGGCCGCCTGGCTGATAAACAAATCCTTGGCAGTCAGCAAGCGCAGGTCGGCCGGGATCATGTCGCCGGCGGACAGCTGGACGATATCGCCCGGCACCAGCTTCTTGATCGGCAGTTCGATGCGGCGCGCGCCCTTGGGGTGCAAGGTGACATCGAAGTAGCGCAAGGCTTCTTCCGCAATGTCTTCGGCCAGGTCATGGCGCAGTACCGTAGCAGTATTGCTGACCATCGCCTTGAGCTTGTCGGCTGCGGTGTTGGAGCGCGACTCCTGGATGAAGCGCATCAGGGTCGACAGCACTACCATCGAACCGATGACGATGGTGGCCTTCATGTCCTCAGTCAGATACGAAACGCCGGCCAGCACCGTCAGCAGCAGATTGAAGGGATTTTTGTAGCATTGCCACAAGTGGGACCATTTCGAGATCGGCTTTTCATGCTCGACTTCATTCGGACCGGCACTGACGCGGATGTCATCGGCTTCGGCGTCGGTCAAGCCATCGGCGCGGCTGTGCAGTTTCTGGAACAGTTCGCTGACGTCGATGCTGGCAGCGGTCGACAGCGCATCCGCCAGCGTAGGCGGCACTTCCTTGTTGACCGGGGTGCTGCGGAACATGTCCGGAGCCAGCCGGCGGAAATGGCGATCCATGCCATGCGTGCGGACAAAGCTAACGAATGTATCTTTGAGAATATTCAGATTCATGGAATTCTTCTTTTTTCATGCAGTGCGGTCGGCTGTCGTCGATCAGAGGAGGCTGGCTGGGCGCTTTTAGCTTTATCGCCTTTAACTTTGTCGCATTTAACCTTGTATTAACGACTTGCTATCCATATGGATGACAAGTTCTCTGCAAAAGGCAAAAAGCGCTCAGCGCGGCACAGACTGTAAATTCGATCGGTGACATCTTGATGACAATATCAAGAGCCCGGAGACGGACGCTACATTCGATTACCCGGCGCGCGGACGCGGAACACGGGATTAGCCAAGCATGCAGCCGCTATAAATCGGCTGCGTAACTTTGCATAACAAGATCAGGTGGTGGAATACTGCGTGCCGGAAAGATGCTCCGTGCACTGGGGATGCCATCATCCGCCGCTGGCGAGATGACGGCAGGGGAATCCTGCGTTATCTTGCCGAGGCGATGCCAGAACGGGTCTGGCAACAACTGTCACTCGAACAAGTGCCCATTAAAGGGGCTCCATAAAATTTAGACTGGTGGATAGTAGCCGCGCAGTTGATGGTGGTCAAGAAAATTGTGCAGGACAGCAGAGGCTTTGTTGTACTTATTTTTGTTGTCTTTTTTGAATATGTTGATCGTTGTCATTTTTTTATTCCTCCTTGCTTTCAGGCATGCAAAACCTATACTGAAATTACAAGTAAACCAAGGAGACGATCATGATCAGACTGATTATGGATAACCTGCTGTTCTTCGTGCCGATGGCAATTGCCGGGATCATCTTGTGCGGAGAAGTGCCGGTGGCGTCGAAACTTGCACGTGGCAGCCTGCGCGCCATCGGCGCCGTTTGCGGCGCCTTGCTGGCGCTGATCATCCTGGAAGCCATACCTGCACTGTTGTAAAAGCCAGGGGCATTGCTGCCGCAGCTGGCGAGACCCTGGCGTCTCGCGGTATTTCTTTTATTTTCAAATTTGCCACAACGCCAAGCTTTGCATCGCGTGAACGCGTGGGATAATCCCTCGCAATCTTTCTTTTTTCGCCGGTGCTCACTTGAAAAAAATCTTCGCGCTAAGTCTCCTGCTTTCTTCCTCTTTCCTGCTGGTCAATGTTCAGGCGCAAGAATCGTCCGTTCCCGCATCGTTTAGCAAAGCTTTGCAGCTGGCCGGCATTCCGGCCCAGAGCGTTGGCGTGTATGTGCAGGAAGTCGACGGCAGCGGCAAGGTGCTGGCTTCGTCGAATGCCGCCACGCCCTTCAATCCCGCCTCGACCATGAAACTGGTCACTACCGACGCCGCGCTGGAGCTGCTGGGGCCGGCCTATCGCTGGAAGACCCAGGCGTACGCTGACGGCAGCCAGGCAGGCAATGTATTGCAGGGCGATCTGATTTTCAAAGGCAATGGCGACCCCAAGCTGGTGCTGGAAAACTTCTGGCTGTTCCTGCGCCAGATCCGCGCCAAGGGTATCCGCGATATCCGCGGCAATATCGTGCTGGACCGCAGCACATTCGATGAGAATGCCTACGATCCTTCCGAGTTCGACGGCGATCCGATGAAGCCGTACAACGTCGGCCCGGATGCCTTGCTGCTGAACTACAAGACGCTGACCTTCCAGTTCGTGCCGGATGCCGACAAGCGCCTGGTCAATGTCGTGCTCGATCCGCCCATGAGCGGCTACCAGGTCAAGCCGCCGCGCCTGGGGCAGGGCAGCTGCGATGACTGGCAAGGCAAGCTGCAAGCGGCGGTCGACGCCGATGGCGCCAGCTTCAACGGCGTGCTGCCGGCCTCCTGCGGCGAAAAAACCTGGTACGTGAATCCCTACAAGATGAACGCCACGCAATACTTCGGCGTGGTGTTCCGGCAGATGTGGAGCGATCTCGGCGGCACTTTCAGCGGCAGCGTCAAGAACGGCGTCACGCCGCCCGACGCCCGCCTGGTCACGGAATGGAACTCGGTCACCTTGCCGGAAGTGATACGCGACATCAACAAGTACAGCAATAACGTCATGGCGCGGCAAGTGCTGCTGACGATCGCCTCGGATATCCTGAAAGTCCCGGCCACCCCCGAGCGCGGCGCCCGCGCCATCCAGAGCTGGCTGGCCGGCAAAGGCATAGACGCCAGCGGCCTGGTGATCGAAAACGGTTCCGGGCTGTCGCGCAACGAACGGATCTCCGCCAAGACCATGGGCCGCATGATGACCTCGGCATTCCAGTCGCCCACCATGCCGGAATTCGTCTCGTCGATGCCGCTGGCAGGCTACGACGGCACCATGCGCAAGCGCCTGAAAGACCAGAGCGTCGCCGGCCAGGCCCACGTCAAGACCGGCACCCTGAACGACGTCCGCGCAATCGCCGGCTATGTCCTGGCGACATCGGGGAAATACTATGCGGTGGTGTGCCTGATCAACCACCCCAACGCGCCCAGAGGGCAGGCAGCGCAAGACGGTTTGCTGCAGTGGGTATATGAAAATGGTTGAAATGCGCGGCTGAACATCGCCGGAGATAAATCGACTCTGACCCCAATTATTTAATTGGGGTCAGAGTCGATTTAATTGACGTAATTACAGGACGATCGGCTTGTCTGACAGCTCGTTCTTTTTCCGGCCCTGGTCCGGGAAATGCTGGGTCAGGTAGCCGTTCATTTGTTCCAGCGCCGCCAGGGTGCTGTCATGGAAGGCGCCGCTGGCGAACTCCTTGGTCATGGTCTTGCACACGGCTTGCCATTCCTCGCTCTTGATGGCGCGGCCTACCGCGCGGTCGACGATGATCTCGACCTTGTGGTCGGCCAGGTTCACGTACAGCAGGACGCCGACGTTTTCTTCGGTGTTCCAGATGCGATAGTGCGCGAACAGCTCATGCGCGCGATTGCGTGAGGTCATGCCGTTGAGCACGGCCGGCAGGCTGAGCGAGCCTTCCACGATCATTTTCACTTCCGCCCGGTGCGTGACTTCGCCTTCGGCGATCTTGTGCTGGATGGCTTTCAGCGTTGCCGCGGGAAAGGCGCGCCGCGCGCTGCCTTGCGTGGTCGTCAGGTGACGCCAGAGTCGTTGTAGAGTTCCCATTACCAATCCCCCGAGGCGCCGCCGCCGTCAAAGCCGCCACCGCCGCCGGAAAAGCCGCCGCCACCGCCACCGAACCCCCCGCCACCGCCGCCGCGTCCACCCTGGCTCAGGATGCTGCCGATGATGACGCCGGCGGCGTTGCCCCAGACATTGCTGTTGAGCGCGCGGCCGGAACCGGCGCTGCCGCCGCGGGAGCGGGAAATGATGGTGATCAGGATGATGAAGCCGAAGAACAGCAGCGGCGCCAGGGCGCCCAGCAGGTCAGAGGAGGGCTCTTGCGCCTGTGTGGGCTTACGGCTCGGAGGCGCAAAGTTTTCCTGGTCCAGCAGCGGCATGATGGCTGAGATGCCTGCCGTCAGGCCGCCATAGAAATCGCCCTTGGAAAAATACGGTGCGATGATTTCCTGCAGCACGCGCTTGGACTGGGCGTCGGTCAGGGTGCCCTGGACGCCGCGTCCGGTGAGTATCATCATGCGCCGCAAAGCCTTGGGATTGTCCTTGGCCACCAGCAGGATGACGCCGTCGTCGATACCCTTGCGGCCAAGCTTCCAGGCGTCGGCGACGCGCACTGCATAGTCTTCTATGCCTTCCGGCTCGGTCTTGCTGAGCAACAGGATGGCAATCTGGCTACCGGTGCGGGTTTCGTATTCGCTCAGGGTATTGTCGAGCGTGGCGCGCTGGTCCGGCTGCAGCATGCCGACCAGGTCGGTGACATGCGACTGCAGCGGCGGCACCGCCACCTGCGTCGCCATGGTCTGCGCGGCTGCAGGCAGCGCCAGCATCGCCAGCAGGCTCAGCAGCGCCAGCCATGCCGCCGGTGCGCGGGTTACGCTACGCGACATTATTTTTTGCCGCCGAAATCGACATCGGGCGAAGTCGAAATCGCTTTTTCGTTATCCACCGTGAAAGATGGCTTGACCTTGTAGCTCATCGCCATGGCAGTCAGGTTGGTCGGGAAGCTGCGCGCCAGCACGTTGTAATCCTGCACGGCGACGATGTAGCGGTTGCGCGCTACCTTGATGCGGTTCTCGATGCCTTCCAGCTGTGATTGCGCATCGCGGTACAGGCCGTCGGCCTTCAGCTGCGGATAATTTTCAGAGACTGCCATCAAGCGCGACAAGGCCGACGACAGCTGACCCTGTACTTGCTGGAATTTCTCGAACGCGGCCGGATCGTTCAGCACTTCCGGCGTGATCTGGAAGCTGGTCGCCGCGGAGCGGGCTTTGGTCACGGCCTCAAAGGTGGCTTCTTCATGGGTGGCGTAGGCTTTCACGATCTGTGCGATCTTCGGCACCAGGTCGGCGCGGCCCTGATACTGGTTGACGACTTCGCCCCAGGCGGCTTTCACGGCTTCATCCTTGGTTTGGAAATCGTTATAGCCGCAAGCGCTGAGGAAGGAGGCGAAGACGGCAATTGCCAGCCATTTGAAGAAAGTTTTCATTGGATATCCCTGATAAAAGAAACAATGGAATGCACGTTAGCAAACTATCGCAGGCTGCTCAAGTGTTAAATAGCGGAGAAAGACAGCAATTTGCTTGCATATCGGCTTGTTTGCCAGTTAATCCCGGGGTTTTTGGATTTACAATGCGGGGTTAGCATTATTGAGGCCTGATCGTGACTTTTATAGAAAAACTATCCGCCGCCTGGCGCACCAACAATTCCTTGCTGTGCGTAGGCCTGGACCCCGATATTGCCAAATTCCCCGCACATTTGCAGCATCAGCCGGACGCGATCTACACTTTCTGCAAGGAAATTATAGACGCTACCGCCGCTACCGCCTGCGCTTTCAAGCCGCAAATCGCCTATTTCTCGGCCATGCGCGCCGAAGACCAGCTGGAAGCGATCTGCGCCTACTTGCGTGAAAACCATCCCGATATCCCGATCGTGATGGACGCCAAGCGCGGCGACATCGGCGCTACCGCAGAGCAATATGCGCGTGAAGCCTTCGAGCGCTACGGCGCCGATGCCGTGACGGTCAGCCCATACATGGGCTTCGATTCGGTCGCGCCCTACCTGGAATGGAAAGACCGCGGCGCCATCGTGCTGTGCCGCACTTCCAACGCCGGCGGTTCCGACCTGCAGTTCCTGACGGTGGACGGCGTGCCGCTGTACCAGCACGTTGCCCGCCTAGTGGCGGAGAAGTGGAACACCAACGGCCAGTGCGGCCTGGTGGTGGGAGCGACCTTCCCGCAGGAGCTGGCGCAGGTGCGCAGCATCATCGGCGACATGCCGCTGCTGGTGCCGGGCGTCGGCGCCCAGGGCGGCGATATCCAGGCGACCGTGCATGCCGGCAAGACGGCGAACGGCATGGGCATGATGATCAATTCATCGCGCGCCATCCTGTACGCCAAGCCAGACCTGGCGGCGGGCGAGGATTTCGCGCAGGCAGCCAAGCGCGTAGCGCTGGAAACCCGCGACGCCATCAATCAGTATCGCGCCTGAGGCGCCTTGGAATTATTTCAGGAAGCGCAGCAAGCCCTGCAGTGCATGGATCACGGTCTGTTCACGCACTGCGCGGCGATCGCCCGCAAACACCAGCCGTTCGGTGTGAGTGTGATGACCCACTGACCAGCCGAAGCAGACCGTGCCGACCGGCTTGCCCGGAACCGCGCCGCCGGGGCCGGCGATGCCGGTGGTGGAGACAGTGACATCGGCATTGCTGTTGGCCAGCGCGCCTTCAGCCATGGCGGCGGCGATTTCCTCGCTCACCGTGCCGTGCTGGGCGATCTCGGCTTCCGGGATATCCAGCAATTCCGTCTTGGAGGCGTTCGAGTAGGTCACGAAGCCGCAATCAAACCATTCCGAAGAACCGGCGATTTCCGTGATCGCCTGCGACACGCCGCCGCCGGTACAGGATTCCGCGGTGGACAGGAACCAGCCCTTGGCTTGCAGGGCGCGGCCGACTTGTGCTGCCAGATCAATGATTTGTTCGGTGCTGTCTTCGAGTGCGGTGTTCATGTTGCAACTCCTGTATTCTGCCTGGTCGGTGCTCACATACTGCCACTTGTTGCAGGCAGATGCAATCCGTCCGGAGCATGCCGCCCACTTAAATCCGGCGCTAGATCAGGTGCTAAATCAAACGCTAAATCAAGCGCCATACCGCCAGCAACAGCAGGGTGTAGAAGGCTGCCACGATGTCATCCCACATGACGCCGAAGCCGCCCTTGAAATGGCGGTCGAAATAGGCGATCGGCGGCGGCTTGACCATGTCGAAAAAACGGAACACGACGAAGGCGCCGAACTGCGCCGACAGGCTGGCCGGCGTCACCAGCACCAGCACCAGCCAGAACGCGATGATCTCGTCCCACACCATGCTGCCGTGATCCGGCGCATGCAGATGGCGGCCGGTGGTCTGGCAAGTCCAGACGCCGACCACGAAGCCGGCGGCGATAATCACCAGCCAGTTGAGCGGCGTGAAAATTTCCGGCCAGCGCGTGGTCATCACCACATACGAGAGCCAGGCAAACAAGGTGCCGAAGGTGCCGGGCATGACGGGCGACAGTCCGCTGCCGAAACCTTGGGCGATGAAGTGGGCGGGATGCGACAACATGAAACGCGGGCCTGGCCGGATCGGTTGCTGTGAAGGGTTGCTGTCCGCTGTTGTCATGTGGTCTGAAAGTGGTCGAAAGAGCTGAGTTGCAGGTTGAGTGGCGCCAGGCTGGCGTCTTGCAGGCGCAGGCCCGGGGCGGCATCGATGCAGCCGATGCGCGTCACCGCAGTGGCGCTGGCCTGGGCCGCGGCCAGTACGGCATCGCGCTGGCTGGCGGCGGCGGTAAAGCACAGTTCATAATCGTCGCCGCCGGCCAGCGTGAAATGGCGGCGGATGGTTTGCGCCTGCTGGTTCAGTATGGGACCGGCCGGCAGGCTGTCGACCGCCAGGGTGGCGCCGACGCCGGAGCGCTTGAGGATGTGTCCGAGATCGCCGGCCAGGCCATCGGAAATGTCGATGGCGGCATGGGCGATCCCGCGCAAGGCCAGCCCCAGCGCAACGCGCGGGCTGGGCTGATGCATGCGGGCGGCGGCCAGCAGGAAATTCTCGCTGCCGAGTTGCAGGTCAGGATTCAACTGGCCGGCCAGTTCCTGGCGGTAGACCGCTAGCGCCAGCCGCGCATCGCCCAGCGTGCCGGAGACCCAGATGTCATCGCCCGCCTGCGCGGCATCGCGGCGCAAAGCCTGGCCCGGCAAGGTTTCGCCGAAGACGGTGATGCAGATATTCAGTGGCCCCTTGGTGGTGTCGCCGCCGATCAATTCGCAATGATGGGCATCGGCCAGCGCCAGCAGGCCGCTGGAAAACGGCGCCAGCCATTCCTCGCGCGCAGCGGGCAGCGCCAGCGCCAGCGTAAACGCCAGCGGCCGCGCGCCCATCGCCGCCAGGTCGGACAGGTTCACCGCCAGGCATTTATGGCCCAGCGCGAAAGCATCTGCATCAGGGAAAAAATGCCGTCCTTCCACCAGCATGTCGGTGGAAATGGCCAGCTGCATGCCGGCCGTAGGGGTCAGCAAGGCGCAGTCGTCGCCGACGCCAAGGGCAATATGCTCGATATTGCTGCGCGCGGTGCGAGTAAAGTAGCGGGAGATCAGGTCGAATTCGGACAACATAGGCAGATTGTACCGAATGGCGGGCTGCTACATGGGCATTTTGCCAAAATTGGGTATCGGCACTGGCCGGCTTGCTTCAAAACCCCGCGCCGCAGGAGGTGGTGCGCGAAATGGCGCCCTTTTGCATGATGTCTTCGCCCTTGGTGTTGCCCACCGAGATTTGCGTGACGCAGTAGGTGCCGTTCGGTCCGGTCACCTTGGTGACCCGCTGGCCGTTCGGCAGCGTGATGTCTTCCATGGTGGTTTCTTTCGGCGAGCGAGGTTCCGGCGGGGCCGCAGGCGCAAGGCCCATTTCCAGTTTCTGCTGCATGGTCGGCGTTGCGGCCGCGGCTGCCTTTTCCTTGGGCGGCGCATCCTTGCGCAGCTCACGGTCTATCTTGCCGGCATCGCGTTTCGCGGCCTCGACCATGCCTTCGGCTGACGGCCTGCTGGATGCTGTCGGCAATTGCGTCGCCGCGCCGGGAGAGGCGGGCTGATAGCGGGTGTCTTCAACCGTCACGGTTCCAGGCGGCAGCGGTGCTGCTTGCTCTCCTGCCTGCGCCGGAGAGAGATGAGACAAGGCAAGCAGCGACGCGGAGGCAGCAAGCCTGGCGAGCCGGTTGTCGATACGGGGGAAAAATCGGATCATCAGCATACTGCGGCTTCCTCTAACAATTCAGCTCAAACGCGCGTGAACACCAGGTCCCAGACGCCATGCCCAAGCCGCAAGCCGCGATTCTCGAACTTGGTCACAGGCCGATATTCCGGCCGTTCCGCATAAGTCTCCGCGGTATTCTTCAGCAGCGGCTCGGCGCTCAATACTTCCAGCATCTGTTCAGCATACTCCTGCCAGTCGGTGGCGCAATGCAGATAGCCGCCCGGCGCAATGCGAGATGCCAGCAAGCTCACCAGCGGCCCCTGGATCAGGCGCCGCTTGTTGTGCCGCGCCTTGTGCCAGGGATCCGGGAAGAACACATGCGCACCGGCCAGCGAGCCAGGCGCAATCATGTTGGTCAGCACTTCCACCGCATCGTGCTGGATCAGGCGCAGGTTGTTCAGCTGCTGCTCGCCGATCAGCTTCAGCAAGCTGCCGACGCCCGGCGTATGCACCTCGACGCCGACGAAATTCTTTTCCGGCATGCCGGCCGCAATCTTGGCCGAGGTCTCGCCCATGCCGAAACCGATCTCCAGGATAGTCGGCGCAGTGCGCCCGAAAACCTGCGCCAGATCGACTTCAGCCTTGTTATATGAGACACAGAATTGCGGCCCCAGTTCCTCGATGGCACGCGCCTGCGCCGTCGACAAGCGCCCGGCGCGCGTAACGAAACTGCGGATCCGGTGTTCGGTCGGATCATAGAAGAGGGGTTTGCCGGATTTGTTTTCTGACATGCTAATTAGACTTTAGGTGGAGCGAAGCAAGCGCTGGATTGCCCTTGCGGACAGGGCCATTGTAACGCCAGACAAATACCTGCCTCAAAAATACAAATGGCACCCTGAAATAGCGGGTGCCAACGCTGGTCTGGAGCGGGTAGAGGGGATCGAACCCTCGTCTAAAGCTTGGGAAGCTTTCGTTCTACCATTGAACTACACCCGCGATAGGCGCATTTTACGCGGGATTTGGCGGGGTTTGCAAACTTGAAAGATGTTTGAGGGGGTGGGGAATGTGATGGCTGATTTATCCGGAGTGTGATCGCATGGTCGCCATTTACCCCCACTTCTGCCATTCAATCGTCGGGCCCGAGAGAAAAACCACCGCATTGAAAGGTCACGCCTCCAGTAACTACAAAAGGCATTTGACGACCTCAAATGAGGATTAATATTTTAATAAAGCAATATTGTATTGTTCTGCTCAACAGGTACAATCGATTCGCATCATGCATTTTATCTAATTAACTATAAAACGAAAATATAAAATGAGCGATCAAAATTCAGGCCTCCCTTTCAGATTTCGTAGGAATGACACTGTAGGCACTGCCGATGCCGAATCGGATGATAACTATTTGTCAGATTGCTTCGTTGAGACGGGGGATCTCGAAGTTTTAAGGGACTGCGGAAATCCGAAGAGAATAATAGTTGGGCGGACTGGGGCAGGGAAAAGTGCATTGGTCCGAAAGCTTAAAGAAGTTGAAGAACACGTAATTGAGCTTCCTCCCCAGAACTTATCGCTCGGCTACATTGCTAACTCGGATATTCTAAATTTCTTTGAATCTGCTGGAGTAAATTTAGATCTGTTTTATCAGTTGCTATGGAAACATGTGCTTGCCGTTGAACTATTAAAATATAAATTCAAAATCCACAACGAAGATCAAAAGCAATCGTTCCTTGCTAGTCTTTTTTCGACCGTAAAACGAGATCACTCTAAAGAGCAGGCGATAAAATATCTTCGAGAATGGGGGGAGAAATTTTGGGACGAAACTGAATATCGTGTCAAAGAGTTAACGACTAAAGTTGAAACCGACTTAAAGGCATCTGTTGGTGCCGGCTTTAACGGCGTTAAATTCGATGCTGCTGGCGGGAAAAAATTGACGGAGGAGCAGAAACAAGAAGTTGTTCAGCGGGGCAGAAAGGTCGTCAATCAAATTCAAATTAAAGAACTCGCCGATGTGGTTCGTCTTCTATCCGAAGATATCTTCAATGATCCACAACAGAATTACTACATAACTATTGATGGCCTGGACGAGCACTGGGTTGAAGAATCTTTACGATATAAGTTGATTCGAGCGTTGATTGAAACAGTAAGATCGTTTCAGAAAATAAAGTACGTCAAGATTGTTATTTCCATTCGTCTAGACCTGTTGAATCGCGTAATTTCCGCAACACGAGATGCAGGCTTTCAGGAGGAAAAATATGAATCACTTTATTTGAAGCTGCGTTGGTCCAGGCAGCAGATCGAAGAACTATTGGATCGCCGCATCGGCAAGTTGGTCAGTGAACGTTACACAACGCGTCAAATCAAATTAAAGGAACTTTTTCCTCGACAAATTGGAAAAATCACATTCATCGATTATTTGGTCGAGCGAACGTTTCTTCGTCCACGAGATGCCATTTTGTTTGTGAATGCTTGTCTAGATCACTCTGAAGACCGAAACGCTGTTACATCACAGATTGTTTCGGTTTCGGAAGGTGAGTACTCAAGTAAACGTCTAATATCTCTTCAGGAGGAATGGGGCGTGGCGTATCCAAACCTTACTCGATATTCAAAATTACTTTTGCAAAAGCCACGTACGTTTAAACTGGGAGCTGTGTCAAAAGACCTAGTAGAGGAATTATTTTATAGTGATTTTTGCCATAATTTAGATGGCAGCGATCCTGTATTTGAGGCGGCAAGTGATTTCGTTTTGAATGGAAAAGGGACGCTCCATTCATTTGTGCAAATGGTGTTCAATATTTTTTATATCGTTGGTTTAGTAGGAATAAAGCCAGATGCAACCAGTGGCACCTTCTGGTCTTTTCATAGTAATGATGCACCGAGTATTGGGTCAATAAAGCCAAACTCTATCGCTTACGTGCACCCTACCTTCTGGAGAACTCTAGGTATCAAGTCTGTAGATTGAGTTGGCAATGAAAAATAAACGACGTGAATGAAAATATTGAATTCACGCTGAACTGCAACGCGGTTATTGGCGGTTTTGCTTGTCCCCTTGAAATCACTAACCAACGCCTAGTTTGTTGTGTAACGATAGGCAGGAAATTTCGTGCGTCCCTTGAACTGAGGCCCTGCATTCACGCCTGATTTGACGGTCCGTAAGATCAACTCACTTCAGCATTTCGGACATGTATTGTTGTTGGTCTTCTCTGCCACGATCTCTTTTACATGCCGGACCTGCTCGTGATTTGTTTTAAACGATGCAGGCTTTCTGCCGGTCTGAATACGTTCGATAGCGTCTGCCACCGGATTGGCATCCAGAACCTGCTGATTCATCGATTTTATGTACCCGATTGAAGTCCATCTTCACAGACTCACTACCGTTCGCGGGTAGTGAGTATGAAGGGATGCATTAGAACGTAAACGCCAGTAGCACAGCAGCGGTTGATGCTATGAAAGCGTAGATACAGTTCTTTCTGAACGAGGCAAGTTGGTTATTCTTTGCCAGCCACATGACTCCAAAAATGACAGCAGAAACTAAAGCCTGAATAACCAACACCTCCAGCAACCAAAGAAAACTAAATCCCCAATCAGGCCGTCTGTGTGTGGCAAGCACGTAGACCATGTACAGGGGAAATATATAAAACAAATATTTGAGTGCAGCCATTATCTCAGCCCCTGGTCGTATAGGTATTTCGCAAGTGCCGCACGGCGGTCCCGGCCCTCTTTGCTGTCTGGACGAAAGTAGAAATGTCCGATTCCTCGTGTAGTACCTGACGCGGCGTCTTGGTCCATTAAGGTCTTGGCACTAGAAACCAACTCAGTCTCGGACATTCCTGCGAACAGCGGGTCATCGGCATCCGTCAGATTGACTCTGATAACGCTCTTTATATTCTTGTTCGTGATGAGCGAATTTAAGAATCCAGAATCAATCGGACAGCCTATCAATACGAGGTGATCGACTACGTGTCCATGATTCGCGTAGAAGTTCGCGGTCTGGGCGGCGAGTAACGAACCGTAGGAATATCCGATGAGATTAAACTGCCCACTTGGATTATCCAGCCCACTGGCGATAGTCCATTCATCTGTGTCTTGGTAGCGCAGCGTAGTTGCCGTCCACAGCGCATCGGTCTTTTCATTGCCGGTCGTATTAACTCCACGGTACACGTGTTGAATTCCGACTTTCTGCAACGCCTGAATCTGGTCATTGATGTACGGGCCATTTAGGCCAGCTCCACCCCAATACAACGTACCTCTGGGTTTTTTGATATAGACTTTTACGGGCTTGGTATCGCTACGCAGAGTCATAGCGACGGTTACCACGACGATAGGTACTAACGGCAAAGGCATTAAGCACCCTCCCCAAAGATTTCAATTTTCACTTGTTCGGCTTCGTTGCCGATGATTTTTCTAGTAAAGCCTGATGCATCCGAGCGGCCCTCAACGACTCCGCCTGAATAGTGGATTTTGTAGAGTCGATTCGCCAGCACCTCGCCGGTTTTTTCATCGTGGAGCTGGAAGTGCTGGTCGAACTGCATTGCGTGATCTTCACTCGCAGCTAAACCAGCTGCACCTGCACCCACAGGCGGAGCAACTGTTCCTTGTGATTCCGCTTGATCGTCATACATCATCGTCTGGTGCAGACCGGCTATCAGCTTCGGAGGCACAGGACACTTACAAATGACGATATCGTTCTCCAGCGCGACTTCGCCCATGAAATTCATGCGGCGCGGGCCGCCTGCCTTAGTAATGACTCCTACGCTTTTACAGGCTAGGCACGTCGCCTGTCCCCCAATTAGTGCCGCTTTGTGTCCGGCATCACCTAAAGAAAAGCTCGAGTTCGCGTTTGGCTGAATCACGCCGTCTGTTGTCGTCTTGTCGCCAACAACGACAATCTTTCGCATCACCATGAATAGCCCCCCCCCCTGAAATTGCCATTGGGCTATCTTTGCAGAAGATTAATTATTTTGCAAATAAGTTTGGATTCAGACGTTGACATCGCCATCCCATGCATCATATTTCCATATGAAAATATCGACTATCCAATTTCCGGTTGCAACTGTTCGACCAACTCTTCAACCAGATCACAGGATGAGCGAAGCTCGCTGAGTGCGATTGACCAATCGATGTATGGCACACAATCAACGATTTGTTGACGATGTCTGAAAGAAATTGCCAAGAATACCCACAAATTTTAGATGTTGATTTCCCAGATCCGAGTCGTAAGTGCTAAACAGAATGTAATTATTTCTCACGGTGCTGTTAGCTATGAAACTGCTTGCCACCCCGCTAAATAACGTCCCCAATGCCTGAGTAAAGTCATCCCGTTTATTGGCTTCCTGATTGATTATTTGATGAATGTGCTGCTCGTAGCTGTCTAGCGTAGGATTTGTAAATGCCAACAACCCTACAATCGACACCATGACGATGGTTGATGATAGTTTCATTCTTCGCGCCTATCCGGCGTCGCTTCATTGATTAACGGGTATGCAGTGAAAGGCAAAACTAATGTGCCAATCACCCACGCAACGAATTGTTTCCACTCCATGCTATTGCGATCTTTGGGGATGAATGGAATTTAGCTTTTTGCGTAAATTTAATACTCTCTTCCAAAATGCCACATCGAACAGAATACCTATTGCAAAGAGAATTGCTGCCCCCGATTCTAAGCCAAGAATGTACATGACTACGGCACCCGCTAAGCATCCTAGAGTAATGAGGTGTTTCATTGGCAGATCCTTCCTGTTTGGTTCACGAGTTACGGCACGGCTGAATGCAGTTTATCCCACATCCTGTTGCCACTGCTCGACCAGTTCTTCGGCTAGATATTCGCGGTGCAGCGGCAATTCCTGAATTTTCGCCGCGAGACTGATCAATACCGACGGTAGTTTCTTCACACCCTTCGCAGCCGCGTCTTTTGCCTCAGGCATTAACTTCGTTGGCGCTGCTCCATAGTGCAACCAATGCTGCTCCACATATGACCATTTCGCGATTGTCGCCAGCTTGTCGTTGGTGGGAACCTGTGCATCCGTTTAATCCGACAAGAGACCCTATTTCCCGGGATATGCATTACTGCTTCACGGATGAATTCTTGCAGAATTCATTGAACGCTTCCCTCGAATTGTCGATGCTGTTCTTCTGGGCGAGCTCCCAGGGGCGTTCACACCGGTTCGTGTTGGTACACCACGAATATCCGGCCGAGGCGATGCACCCGTGTGCATCGCGATCCGATCCAGGTGCGGGGACCGATGGCGGCGCCTGGGTGGTGCATCCCCCTAGACAAGCGATCAGGCAAGCGGCCAAACCAAATTGTAATTTCATTGCAACTCCTGAATAAAAGTTTTTCATATCGACTGATTCCCCCTGCGCTGCAAAAAGTCGTCGATATAGTCTGCAATCTGTCCCGGCGCATCGTTGGTGGCGAAATGCCCGGCGTCCAGCAGGTGGAATTCGGCCGACGGCAGTTCGCGTTGAATCGCCTGCGCACCTTCCACTGCGAAAATCGGATCGTGCTTGCCCCAGACTACCAGGGTCGGCGGTTTGTGCGTACGTAAGTATTCCTGCCACTGCGGATAAGCGCGGACGTTCGATTGATAGTCGTGTACCAGATCAAGCTGGATCGCCTCCATGCCAGGCTGCTTGAGGAAGGCGATTTCATCCATCCACAGGTCGGGATTATATTGTTCGGGATGGGGGCGGCCACCTATATGTCTTGCCTCGCCAGACGATTGGGACAACATGCCATCGCGAATCTTCTGCTCGAATTCAGCGCGATGGGCCCAGTAGCTGCGTCGCACATTCCAGATCGGCGTCAGTCCCTCTTCATGGATCACCGCATTTTGAATAATCAGCGCCTGCACCCGTTCCGGCCGCGCCAGCGCCACGCGAAAACCGATTGGGCCGCCGTAGTCTTGCAGGTAGATCGCGTAGCGATTCAAGCCCAGTGCATCGGTGAAGTCCAGCATCGTCCTGGCGAGATGATCGAAAGTATATGGCCACACGGCAGGGTCGGGCGCCTGCGACAAACCGAAGCCGGGGTAGTCGGGGGCAATCAGATGATAGTGCTTGGCCAGGCGCGGCAGCAGCGGCTCAAACATGCGGGACGAGGATGGATAGCCATGCAACAGCAGCAGTACGGGCGCGCCTTGCCGTCCGGCTTCGCGATAGAAAATCCTGACCCCGTCGACCTCAATGTTCTTGTATCGGGTCGCAATCGCGTCGGCGCTTGCGGCGATATCTGTCGGTACGCTGGTTGGCATCGTTTCCTTTCCTGAAATTGGTTTGGCCTTGTCTGTCGGCATTGGCCCGCAAATGATTTAGATCAGGCAGGGCGCGACTTGGACTCAGTACGCGTCAATATTCAAAAATCCGGCCTGAACAAAAAAAACAGTGGAAGCATGTTGCCATGGGGTATTTATTAAAGCAATATTGCATAGATGAAAAACATCCTGATCCGCACCGGACTAAACATGAAGATGACAGCCCTGTTGCTGCTGTTTATCTCGCCAATCGCATGTGCCGCATCACATGCGCCATCGATCACCAGATCCTTCGATATATTTTGGGCGGCTGCGCAGGATAAGCCGTTTGCGCAGCAGGAAAAGCTTTGGGATGAATCCATTGAACAAGATCGGGAAGACCTTTACCAGGCAGTTGTCTGGGACGCTGATAATCACCCGGATTGGCGCGGCCGGAAGCATCGCATGTTGCAAGCACGATTTGCAAGTTACCCCGGATTGGCCAATCAAATCGCCGATGCCGCCGCGCGACTGGAGGTAGACATCCGTCGGCAAGGGGCCAAATTCCGGGCTTTGTTTGCGGACGCACCCGAGAGCCCCGATGTCCGGATGATTCTCGCGCCCAACTTCGATGCCAAAAGCGGCGTTCTGGCAGATGGTTCTTGCGTATTGGTTTTTGCCATTGATTCGCTCGTTCTTGAAAATGCGAATATGGACGTGGTTATTCCGCACGAGCTATTTCACCTGTATCACGCCAACCATGCGGGGATAAAAAATGACGGCGTCATGGCCGGTGCCGACCTGACGCTTCCACTATTCGAGGAGGGACTCGCCACCTACGTCAGTACGCTTTTGTCGCCAGGGTATAGGGATGAAGAATATCTGCTGCAGGAAGATCTTGGTTCTTTGCAGGACAAAAGATTGTCGGAAATCGCCAGGCGCTTTCTGGCCGATGCAGATTTCCTGGCGATAGACAGGCTGCATCCGGATGCCTTCCAGCGCTGGTTCAACTCGTCAACGACAAACGCCAATGCTGATCTGCCAAACCGCACAGGATATTGGCTGGGGCTCGCTGTCATACGGCATCTGAGACAATCATATTCCTTGAGCGACATCGCGTCCTGGCGGCCCGATCAGGCGCAGATGCATGCGCGCGCGGCATTGGCGGTATTGGCAGCGCGTTGAGCCGGGGCCGGCTGCCATGGGGTTGGGGCCCAGGTCGGCGGGATGAATCGACGTCATCCTAATTCTGCGCTAATTGTTTGCTGTTAGCGTGACGCCGGCTTATGAGAATATTGAACCTGCCATTGCCGATAAAATGCGCTGCCCGGCGCCGGAAATCCATCAACCCCTGGATCAAATACATGAAAAATTTCACCTTCAGCAGTTCGGCCATGGCTGCGGCCTGTGTCTTCGCGTTTTTGCAGATCGCCCTTGTCTCGACCGCCCACGCTGCTGCGCCGGAGAACTACAAGATCGTCTCGCGCTTTCCGGTGACCGGGGTGGAAGGATGGGATTACCTCGCCGTCGACAGCAAACGAGACCATCTGTTTGTCAGCCGCTCCGACCATGTCCAGGTCATCGATACCCGCTCGGGAGAGCTGGTTGCCAACATAGCCGATACCGCCGGCGTCCACGGCGTGGCGATCGCGCAGGACCTGAAGCTCGGTTTCACCACCAATGGCCGCGCGGACACGCTGACGGTTTTCGAGCTCGACAGCCTCAAGACGATCGATACCATCAAGGCCATCGGCGCCGGTCCCGACGCGATACTTTACTACCCACCATTGCAGCGGATCTACAGCTTCAACGGCAAAGGTCAAAGTGTGACGATCGTCGATGCTGTCACGCGCAAGGTGATCGACACGCTGCCGGTCTCCGGCCAGCCGGAGTTCGCCGTCAGCGACAGCCTTGGCCATATCTTTTTCAATGTGGAAGACAAGAACGAAATTGCCGTGATCGATGCGCAGTCTTCAAAAATCGTCAAGCGCTGGGCCATGGCTGCGTGCGACGGGCCGAGCGGCCTGGCGATCGATGACCTGCATCACAGGTTGTTTTCGGTATGCGGCAACAAGAAGATGATGGTTGTCGATGCCATATCGGGAAAAACCATCACGACGGTAGACATCGGCGACAGGCCGGATGCGGCCGCGTTTGATCCAGCTACCGGGCTGGTCTTCGTTTCCAATGGCGGCGGAACCTTGACGGTGGTGCATGAGGACACGGCGGACAAATACACGGTAACGGCCAGCCTCGCCACGCAAAAGGGCGCGCGGACCTTGGCGCTCAATCCGGAAACGCATCTTGTGTATCTGGTCAGCGGCAAATCCGGCGCGGCGCCGGCGCCAACTGCGGCCAATCCGCGCCCGCGTGCTGCGCTGTTGCCGGATACCTTCAATGTATTGGTTGCCGCGCCAAATTAAGGCTCGTTAGGAAATAAGCTGGGCATTTGGGCGGCGGTAGCCGGATGCGAAGCAAGGCGCTCCGTCAGCCCGGTACGATGTGAAATTCCAAGGCAGCAGGGCGAGCGGGGCCAGGTCCGTTCAAAAAAAATGCGCAGTGTTGAATCCAAAACGCGATCCAGCCTCATCCAAGCAGGGTAAGCCTTTCACGAACCTCTTTCAGGAGACAGCATGAATTCGGAAACCATCTCAAACCTCGGCCCCCTCATCATTCCTGTGCTGGGACTGTGCATCCCTATTGTCGCTATCGTCATGGGCGTACTGGCCAGGATGCGCCGCGCCGAACTGATGCATGAAACGGTGCGCCAGCTGGTTGCGCAAGGCCGTGAGATTCCGCCGCAGCTGCTCGACGGCAGCCTGCTGGCGGATCGTCCTGCCGGCGGCAATTCCGGCTGGCAGAACAAAAGCGTCCAGCTGATCTTCGGCGCCACCAATGCCGCGGCGGGCTTAGGGTTGATGGTCATGTTTTACGCCATGCGGCCGGACGAGTGGCTGTGGGCGATCGGCTGCATTCCCTTGTTTGTCGGCATCGCGCTGCTGGTGGTGTGGAAGATGGAATCGAAGTCCGCACCGCGTTAAATCTCCGTGAAGCTCGATGTCGCCGCGCTGGCGGAAGATCCCGACCTCGCTCTGCTGCAGCGGGTGCGGCAGCATGACGATCGCCAGGCCTTCGGGCTGCTGGTAACGCGCCATCAAGGCGTTGTGCGGGCGCTGCTGCGGCGTCTGGCCGGAGGCGATGCGGCGTGGGCGGACGAGTTGGCGCAGGAGGCATTTTTGCGCGCCTACCAGAACCTCGGCGGCTTTCGCGGCGAGGCCCGCTTCCGCACCTGGCTCATCCGCATCGCCACGAATGTGTTCCTGGAACAGCGCCGCCGCGGCGACGCCCAGCTGCAGGCGCAGACCCAGGCTTTGTGCGATGAAACGGAGCAGCAGATGGCAGCCGGCCTCATGGCCCAGGCGGACCATGTTCTGTCTTTGAGCGACACGGTGGCGCTCTCGCTGGACATGCAGCGGGCGCTGGATATGCTTAGCGAAGCCGAGCGGCAAGCGATTGTGCTGAGCTACTGGGGCGACCTCTCCCATGCGGAAGCCGCGCTTGCCTTGGGATGTCCGCTGGGCACCCTCAAAACCCATTTATTGCGTGGCCGCGCCAAGCTCGAAACGGCGCTCGCCGCCTGGGCTCCGCGCCAACCTTTGGAGCAGTGCAAATGAAGCAGATTCCCACTTCGGATTCACCCGGTTCGATGCGGCAAGATGAGCTGCAAGGAGAGCCAGTCGACCTTGCTGCGGCAGGGAGCGGCTGGCTTGCGGATATGTTGCGCGGCCAGTCTCAGCTCGATGAGCCGGCAGACGAAGGATTTGCCGCTGCAGTGATGCAAATTCTGCCTGAGCGTTCAACCGGATCTGTGATGGCTGCCCGAAGGAGTGCATCGCGTGACCGCAGCGCTTCCGTATTGCCGGGCTGGCTGGCGGCGGTGCTGCCTTTGCTTGGCGTATATGGATTGGTGGTCACGGCCGCGACGATGCTGTGGCTGGCACTGACACTGGCTGTGATCCCTGGCGCCGGGGCGGCGCCGTTGATTGGTCCTGGCGTGCTTGAAGTCTGGGAAGGGCTGGCTGATTCCCTTGTGATCAATCTGGCTCACTGGCTGGCGCCGGCGATGATCCTGGGCTGGCTCGCCTGGTGGCTGCACCAGCAGGAGTGGCTTCTGGAATAATTGGCCGGATCTCCCAAAAGATACGGCCGCTGTGAAATTTTCTGGCTTATTGCTGAATGACTTTAATACCCTTTTACGTACCCCGGCTAATACGCCAGCTATTTTCCTGGATCAATAATCCAACGCCCGCAAACAAAAAAGGCAGCGCTCCGGGGGGAGGCGCTGCCATCAATCGACTATTCAAGGAGACCCGAAGAGCCGAAGTTACCTGGTTTTTGCTGAGTCTTAAATCGCCCAGCCACCCGCATAGAAGACTGCCAGGGCAATCGCAATCGCGACGGTGCCGACGTTCAGCTTGCGGAATTCGCCAGACACCACGCGGCCGATCACCAGGGTGCAGAAGCCGAGCATGATGCCGGTGACGATGTTGCAGGTGAGGACGATGAATACTGCGCACAGCAGGCCGGACATGGCGTCGACCATGTCATCCATATGCATGCGGCTGACGCTGCCGAGCATCAGCAGGCCGACGTACATCAGTGCCGGTGCTGTCGCATAGGAAGGCACCAGGCCTGCCAGCGGCGAAAAGAAAATCACGGCCAGGAACAGCAGGCCGACCACGACGGCGGTCAGGCCGGTGCGGGCGCCGGCGGCGGTGCCGACAGTCGATTCGATATACGCGGCAGCAGGAGCGCCGCCTACCAGGCCGGCGAAAATCGAGCTCAGCGAATCTGCTGTCAGTGCTTTGCCGCCATTGTGGATGTAACCCTTTTCATTGACTTGCCCGGCCTGGCCGGCGACGGCGCGGATGGTGCCGGTTGCATCGAATACCGCAGTCATCACCAGCGCCAGCACGCTAGGCAGCACGGTCATGCTGAGCGCGCCCTTGATGTCCATCGAGCCGATCAGGCTGGCGTGCCCTGGCGAGCTGAGCGCAGGCATGGAGAAGATGCCGGTGAACTTGACTGCCGGATCGAAGATCAGGCCGATCACCGACAGCGAGACGACCACCAGCAGAATCCCGCCCGGCACGCGGCGGCGCTCAAGGCCGAAGATGGCGGCCAGGCCGACGATGCTCATGACGACCGGGAAGGCAGTGATGTGGCCGAGCGCCACCGGCAAGCCAGGACCGGCGTTCTTGACCACCAGGCCGACGTCGCTGGAGGCGATCAGCAGCAGGAACAGGCCGATGCCGACGCCGGTGCCGTGCGCTACGCCGGACGGCAGGTTTTGCAGGATCCAGGAACGGATGCCGGTCACGGAAATGGCGGTGAACACCAGGCCCATCAGGAACACGGCGCCGAGGGCGACCGAAGGCGACAGTCCTTTGCCGAGCACCAGTCCGAAGGCGGTGAAGGCGGTCAGCGAAATGGCGCAGCCGACGGCGATCGGCAGGCGCGCCCACAGGCCCATCAGCAGCGAGCCGAATGCGGTGGTCAGGCAGACTGCGACGAATACCGCGCTGACGTCGAATCCGGCCCTGCCCAGCATGCCCGGAACGACGAAAACTGAATACACCATGGCCAGGAAAGTGGTGATGCCGGCGACGACTTCACGCCGTTGGGTGCTGCCGCGCGCGGTAATCTGAAAGTACTGGTCGATTTTACCTTCGGCCACGGCAATAGGTTCACCCAGGCCCACGACAGGCTGGGGCTGGAGTTGTTGTTCCATCATGATCGAGCTGCTCCTTTGTATGTCCGCTGCAGCGGCCGGTAACCGGCGTTTTATCGACTGTTAGCCGACCGTCCACAGGGTGTCTCGTGTTATGTTTTGAATTGCCAGCAACCGCACACTGAACCCTGGTAACTAGTGCAGTGCTTCGCAAATAATGAAACTTCATAAACGGCGCCTTTTCGCGCCATGCGTCGTTGTGAATCCTCGCGATAGTCTCGCTATCGCTCCGGTCCACGCCTCGCCTGGCACGAAAATTCGCCATTTCTGAAGCTCCATTACTTACGAACCACTACACTGCTCGTCGTTTGCAAAGAAGATCAGTTCGGCGAAGACAGCTTAGGGTATGGATAGCCGCGAATCCATCATGAGGGTTCAATAGACGCCATTCGCATTTCGATATGCGGGGAAAAGGCGGGGCATTGAAAAGACGCTTCGCACAGAGTGAAAGCGGCGCGGTGGAGCGGCAATCGGCGGGGCAGCGCAACTGGAATATAAATCCGCTGGCAAAACGACAAGGCTTGCCGTGCGCCTACTTACTGGTGGATGGTGTAGGTCAGGTCGTGCCAGTTGTGCGAGGTCTTGGCGCCGCGGCTCTTGCCGGGGAAGCGCATGGCCGCGATTTCGCGCTGCGCCCGTGCATCCAGTTCCGGAACGCCGCAGCTTTTTCTGATCGCCACATCGGTCACGTGGCCGGCGCTGTCGAGATACACGCGCACCAGGACCTTGACCGCCTGTTCGGCGGCAGGCGCGGCATTGGATGGGGCGGTTTTGGCGAGCAGTTTTTCGATGAGACTCATGGCATATCCTTATCTGCGACAATTCTCCCTCACTTTGCTCGTTTAAGATATAGCAGCACTCCATGAACATCGGGTCCGATGCCAGGAGCCGTTACCGGGGGAACACCATGCGCCTCAGCTTGCTTTGTCCTTTGCTTTGCGTGCTGCTGGTCTCAGCCTGCGCGACCGTGCCGGAGGGCGCCGGCGGCGCTTTGTGCAAGCAGGCGGGCGGCAGCAGCCAGCTGCAGGCCGAACTGCTGTTTGGCCGCGACATCAATGGCCGCGGACCGGTGAGCGATGCCGAGCGCGCCGGCTTCATGGCCGACGTGGTGACGCCGCGTTTCCCGGCTGGCCTGACCACCTGGGACACCCGCGGCCAATGGCGCGATGCGGCCAGCGGCAAGACCATCCAGGAAGACAGTTTCGTGATCCGCATCGTCGCCGCCGCAACGCCGGAGACGCTGACGCGGCTGGCGCAGATACGCAGCGCCTATGTCAGCCAGTTCCACCAGGATGCGGTGGGTTTGCTGTTCACTTCCATGTGCGCCTCGTTCTGAAAGCAGCCTGATCTGCAACCGCCGCCGGCCTGGCGACGCATCAAATTATTGCTATACGGAAATATATCTGTCATTGTCGTTTTGCACACGTTTGTGTGTAATTTCTCGTGGAGATGACATGACAACGACTATTGAATCGCTACAGCTTACCCTCAAGGAAAAGCACAATCTGTTGACCAATCATGCTGTTTTTTCAGCCATCCGCAACCAGAACGATCTGCGTCTGTTCATGGAGTGGCATGTTTTTGCTGTATGGGATTTCATGTCGCTGGTGAAGCGCTTGCAGATGGATCTGACCACTACGTCGATCCCCTGGTATCCGCCGGCCAATCCGCATGCCGCGCGCCTGATCAACGAGATTGTGCTGGGCGAGGAGTCGGATATCACGCCGAAGGGAGCGATGACGCATTTCGATCTGTACCTGTCGGCGATGAAAGAGATCGGCGCCTCCACGCGGCAGATCAATCAGTTTTTAAACATGATCAGGAAAGGCGATACGGTCGCCACCGCGCTCAAGCGGGCGGAGGCGCTGGCGCCGATCCAGCGCTTTGTCGCCGCCACCATCAGCACCTGCCAGGAAGGGCCGACGCACCAGGTCGTCGGCAGCTTTTTCTACGGCCGGGAAAACGTCATCCCGGAGATGTTCCAGGCCTTGCTGAAGGCCTGGCGCATCGCGCCGGAAACCGTACCCGAACTCAACTTCTACCTGGAGCGCCACATCGAGGTCGATTCTGGCGACCACGGGCCGGCGGCGCAGCGCATGATTGACGAGATCACCGGCAACGATCCGGTGCAGATGCGCGAGGTGCTGGAGGCAGGGATCAAGGCGATCGACGAGCGTCATCGCTTGTGGGACAGCTTGCTGGCGGCCCTGCAGCATTCGCCATCCTGAAAGCGCATTGCCGGCAGCGCTTGCAAACACGCATGGCCCGGGGCGCCGAAATCGTTTTTCAGCGGCGGCGGTCGTTTTATGCGCAAGGCGTTGTATTGGCAGATGTCGTCCGCTGCTTCGGCCGGATGCCTTGGTCTGGCCGGAGCGGTTCGGGCATGAAAAAATCTTCTAAATTGCCCAAGAGAAATATATTTCCATGCGGAATTTAATGTATTATTGTTGTTGATAGGCAATCACAATAATAAGCAAGTAATACTCCGATAATTACTCCTGCACGGGGACTGGCGAGGTGAAATATGTGGCTTAAAACAATTTTCAGCAAACCCGCGACCAGTACCCACGATGAGGAGAAGCACGACGCAGCAAAAAAAACGCCCAGCCAGCAGCCAGCAACGCCAGCCAGAGGACCCGCACCGATAGCCGAGCGGGCTGCATTGCAGCCGGCGAAAAGCGCCAGTCATCAGATCGAATACGATGAAAAGCTGATCCCGCAACTGAAGGGCGACCATGCGGCGCTGCTGCTGATGTACTCGACAGTGGCCAACAGGATGAGCGCCGACAAGTGGGATGCCGTGCCTGCCGCATTGCGCGAGATGCGGATGGCGATGTACGGCCACTTGCTGACCGAGGGCGTCAAGCTGTATTCCTACATGCGGCGCAGCCTGGCTGAAGATCCTGCCCTGCACGATGTCTACCGTTCCTATAAGCGGGAAATGGATGGCATCGGCCGCGTGGCGTTTGATTTTTTCGACAAATACCAGGGCAAGGAATGGATTGTCTCGCGCGATGCGCGCATCACATTCAAGGATGAGTTTGAAAATCTCGGCAAGGTGCTGGTAGACCGCATCACGCGCGAAGAGAATATTCTTTATCCTCTGTACATCCCCTCTTAGCACAGCTGCCTTGCATTGCGGCAGCGCCTGCGGCCAGTGCCGGCTCAGGGTTGCCAGGCGCCGTTCCGATACACCACCGCATCGTCCAGGTAGACCGCCTCGGTCACCGCAAAGACGTCGATATGATATCTGGCGCTGGCGCGCTTGATGTTCGCCTTGCTGTAGACCCCATGTTTGGCGCCGAGCGAAAGGTGGATGCCGCACATCCGCTCGTAGGTGCCGATGTCGCTCACCATGCGCTCCCGCGAAAACGCCCGGTTCATGCCGAAGCCAAGCTCGCGCAGCCACACTTCGCCCTCATCGGCGCGGATGTTGGCCAGCACCTGGTCGAAATCCGGAGTGGAATCGATGACCTCGGCGACCCGGCCCTTGCTGATCACCAGGGTGATCGGCTGCGCCGGCCGGTTGACCCGGAACGCGGTGTCGCCGAACACGAAGATGCGCACCTTGCCATTGACCGCTTCCAGGTCCTGCGCCTCGGTGAATACTTCGCCGATGGGGAACTGGCCGCCGACATTGTTCATCTCGCTGTAGTCGCCGATGTTCAGCTTGGCCGCCTCGAACGGTGAATCGAACACCAGCTGCGCGCCGCCGCTGTCGACCACGCCGCGGCGGGCGCGGTCGATGCGCGCCTTGAGCGCGTAGCCGACGCCGCGGTAATAGCCAGGATCGTAAGCCAGCGCTTCGATGTAATGCAGCGCCTCAGGTCCAGGCATGCGCGACAGATGCGGATGCTCTATCACCTTGAGGCCGCGCTTGAAGAGTTCGACGCGGATGCGGAACGCTTCCAGGCGGAAGTTGGTGGACTGGACCAGAATCACCAGATCGCCCGCCTGCAGCGGCGCAAAAGCCGCCAGCACAGCGTCCGGCGTGAGCGCGTCGAAGTCGATGAAGGCGGCGTCCGGCAGGCAGCGCCGGTAAGCGGCGGTCAGCGTGACGGCCAGTGCGCAACGGGCGTCCGACACCACCACGGCGGCATGCGGCGCCGCATGCTCGACCGCCAGCGTCAGGATGTCGCGCAGGTGCTTTTCTGCGGTGTCCTGCGCTTCCTGGCTGATCACGTTGGCGGGGGCTTGGTTCTGAATCGGGGTCATCGTTGCATATCTCTCGGGGAAGGAGATGCCATGCTGCAAGCCATGCCATCCCTGTTGGATCAGCATTTTAATCGACAACCTGTACCGCAGGCGCTTTTGCCCGGAGTTACCTGGAAAACCCGTAATCGACAAGGGTTTGCTGGGCTTCCGGCGTGAGCAGGAACAAGGCGAAGCGGTAAGCCGCATCATGCGAGCCGCTGTGCGGATTCAAGACGGTCAAGCCGAAATCCGCGGTAACGGCGAGCTCTGCCGGCAGTTCGACCTTGGTGAAGCGGCTGTCAGGCATGGTTTGCCGTGAACGGCAGTAACCGATGAAGGCATCGACCTGTTTCCGTCCCAGGAAATATTTCACCGCGTCCTGGCCGGCCGGCGCCGGCGGACTGTTCTTGCCGCCGACCAGCAGCGCCAGGGGCAGCGCTCCGCAGGTGAAAAGTGAAAGTCTGGACATGGTCTGGTAGCGCGGCAGCAGAGGAGGGTGGGTTTGGATTCGCTGTATTTTAAAAGATATAGCGAGGGATTGAAAAAAGCCGTCAATCCGGCTTTTCTCATGCATCGCCGTGGGGGGCAGTTAGTCAGCCAGACCTTTCGTCAGCAGTTCGGCCACCAGCTGATTGAGATCGAGTTCGCGCTCTTTCGCCAATGTTTGCAGCTGCTGCACCAGCGTGCCGTTGAGCTTGACCGCGAACGGCACCAGGCCCAGCGCCTGATCGCGCTTGCGCTGCTCCTTGCGGTCGACCACGGCGACGTCGCTGTTGCCGAACCCTCCCGCGCCAGGCGCGGTCATTTTGCCCATGAGTTTCTTGGCGTCGCTCTTTGCCATGCCGGTCTTTTTCACAATTGCTGTCCTTCTTTATGAATGATCACGGAGTATAAGCCTGTTAGCGTCGTTTGCCGCGCAATCGGGCTATTCGCGCCGCTGCCAGCTCATGGCCCAGGAATAGAAGCCGACCAGCGCGCCGAACTGGATCAGGCTGGATCCCAGCAGGTAGATGAGGGGATGCCACAACAGCGAGTAGCGCAGCATCAGCCAGGCGGCAAAGGTGTATTGGAATGGCGTCAGCACGATCAGGTAAAGCACGGCCAGCACGGACAGCAGGATTTTGCGAGGGACGCCGAAGTCGAAAATGTTGTACAGCAGGCCATAGATCCAAGGCGTCAGCAGGATCAGTACCATGGACGCTTGCATCAGCGCCGAGATGGAGGAGGCCGACTGATAAGGGAATTCCGCCGCCCAGAAGTAAAAATACAGCTGGCTGGCCAGCTGCAACAGGCCGATCACGCGCAAGGCGTAGGAGATCGGCAGCATGCGGGCCGGCAGCAACGTGGTGGCCAGCAGCAGCGTGATGCTGATCAGCATGCCGCTCCACCATTGCAAAGGATCCGGCAGCGCCGCCTCGACGTAGGCATAGGGAACCGAGCGGATGCCGGGAAAAGCGCTGCGGCCCATTCTCAGCGTCATCTCGTCGCCCAGGCCATGGGCCCAGAATCCGATAATTGCGGCCCACAGCTCGGCAATCAAAGGCCAGGCCAGCAGCGTGCAAGAGAAGATCAGCGCCGGCAGCAGCAAGACATCGACCCAGCGGCTATGCGGAAAAGCCAGCCGGCGCAGGGCGCGGTGGGTTTGTATCATCTGGCCGCCAAAGCCGGTGAAACGCGGGTTGACCGCTGTCGGCTTGCCGCCGTCGCCGTCCCGCCGCGCTTTCATCTGAAACTCCAGCGCCAGCCGAGATTGAAGGAGAGCCGGTCGTAGAGCGGGCTCTGGTAGTACTCCAGTCCTGCCAGCAACATGTTGACGCGGTTGATCCGTTCGCGCCATTGCAGGTTGACGGTATTGCTCTTGAAGTTCACCAGTTCCGGCCCGCCCGGCAGCACCTTGTAGGTTTCCTTGGCATGCTCGTAGCGGACGATGACAGCGCGCCGGTCGTCATTGCCGAAGGTCGCGGCGATGTACTCGCTGGGGCCTAGTATCGAACCCGGATCGGCCCAGTTCAGGCGCACCCCGCCTTCTATCACCACCCCAGTCAGGTAAGCGATGCCGGTCAACAGCAAGCCTGTGTCGGAACGCGCGCTTTCATTGCCCTTGGCATAGTAGGCGCCGATGCCGGCGACGTACTGGCGCTCGCCGCCGAACTTGCGATAAGCGGTGGCGTCCGCGCGCCAGCTGGAAAACAGCGGACTGTTGCCGGCGCCGACGCTGACGGTGCTGTAGAAATCCGGCGAGAAATCGTGGGTCAGCGAGACGCTGCCATAGTTGCCGGCATAGCCGAAACGAGACTGTTGCGTCAATTCGCCTTGCACCACGCCCAGGGAGGTCACCGCCATGCCGCGCAGCGACATCAGGCGCGCATGGCCATAGCCATTGGTCATGTGGCCGTCGCCGCCGGCCAGCTCGAGAGCGCCTAGCTCGGGCCCCAGTTCCGGCGCCGCGGCGGCCGTGCTTTCGGGCGGCGCCACTGCAACCGGGGCTGCATCCACCGGGGCTGCCAGCGCCAGCGGCATGGGCGCCGGACCGGCTGCGGCAGGCGTGGGATTAGCCGAGGCCGGCGGCAATGCCGGCGCAATGGATGCGGCCGGCGCAGCCGCTGCGTGCGGCTGTACAGCTGCGACCGGTGCGGTTGCCAGTGCGGGCGGCGTGCTCATCAGCGGCATCAAGCGCGCGTGCTGCAATACGGGAACCTGTATGCCGGTGCTGTCGTCGGCCGACGCACAAGCAGGAAATGCGACACAGCCGAAGGACAGGCCCAGGGTTGCCAGTGCTATTTTCAATGCAGTGCTTCCTTTATCAACGGTGTTGAAATGCGAAGTTGCTTGCTGTCGCCGGCGACCACGGTCCAGTTGTCGCCGCGTTGCTCCACTCTAGCATTACCGGCCAGGATGCGTGGCTTTGCATACAGCGCAACCGGAAACAGCCAGCTTTGCTGCTGCAATGAGGCGGCATTGGCGGCGTCGACCACGACAGCATGCCTGTCGCCGGAAATATTCCATACCGTCTGTTCCCGGCGGTTCATGAAGCGCGCCAGGTCGGTCATGGTGCGCCAGCGGAAACGGCCGTCCTTTCCGGCTGCGTCGGCGGCCTGCATCAGTCGGTTGATGGCGTCGGGATACAGCACCGCGCCCGGCGGGTGGAAATAAATCAGCCTGATCTGTCCGGTATCCTCGGTAAATTGCACCAGCGACGTCAGCCAGTTGCTGATTTCGCTTTCCGGTACATGCTCCATATAGGCTTCTTCGATGGTGCTGATATGGCCATAGGTCTGCACCGGGAACGACCAGATATGCTTGTCGCGGCGGCCGTCGCGGTAGGCATGGGTCGGACCCTGTCCGATATTGCCGGTGAAGTAGTAGGCCAGCACATCCTGGTCGTCCAGCCAGTCGGTGACCCAGACCGGCTGGTTGCCGGTCGGCGCCGAGTATTCGGTCTGCGGGCGGCCGATCAGCTTGTTCACCGCATCGGCATTCTGTTCCAGGTAAGTGGTCATTTTTTCGGCATTGCCGGCAGCCAGGTTCTTGCCGAACCAGTCATGTATCCAGCCGCCGTGGCTGCCGATTTCATTGCCCTGGGCTAGCAAGGTTTGCAAGCGCGCTTGAAACGCGCGGTTATGGTTGAGGTCGACGCCGAGGCCGTCGCCGAAGGCGCGCTGGTCAGGCCCGGCAGTGACATGGATGCTGAACGGCCCGCGGTTGAACACGCCGGCCTTGATCAGCTGGTCCATGGCGGGAATGCAGATCTTGGCGTCGCAATGCCAGTTCAAGACCAGCCCGCCGATCGCGTCCGGCGCGGCGGACAATTGCGGCTGGCCCATGATGCGGTTGGTGAAGTAGTGCAGGAAGCCATGCAAAAGGATGCCGTCGGTGCGCAGCTTCAGGTATCCCAGCGGCAGGTTGACGAACAGTACGTGACCCTGGCCGACATCATGTTCACCCGCAATCACGGTATCGCCTTCGGCTTGCATGAGCAGGGTGCCGGCATAGGTGGCGGCGGTACGCAGGGCCGGATAACGCAAGGTGTCTTCGCCGTAGCCGGACAATACCGCCAGCTCGCCGCTTTTGATCCAGCGTCCTGGCGGGATCTCCAGCGCCTGCATGATCTGCGGGCTGCCGGAGATGGTCGGGTTGAACGACATCTTGTCATGCAGCGCGCCGTACATGGCATATTCGGTCCCCGCCAGCTTTGAGAAGCGCGAGGCCGGTTCGCTGTAGTAGCCGTTCTCGTCCAGCACGCCGGCATCGCCCACCAGCATCAGGGCGCCGCCGTTTTCCACAAAGCGGCTGATCTGGTTGACGAAAGCGGTGCTGATCTGGCGATGGATGGTGTCTGGCAGGATCACGCCGGCGAACGGCCGTTCGCCTTGCAGTCCGCGCCGTGAAAATTCAGAGGCGGTAATGGTTTGCAGGCGGATCCCTTCTTCCGCCGCGCCGTCCAGCCATGCCTCGGAAAACAAGCGGTTGGCCTCGGACAGTTCGTCCGGCAAGACCAGGACGATGGCGTCGCTTTGCCATTGCGCCGGGCTGATCTGGTTGATGCGATAGACCCAGCCGGCGCCGCCGCCGATGATGACGGCAAGCGCCAGCGTCAGCAGGATCTTGCGCAGATGAGGGGGGCGTAGGGCGCTCATGATGGCGGCTGCGGCCTCCAGGTTTTGAATGCGTTGCGCAAGCCGATGCGCACGCCTTCTTCGACGATGTTCCAGCGTCCTGCCGCGCGCCAGGCATCGGCATTGTCAAGCCAGCGTTGCGCGCTGGCCTGGTCGCCGCTGCGATAGGCTGCCCAGGCGATCAGGCCCCAGGGATAGTGATCGCTTGCACCAGCCAGCCATCGCGCACCATAGCGTTCCATCCACAGGCGCCAGTAACGCGCGCCGCTGGCGCCGCCGCGCAGGTCGTATAGCCACAGATAGACGGGCGCCACCGCATTCGGATAGAAGCCGTATGGCGTCGGCGGCATGCTGGCGCGCAATGGCTCAAGAGCGCCGTTCGGATCGTAGCCGTAAGTGAGGCGCAGGCCCCTGAGCATGCTGGCGCTGCCCGGCAGCGCCGCCAGCTGGACGGCGAAGCGCGTGCTGGCCGCGCTGCTGCCGCGCAGATGGCTCAGGGCGCCGATGACTTCGACGTTGTCGGCGAAATACGCTGCGCTGCCGGCGGCGGCGTGGAATGTCTGCTGCGCCGGATTCCACAGGGTTGCCAGGTGTTGCAGGGACCTGACGCAACTGGCGGCCAGCACTTCATCCGCTGGCAGGACCTCGGCAGCCAGCAGGCACCATAGCGCATCCAGGGAGTCGTCGGCATCCGCCGGACCGCAGGCCAGCCACTCCGCCGCGCCGCTGCGGCAGATGCGCGGGAAGGGGCCGTTGGCTTGCTGGAAGGGCAGCAGCCAGTGGCTGAAGGCGCTGGCCTGCGGAGCGACGTCGACGCCCAGCCGATGCGCCGCCAGCAAGGCCTTCAGCGCGAAGTAGGGCTCGACGTAGTCGCCTTTGGGAAAGACCGTGAGGGCGCCGTTCGGCTCAGTAAAATCGGCGAATGCCGGGACCGCCGGCAAGTCGTCGGCCGCCGCTGCGCGGCAGGCGCCGCAAAAGAGCAAGGCGAATGCGCAGAGGGCAGGCACGGCTTGCAGCTGCGTCCGACGTCGGTCAGCTGGCATGGGATTCCTCCTCCAGCGTCATCGTGGCGCCGTCATGCGTGGTAATGACGCCATGCACCGTGCAGCCGGCGGCGATGCTCAGCTTGCGGCAGATCATGGTGGTCGCCGCCTCGGGCGTACCGATGCGGCAACCGGGGCCGATCACGATATCGTTCTGGCTGATCACCGGCCCTAGCACGGAGCAGCCTCTGGCCAGCACGATGTCTTTGTTGCAGACCAGGCTGCCGGCAATGCAGCTGCGCTCTCCCAGATGCAGGTCACCATGGGCTTTGATGCTGCCGAACACGGTGGTGCCCGGAAGTATGCGGTAGGCGCCGCGCACCACATAGTCGCCGTGCTGGCTGAGAGCGGCGGATTGCTGTGCGCCGTCGTCCAGCAGGTAGCGCATGCGCGGCGATGGCGCCTGCGGCGCCACAGCGGCGGCAGTGCTGGCATCGCCGAAGTGCATGACTGGCGCGCCGGCGCGCACGAAGCGGCTGCCGCCGGAAAAATGGATTTCCTTGAGCGCGGTAATGCGGCCGTCGATGGCGGCGTTGCGGCCGACCTGGATGCAGGGCGCATCGATCCAGCGATGCACGATCGTGTCGGCGCCCAGCGTAATGAGACCCTGCGCCGAGCAGGCGCGCAGGCTGGCGCCGGCGCCCACCAGCAGATCGGCGGCGGCAAACAGATCGGCCTGGCTGTGGCTGCCTGGCTGCAGCCGGGCGCGGTGGAGAAAGATGACGATGCCGTTCTTTTGCTGCAGCACTTTCAGGGTCGCCGGCAGGTAGCCGTTGCCGGCATCGTCGTCCAGACGCTGATGGACGACGTGCAGCTTGCCGTTGATGCTGACGGTGCGGTCGGTCTGGATGCTTTGCATTTTCTGCAAATCGATGGTCAGCATGCCGGCGACGGTGTGCCGGAAACTGTCGGCGAAATAGCGCTGCTTGTTGATCTCGTTGCGCCTGACCGGCAGCGGCGCCACGTCGCTCGGGCGCAGCCACTCGCGCAGCGCCGGGATAAAGGGCAGTGCCATGATCAGCAGCACGCTGATCAGCAGCAGCGTCGGCGCAGCCATGCTCAGGAAACCTTTGCCGGCAAGCCGGGCAGTGCGCTATCGCGCGGCAGAATCTGCTCCTGGACAGGAGCTGCCGGCGCCGTCCTGAATCGTTCGGTCTTGTGCCATACCAGTTCACGCTTGCGCAGCGCATCCAGCAACTGGTTAACGGCCGCATGGGAAATCGCCGCCAGGCTGACGAGGAAGCCGAAGATGTTCAGCGGCAGCAAGCGTATGCGGTTGCGGTTGCCGTCCAGGTAAGTGGCGGCGGCCATTTCAAAAAAGGCCGCGTTGGTGCCGAAGGCGCCATAGGCCACCATGCCGCTCAGGGCCAGCCAGCCGAACAGCCATTGGTGCGAGGTCATGAAAAACTGGATGATGGTGATGCCCCAGCCGAGCAGCAGCAAGGGCGGCATGATGAATACGCACAGCAGCAAGACGCCGTCGGCTCTTTCGCGCCGGCTGATGCGCGGGTTTTTCAGCAGGCGCATCAGGTTGCGGCCCATGACCTGGTTGTGGCCGCGCGACCATCTGCTGATCTGCCGGATCCTGACCGGCCACGCCTCGGGCACTTCTTCATAGCATTCAGAGCGGTTCTGGTAGACCGTTTTCCAGCCATGCTGCAACAGGCGGAAGGTGACGTCGGTGTCTTCCGCCAGCATGTCGCTGTTCCAGCCGCCGATTTCCTCCAGCGCGCAGCGCCTGACGCCGCCGACGGTGCCACCGTACTGCGGCACCAGCCCCAGGTTCATGCGCGCCGCCTGGTCGACCTGGTAGCCGCCGGCCCGCTCCAGGTCGAGCAGGCGCGTGAGCAGGTTGGCGCCGGCATTGATCGGCACCACGCGGCCCATGATGGCGCCCACTTCCGGATCGAAAAACGGCGCCACCAGCTGCTTGATCAGGCCGCGCGCGGGCAGATAGTCGGCGTCGAAGACGATGATGATTTCGGCCTGGATTCTCTCGGTGGCGTCGCGCAATGCGGCCGCCTTGCCGGGCCGTCCGCTGTCGCGGTGGAACAAGGTGAAGCGGCCGGGATGGGCGGCGGCGATGCGGTCGATGATGGCGCGGGTGCCGTCGCCGGAGCGGTCGTTGACCGGCATGATGATCAGCTTGTCGCGCGGATAGTCGACTTCGAGCAGGGCATTCAATGCATCCGCGATCACCCGTTCTTCATTGTGGGCGGCGACGCACACCACGACTGTGGGCCACAACGCCTGCTCGATATCCAGGTAGGGCTGGCGCTGCTGTCCGAACAGGCGGTTGAGCGTGAACAGATAGTGACGGACCGTGTAGATCACCAGCAAGCATATTATCGCCGCCAGGATCGCGGTCATCAGATCCAGTTCTGCTGCGCGGGCGCTGAATGCCGGCGACGAGGCATGCGCCTCGCCGGCGGCCGCCATCAGGCTGGCAATGAGAAGAAAAACAGGCCGGCGCGCCGCCGCCGGCCGCCGGCATGCCGCTGCCTTGCCAGGAATATCAGGCCAGCTGTCCATGTTTCCCCCTGATTCCGCCGCAACACCAGCCGCGCGTCTATATTTTCTTCAAGCTCTTCGCGACCAGACGTATTTTTTCCATTGGTTCAAATTTTTCCACGCCAAATTCATCGATCTCTCTGCCGCACAGCACAGCGGCGATCCGCTCCGCCGCATGGCCGTCGCCATAGGGATTGACGCGTTGCGTCGCCAGCTGCCAGATGGCGTCGTCTTCGTAAAGCTGGGTCACTGCGGCGACGATGCGCGCCGCGTCGGTGCCGACCAGTTGCACGGTGCCGGCGGCCACCGCTTCCGGCCGTTCCGTGACATTGCGCATCACCAGCACCGGCTTGCCGAGCGACGGCGCCTCTTCCTGCACGCCGCCGGAGTCGGTCAGGATCACGTGCGAATGTTGCATCAGCCGCACAAACAGCAGATAGTCCAGCGGTTCGATCAGGTGGATATTCGGCAGCTGCGCCAAGGCCGCCTGCACCGGTCCCTGCACGTTCGGATTGAGGTGCACCGGATAGACGATCTGTATATCGGAGCGGCGCGACAATATCGCCAGCGCATCGCAAATTTCGGCGAACCCGGTGCCGAAATTCTCGCGCCGGTGGCCGGTCACCAGCAGCAGCTTTTTATCGGCGCGCAGGTAAGGGAAGTGGGCGTCGAGGCGCTCGCGCAACTTGTGGTCAAAGGCAATCGATTCGGTGCTCAGGCGCAGCGCATCGATCACCGTGTTGCCGGTGACGACCACCCGGCCGGCCAGGTGCTCCGTCGCCAGGCTGGCCTTGGCCCCGGCGGTGGGCGCCAGCAGCAGGTCGCTCACCACATCGACGTAGCGGCGGTTCATTTCTTCCGGCCAGGGTTGCGCCAGGTCGCCGGTGCGCAGGCCGGCTTCGACATGGGCCACCGGTATCCGCCGATGGAAGGCGGTGAGAGCGGCGATCATGGCGGTGGTGGTGTCGCCATGCACCAGGATGCGGTCCGGCCGGGTAGCGTCGAGCACCGGGTCGAGCAAGCCGATCAGGCGCGCGCTCAGCCCATTCAGGGTCTGGTCCGGCAGCATGACGTCGAGACTGTGATCGACCTTGATGCTGAACAAATCCAGCACCTGCTGCAGCATGAGCCGATGCTGGCCGGTGACGCACACCAACGACTGGATGCCCGCCTCGCGTGTCAGCGCCCGTAGCACCGGAGCCATTTTTACCGCCTCCGGGCGTGTTCCGAAGATAGATAGAACTTTCACTTTATACACTCGGCTGTTCGAGTTAAAAAGCCGGCCTGCTGAGATCAGTTTCGCCAGGGCCATGATGTTCTTGCTGCGCGCCTATCCGGCAGGAGCCCCGAAACGAGGGGGAAGTCGACTGCCCGCGACAACGGGTTCGGGCAGCGGAAAGCATGACATCGATGCTTAATTGTTCTTATAGATAAGTTTCTTTTGAGAAAATATTTTAACTCTTAATGATGTTGCTGAGTAATGTAAATCTTATAATAAAAAATGTGATTTAACTGTTACTTATTGTTAAGTATTTAATGCGATTGGGAAATACATTGAAGGCTGTCTGGATAGGGTGTCTTGCGTGGTGCGGATCCTGAGCGTGCCGCGGCGCCAGGCAATTTTCCGGTGTGCGAAAGTAACAATGAAATACGCCGGTGTCAGTTGTGCATATGGGAGCCGAGTTGCCGGGTGGGCTCGCGCAAGCATGGTCCGGATTTCACCGCTATCATTACCGGCATTGCGCATTCGGCGCGGAACGTTTCATCCTCCTCCTGGCATCCCATGCTTTCCACTCTTCTGATTCTCAATCCCTTGTCCGAACAAAGTCTGCAGCGCATTGCGCAAGAATGGCAGATCGTCTATGCCCCTACGGCCGCGCAACGCAGCGACGCCATCGCCGGCCATGCAGCGCAGATACGGGCGGTGCTGACCATCGGCTCGATCGGCCTGCAAGCGCGGGAAATTGCCGCCTTGCCAAAACTGGAACTGATTTGCGCGCTAGGCGCGGGTTTTGAAAACATCGATGTGGCGGCTGCGCGCGAGCGCGGCATCACGGTCGCCAACGGCGCCGGCACCAATGACGCCTGCGTTGCCGATCACGCCATGGGCCTGCTGCTGGCGACGGTGCGCGGCATTCCGCAGCTGGGCGTGGCGCTGCACCAGGGCGTCTGGCGCGATGCGCTGCCTTTGCCGCCCAGCGTCTCCGGCAAGCGGCTGGGGATCGTCGGGCTGGGCACGATCGGCAAGCAGATTGCGCGCCGCGCCGCCGCTTTCGACATGGCCATCGGCTATCACAACCGCTCGCCGCGCAATGACGTGCCGTTCACCTATTTTGCGACGCTGCAGGCCCTGGCCGAATGGGCTGACTTCCTGGTGATCGCCACGCCGGGCGGCGCCGGCACCCGCCATATGGTGGGTGCGGCGGTGCTGGATGCATTGGGGCCGCAGGGGTTTGTCGTCAATATCGCGCGCGGCAGCGTGATCGATACCGCGGCGCTGGCGCAAGCCTTGCGCGAGGGCCGGCTGGGCGGCGCCGGCCTCGATGTCTACGAGAGCGAACCGTTGCCGCCGGCAGAATTGCTGGGCTTGCCGAATGCGGTGCTGACGCCGCATGTGGCCGGATGGTCGCCGGAGTCGGTGGCCGAGACGGTGCGCCTGTTTTTGGAAAACAGCCAGCGACATTTTTCAGGGCAGCCGGTGCTGACGCCGGTCTGATGAAACAAAAAATCCGGCGGTTGCCGGATTTTTTTTGCTGCTGCCACAGGCATATCAGTTCAGGAACTTCTTGTCCTTGGTGATCATGGTCATGTCGACGAACGTCGAGCCGTTATGATTGCTGCCGCTGAAGTTGACGTCGAAACCGCCGCCGTTGTAGTTCTTCATGTTGATCGATTCCAGCGCCTTGACCAGTTTTGCCCGCGTCAAATCCTTGCCGGCGCGCTTCAGGCCCTCGACAAATACCTTGGCCGCGATGAATCCTTCCAGGCTGGAAAAGTTGGATTCCTTGACGCCGGATTTTTCCATCAGCTTGACATATTCGGCGACCACTGGCGCCGACGAACTCCACGGAAATGGCACAACCTGGGAAATCACCACGCCTTCGCCTTCCTTGCCCAGCGTATCGGCCAGCGCCTGGCTGCCGACGAACGAGACGTTATAGAACTGTCCGTTGTAGCCGGCCTTGCGCATTTCCTTGATGTAAGCGGCGCACGAAGCATAGGCGCTGATCTGGATCACGGCGGCGGGACGTTTCGGCAGGATTTTGCCGACGGCCTTGCTGACGTCGGTGCTGTTGCGTTCCACCGTGGCCGATTCGACCATTTCCAGATTCAATTTCTTCAAGGCCCGCTGCACGCCTTCCAGTCCGGCGCGGCCATAGGCGTCGTTCTGGTAGAACACAGCGATGCTCTTGATGCCGACGTTCGCCAGTTTTTCCACCAGATGCTCGGTTTCGTCGAAGTAGCTGGCGCGAACGTTGAAGACCTGGCGGTTGAGCGGCTCGCGCAGCGATTGGGCGCCGGTGACCGGCGCGAAAAACGGCACGCCGGCTTCCGTGAAAATCGGCAAGGCGGCATTGCTGGTCGGCGTGCCGACGTAGCCGAACAAGGCGAATACATCGTCTTTTTCAATCAGCCGCTTGGTGTTGGCGGCGGCCAGGTCGGCTTCGTATTTATCGTCCGCCTTGATGATTTCGATACGGCGTCCAAACACGCCGCCTTGCTCGTTCACCGAATCGAAGTAGGCCTTGGCGCCGGCATTCATCTGTATCCCCAGCTGCGCGGCCGGGCCAGAAAACGCCGCCGACTGTCCCAGCACGATTTTCTGGTCGGTGACGCCGGATTCGGCGAAGCTGGCGGAAATGGGGCCGCAGACGCCGATGACGAGCGGCAGTACAAAGGATAAGAGACGGCGGGGAAGATGCATGATTGCCACTTTCTGATGTTGATCAAGCGATGCAATGGAGCAAGCATGAATCATACCTTCCCGCATGGCGCCGCCGCGTATTATAGATATATCACTGCAGAAACAAAAATGTAAACAGTTCAATTCAGATAGATCTGAACGACATGACGCGCAGCCGTCATCAAGCATGATCTTCCCCGCAAGCCCTGCCAGCGTTGGCGGGGCGGTGCCATGACATCCCCTCGCATCCTCTCCAGCGCAATTTTCTGTTGCCAAAATCCTATTTGCGATTGAGAATGAAATTATCATAAACATAACATTTGTAATCCATTGTTAAGGAGATAATCTTGTTTGGTTCGCCACGCATCTTGAGTGCTTCCAGCACCGCCATTCCGATCATTCTGGATCAGCCCGCTTTAGTGCCGATCAGCATAACGGGGACAGAAGCCCTCAACAAACTTTACCAATACAACATTGGATTTCGCACCCCGGACACCTTAGCGCACTTGGGAGCCCAGGCAGCCAACTACGATCTGGATGACTTCATCGGGCAAGAACTGACGCTGACGATTTCCCTGGAGGGTAATGGCACCTTTGTTGCCGGCATGGCCGGCGCCAGCGGCATGGGCAATATCGGCGCCGGCACACGGGAAATTTCCGGCGTGATCCTGGATGCCCAGATGGTGCGGCAAGTCGGGCGGCATGTGCATTATGAGATTACCCTCGTGCCCTGGCTGTATCTGGCGACGACGAATGCCGACAACCGGATTTTTCAGGACAAGACCGTGGTAGAGATCATCGATGCCGTCCTGGGCGGGTATGGATTTCCGATCGAAAAGCGTTTGTATGATCTGCAACGCTATCCAAAGCGCGATTACACGACGCAATCGAACGAATCCGATTTCAATTTTATTAGCCGCTTGCTGGAAAATTGGGGCATCAATTACTACTTCGAGCACAAGGACGGCAAGCACACTCTCACGCTGACGGACGCCAACGCGTCGCATGCGCCGTTCCATAGCGAGGCGTATCACGTCATCCGCTATTACGAAGAGAAGCCGCGGCGCATTGATGAAGAATTCATCCATTCCTTTTCCCCCATCAACCGCATCACTTCAGGCGCCTACACCAGCGGCGATTACGACTACACCCGCCCTCGCGCCGATCTGACGATTACCCACAGCGAACCGCGCATCGCAGGACAAGAGGCGGAAGTCTATGAATATCATGCCGACAGTTTTTACGTGCAGCCCAAAGCCGGCGTCCAGCAGGCAAGCAACGACCCGCAAGACGAAGGAAAATTCATCGCTCGCATGCGCATGGAGCGCTTGCGCAACAATGGCCGCCGCGCCACCGGCGCCGGCCATCTGCGCGGCATCGTGCCAGGCTGCATTTTTACGCTTGCGCGACATCCCACCGACAAGGCCAACATCGCCTATCTGGTTCTGTCCGCCACGCTGACGATAAAAGATATCGCCCAGGAATCCCAGCCTGGCGACAACGCCGCGCCATATCACATCGACGTCGAATTCGAGGTCGTGCCAGTCAAGGGCAACAGCTACCGGCCGGAACGCCTCACGCCAAGGCCGGTGATGCATATCGCTACAGCGATCGTGGTCGGTGCAGAAAAGAATAATCTCTGGACCGATTACCTGGGCAGAATCAAGGTGCAGTTTCCCTGGGATCGCCTCGGTGAAAAAAACCAGAACAGCAGTTGCTGGGTGCGCGTTGCCAACGCCTGGGCAGGCAATCAGCTGGGCAGCATGCACCTGCCAAGACTGGGACAGGAAGTGCTGATCGGCTTCATCGACGGCAATCCGGATTTGCCGATTTGCACCGGCCGGGTCCATAACCAGCATAATTTGCCGCCCTGGTCATTGCCTGACCAAAGCGCTCTGTCCGGCATCCGCACCCGCGAACTGCTGGACGACCAGGGCAATTCCGCTGCTGGCCGCAGCAACCACCTGGTGTTCGATGACACGGCCCAACGCATACAAGCGCAGCTGAAAAGCGATCATCTGTCCAGTTCGATCTCGCTCGGCAGCATCGCCCGCATCGACAACAACGCCGGCCGCAAGGATCTGCGCGGCGACGGCGCCGAAGTCCGCACCGATGGCCCCTTGGCGCTGCGCGGCGGCGCCGGTGTGCTCGTCAGCGCCGAAGCCAGGCACAACGCCCAAGGCCACATGACGAGCATGGACGAAACCGTGCAGCGCTTGCAGCAGGCGCGGGAGCAGCATGAAACCCTGGCCGATCTCGCCCGGCAAGGTCAAGCGCAAGAGCCTGACGCCGACCAGCGCGATGTCGTCAACGTCATCAAAGCACAAAATGAGGCGATCAAAGGCAGCGGCGGCGACCCGGCTGCCGGCCAATTTCCCGAGCTGGCAGAGCCGCACCTGGTGCTCGCCAGCCCGGCCGGCATGGAATCGACCACAGCACGCTCCACCCATCTCGCCAGCGGCGAAGACACCGCCATCACCAGCGGGCGCCATTTCTCGGTTGCCAGCATGGGCAGCCTGTTCGGCAGTGTCGGCAAAGGCATGCGTTGGTTCGTCCACACGCTCGGCATCAAGATGATCGCTGCCGCCGGCCTCATCGAAATCAAAGCCTTGACCGACATGATCAGATTGATCGCTCAAGAAGGCATTGAAATTTTGAGCACAGACAAAGGCATACGCATCATCGCCAAAACTCAAGTGGAAATTGGCGTTGAGGGTGGTTCCCGCACTGTGTGGGAAGGCACGAGCATCAATCATTACGCCCAGGACCATATCGTCAATGCCAAACATGCTGTCCCCGGGCCGAAACTGATGCCTGATAGGTTGCCAACCCTACCCAAAGTCGATCCATGTATCCCATGCTTACTACGACAGGCCAAATTGGGCGGACCTCTTACTACACCGGAGTGATACAGCCATGACCACACCCACCCTGTTTGTATTCATCGATACCGCGATGATAGATGGCCTCAAAACCTACTACCCACAATCGCATCCAGAATGGTTGTATCCACTGTATGACGGAAAAGAGGCTGCACTGCTGGGGCCAGTCATCATCGATGCCGCAGCGGTGGAAGCGATGCAGGAATTTAGCCAGGTGCAAGCGCTATGGAATGCACTGAAGCCCAGCCTGCACATATCACTGATACGCACCACGCTCACTGCGCCAGAACTGGTGAAGCACTTGCAGCAGTTCACGCGCGTCATGGACGATACCGGTAGCGTTTTCTTTCTGCGCTTTGCAGACTGCCGCATGCTTGTCCATCTGCCCAGCACGCTCACATCAGCACAATGGCGTGGTTTAACGCTGCCGATGGCTGAGTGGAAAATTCATCAGCGTGATGACTCACGTCTTGATCTGCCGCTAGCGTCATCGGAAACGGAACCGCATAACGGGCCTTGGGTGCTGACGACTGAGCAAATCGATCAACTGACTACCGCATCCCTGCCTGACGCGCTACTGCATCGCCTAGGCTATGAGGCGCAAACACTCGGCGAGCACACCTACGCCCATTGGAGTTTGGCCTATCACTGCGTGCAACTGTGGCTGCAGAGCGGGAGTGGCAATCAGCAGGTATTGACGGCATTGGGCAAGCACATGTTTGCTACGCGAGGAAACGCATTGGAGCAACGGGACTGGGTGACTTTTTTAGCGCATGCCACACAAGAAGACATGCAAGATATTTTAGAAAAGCAATGAAAGGACGCGCCATATGAAAACAAAACAATCCGTGTTACCTCGCTGGTTTTTATCAATGGTGCCGGCACTGTCACTGAGCGCTTGCGCCAGTTCTGATGCCTTTTTATCTGAAGGATCAACCTCGGTATCGGCCGTTGGTCATACAGGAAGAATGCTTGGTATTTCGAAATTTTATGTCAATGGGGCATGGGGAGGAAATGTCTCTGGCTGGGGCGGCGGCGGCGGTACCGTTTGCTGCGTCAAAGTGCCGACACCAACACCGAACAAGCCGGCAATGGTGACTGTGAAATGGGAAACATGTGACAAGGGCCATATCAAGTTTGTCAACGGCCTTGCTGTTGATCCCAACCCTCAATGCGTAAGTGAATGGCATGAGGCGACAGTGCCTGTGCATTTCGTGGTGCCACTTGGCAAGGGAGCAGGTATGAAGGTGCATTTTTTACCAGAGAATCATGTGGAAATTTGGTACACGCGCGAGGGCGTACTCAGCCCAGATTACCCTGGCCCAGCTTACCCACGCAGCCGTCCAGGCCCAGACTATGCATCCCCACTCGATGACAAACGTATCCAGAAAAAGGAGCAACAATGACGACCGCTCAATACGGCCTTTTCTCCATGAAAATCAAAATGCATCGTTTTTTTTACCTGATGCTGCTGGCGCTGTCACTGAGCGCTTGCGCCAGTTCTGATGCCTTTTTATCTGAAGGATCAACCTCGATATCGGGCGTTGGCCACATAGGCAGAATGGTTGGCATTCCGAATTTTTATGTCAATGGCGCCTGGGGTGGAAGCGCCACTGGCTGGGGCGGTGGCGGCAGCACTGTTTGCTGCGCCAAAGTGCCGACACCAAAACCGAACAAGCCCGCAATGGTGACGGTGAAATGGGAAACATGCGATATCAGCCATATTAAATACGTCAACAATAAACGTGTTGATCCAGATGCCCGTTGCATTAGTGAATGGCATAAGGCGACTGTGCCGGTGCATTTCGCTGTGCCTCTCGGTGATGGTGCTGGTTTGAAAGTACATTTTTTACCAGAGAACCATGTGGAAGTTTGGTACACGCTTGAAGGTGTTATTAGTCCCAAATATCCTGGGCCTGCCTATCCCTTTAGTCGCCCAGGCCCCGACTATGCATCTCCACTTGATGACAAACGTATCCAAAAAAAGGAGCAACAATGACGACCGTTCAAGACTGTTTAGTACCCGTAAAAGTGACCTGTGCTCCAGGGTTGCCTGTCTCTTGTGGCGGGCATTGTGAATACACCCTCAACATTGGCATCTTCTTTGATGGCACGGGTAATAATCGCGAGGCAGATAGCGGCAAAGATGGACAAAGCAATGTCGCACGGCTTTATGATGCATACCGGGAAGAATCGGCTGAAGGCTTTTTCCGTCATTACATTGCCGGCGTTGGCACTCCATGCAAAGAACTGGGTACATCTGGTAAAAATCCCTTGGAAGCAGCAGCAGGGAAAGGTGGCCAAGCGAGAATTTTGGTAGGACTATTACAAATAATAAATTCGATAAATATATTTATAAATGGCCCCGCCAAATTTTCAGATGCCCAAATAGCCGCCCTATGCTCAGAAACATGGGTACGTCCCGACGACCCCTCTCGCGACCTCGTCCCGCGCGAAGAAGAGCGCATTCTCAAAGCGTTGGGACTCGAACGCGGCTTGGTCGACAATCCCGGTCGGGGCACTTTTTTTGCCAAACTGGCTGGCGAATTGAGTACGAAATTAGCAGACCCCAAGATGCCCAGAAAAGTCACCGGCATCTATATCGATGTTTTCGGTTTTTCACGCGGGGCAGCGCAAGCACGCGCATTCACCACCTGGCTGCATGACTATTTATTGTTCGGCGCCACGACTTCTACCGATCACAACAGAGAATTATTCGGCATCGCCTCTTATGTGCGCCTATTGGGCATTTTCGATACCGTCGCTTCGGTCGGTAATCCTGCCGATCCTTATAAAAATCATCAAAACTGGGCTGAACCCAAAAATTTACACATTCACCCGGCGGTCCGGCAGTGCATCCATTTTGCGGCGATGCATGAATTGCGCTCCAGTTTTCCGCTCGATAGCGTGTGTCAAGAAAATGGCGTCATGCCAACCAATGCTTGTGAGCGCTTTTATCCTGGCGTCCATAGCGATGTCGGCGGCGGCTATGCGCCCTTTGACCAAGGCAAAGCGATTTCTGTCACGCCGCAGATAGGGGCGGCGCCAAAATTAGACGTGGATAGCAAGCTGAAATTATCGCAATTAGCGTTGAACGATATGCTGGCTGCGGCGCGTAAAAGCTGTGTACTCCATACTTATGGTGATCCGTGGCTAAAATTTGACGAACCAAAAGCCGATGAGAGGAGGCTGGAAGAACAATTTGCCATCGACCCTTCAGTCCTCAGCAGTGTCACCGGCTATTTAAAAAACTGCGGGATACCCGAACTACCGAAAGATAAAACACTGCCGGTACCGGAATTGTCAGTAGACCAAACATTGCAACGGCATGGCGAGCTGTATTTGGCGTGGCGCTATCAAGTCAGTCAAAAAAACGCTTTTACTGCATTGACCAGCGTCGCTTATGCCAGCCGCTTTGATAGCGCAGGTTACGAGCGGCTGCTGCACGGCGAGCGCATTTTTGCCGATCAGCTGACCTATGTTCCCAATTCTGCTGCTACGGAATTTGAAGTGGACAAAAAAAAGGGAACTTATTCTCGCAGGGCTGCCGAAATACTGACAAAAATTAAAGCAGGAAAAGTGCCGATACATGACAGTGTGCCTGATTTTTTTGATCGCTTTGTTCACGATTCCTATGCCGACTTTGTCAAAAAACTAGGCACCATCGTCGCATCCTTCGCCGAGCACGAAGGCTATATCCGCTATCGCATCGTCTATACCGGCACAGCAACGCCATTGAATGTCCGGCTCGACATGCCTCAACAAACCCGGATGGCCTGATCAGGAGAGCCCGATGTCTGATGTAGCTATCGTCGTCGTTGGCGACGCCCTCAGCCATGGCGGGGTGGTCGTCACCGGCTCGCCTTTCGACACCATCGCCGGCAACGCCGTTGCCCGCATGGGCGATCTGGCGCGTTGCGACCGGCACGGCATGACGCGCATTGCAGAAGGTTCATTGCACCATCGCAGCGGCGGCCTCCCTGTCGCCTTGCACCATCATCGCTGCGAATGCGGTTGCCTGTTGATTGCAGCCGGTGCAGCGGCCCTATCGCGCATTTCTGCGTAATGCAGACAACTTGATGCACAAAGAAATATTTCGACCATGACAGATTCGACAGACACAACGCCCCTTGCACCACTTGTACCATTAACCGGCGATGGCTTGCTCAAGATGATGGGCAATGCATTGCCGGTTAACCGTTCAATACCGTTGAAGGTCGCTGCCAGCGATGCGGACAAAGAACAAGAACGCATCGAGCAAGAAATCAACGCGATCGTTCAGAGAGCCAATAGCACGCCCGAGCAATTGGAGACGCAATTGTTGAAGGTGAAGGCGGCGAACAATCCCTTGCACCAGGCCGCCAAGCCGTTGATCTGGATGCTGGCCGACATGCGCAAAACCGACTTTACGACGCACATTCAAATCGAATCGTTCCGGCGCCTGCTGCACCAGGAGATCATCAATTTTTCCGTGCTGTGCAATCGGGCCGACATCTTGCGAGAGCACAGGACGGCAGCGAGCTATTTTTTATGCACGGCCCTGGATGAATTCGCTTGCGGCACCAAGTGGGGCGGCAGCCAGGGAGCGGGCGACCCCGGCGCCTGGGCCGGCGGCGGCATGCTGGCGGCAAAGTTTCATCAAAATAGCAAAGGCGGTGAAAATTTCTTCTCCATGGCGGCGGGCATTGCCGCCAAGCCGGAACTGCACCGCCACTTGCTGGAGGTGCAGTATTACATACTCAGCTTGGGATTTAAGGGCATGTATCGCGAGGATCCCGATGGCGATAAAAAATGCCATCAGATTTGCCAAGGCATGTACGATATTTTATATGCCAACCAACCGTCTGCACCGGCGCCGCTGTCGCCGAATTTGATGCCTGTCGTGCCGGGCAAATTCATGCCGATGCGTCACATTCCGGTAAGGCTGGTGGCGGCGGTGGCGGTGGTGGCGGCGTTGAGCATGTTTGGCTGGTACAAATACGAACTCGTCACGCAAAGCGAACAACTGGTGCAGGAAATTACCGATATCGGCAAGATGACGCCGCCGCCTGCGCTGTCCACGCCGCTGCGCCTGCTGCCGTTGCTCAAGGCAGACATCGCCAGCGGTAAAGTGGCCGTCGATGAGAGCGAAGCGCGCAAGAGCCGCTTGCTGTTCAAGGGCGACGATCTCTTCGCGGCGGGCGCCGCGACACTCCGTGACGATATGCTGCCCTTGTTGAACAAGGTGGGCGCCGAGCTGGCGAAAGCCTCCGGCCGGGTGCAAGTGATCGGCCACTCCGACAACGTGCCGATCCAGACCCGCGCCTTCCCGAACAATCAGGCCTTGTCGGAAGAACGTGCTGCCAATGTGGGCGATGTGCTGCGCGCAGCCGGAGTGGCCAGCAATCGCTTGGACATCATTGGCCGTGGCGATAGCGAACCCGTGGCCAGCAATGCCAGCGCCGCCGGCCGTGCGGCAAACCGGCGTGTAGAAATCATTGCGTCTCAAGGGGACCTCAATACACCCGTACGTACAACCGATGCACCCCTGTAATCCGTGAAGAACCATAAAAAAGCCACCGACAAATCGGTGGCTTCGGTGGCTTTCAGGACTGCATGACGGCGTCAGGTTGTTACCACATGATAACGCGTTGCTCAGGCGGCAGGTACATCTTGTCGCCCGGCTTGACGTCAAAGGCGCTGTAGAAGCCAGGCTGGTTGCCCAGCGTGCCGTTGCCGCGGAAGCGTGGCGGCGAGTGCGGATCGGTTTTCACGTACACGATCGCTTGCGCATCGCGCACCTTGGCGCGCCATACCTGGCCCCAGCCCAGGTACAGGCGCTGGTCGCCGGTGAGGCCGTCGATCACCGGCGGGGTCTTGCCGTCCAGCGACAGGTGGTAAGCCTTGTAGGCGATCGCCAGGCCGGAGTTGTCGGCGATGTTCTCGCCCAGGGTCAGTTCACCGTTGACCTTGTAGCCGGGGACCGGGCTGTAGGCATTGTATTGCTGTACCAGGGCCTTGGTCTTGATCGCGAATTTCTCGTGGTCTTCCTTGGTCCACCAGTCGCGCAGGTTGCCGATTTCATCGTACTGGCTGCCCTGGTCGTCGAAGCCGTGGCTGATTTCATGGCCGATCACGCCGCCGATGCCGCCGTAGTTGACTGCGTCATCCGCGTTGGCATTGAAGAACGGCGGTTGCAGGATGGCTGCCGGGAACACGATTTCGTTCAGTTCCGGGTTGTAGTAGGCGTTCACGGTCTGCGGCGTCATGCCCCATTCTGCGCGGTCGACCGGCTTGCCCAGCTTGTCGATATTGCGCTTGAATTCGAATTCGCTGGCGCGCATGGTGTTGCCGACCAGGTCGTCACGCTTGATGACCAGGCTGGAGTAGTCGCGCCACTTGTCCGGATAGCCGATCTTCAGCATCAGGGTCGACAGTTTCTTTTGCGCTTGCTTCTTGGTATCCGGGCCCATCCAGTCCAGGCCGTCGATGCTTTGGTTGTAGGCAGCGATCAGGTTGGCCACCAGCTTTTCCATGCGCGCCTTGTTCTCAGGCGGGAAGAACTGCTCGACATAGAGCTGGCCCAGGCCTTCGCCGATGCCGGCTTCGACCACACTGATGCCGCGTTTCCAGCGCGGCTCGTTTTGCGGCACGCCGCGCAGGACGGTGCCCTTGAACGAGAAGTTCTGGTCGACATATTCTTTCGACAGCTGGGATGCGTAGCTGCTCAGCACATGCCATTTGAAATAGGCTTTCCAGACCGGCAGCGGCGTGTCTTGCAGAATCTTGTCGAGGCCCTTGATGTAGGTCGGCTGGCTGATCACCAGGTAGCTGACCTTGTCTTTCAGGCCGGCGCCGGCCAGGTAGCCGTCCCACTCGAAATGCGGCGCCAGCGTGTGCAGCTGGTCCAGTTCCACCCGGTTGTACGCCTTCACCGGATCGCGCAGCTCGACCTTGGTCCATTGGATCTTGGCGAGCGCGGTTTCCAGGGCGACGATGCTGGCGGCGTTTTTCTTGGCAGCCTTGTCGCCGGACTTGGTCAGCATGGCTTCGACATGGGCGCGGTACTTGGCCAGCGTGTCTTTCAGCTTGGCGTCGTCGGCTTTCAGGTAGTAGTCGCGGTCCGGCAAGCCGAGGCCGCTCTGGCCGAGATCGGCGATGACCTTGCTCGAATCCTTGGCGTCCTGGTGGATGCCAAGGTCGTAGGGAGCAGTGACGCCGATGCTGTTCAGATGGGCGATCAGGCCCGGGATCTGTTTCTTGTCCTTCAAGGCGTCGACTCTGGCGAACTCTGCTTCGAGCGGCTTGATGCCGAGTTTTTCGAGCGCCGGCTCATCCATGTAGCTGGCGTACAGGTCGGCGATCTTTTGCTTGTTGGAGCCAGCTTTCAGGTCTTTCTCGGCGCTGACGGCATCGACGATGGTGTGCAGCTGGGTCAGCGAATTTTCACGCAGCTCATAGAAGGCGCCCCACGACGACTTGTCGGCCGGGATTTCGGTTTTCTTGAGCCAGCTGCCATTGACGTAGCTGTAGAAATCGTCCTGCGGGCGCACCGCCAGGTCGGCGTTCGCCATATCGATGCCGCTGACCTGCTTGGCCGAGCTTGTCATGGCTGCGGCAGCGACGGTACGGGGTGTTTGGGCAAAACTGGCGGTGGAGCAGGTATAGCCTGCAACCAGTGTCAGCACAGCTGCACAGATGAGAGAGCGTTTCACGAGTAGGTAATCCTTATGAGAAGTCATCGGAAAAAACAGCCTGGTAAGGCATTCTATAAAGCTATTGCAAATCCCTGTTTATTTTCTTGTCCATCCTTTACCGCAATATCGCCGCCGGATCTTGTTTTTCGCGCAAGGCCGTGCATAGCAGGGTCTTTTCGCGGGTTTGCGCCAGACCGCGGTCGGCGCCCGGCAACTGTCCCAGCAACGGCTGGAAGAAGGCGCTCAGGCGGTCGGCCTCGCTTTGCGAGCAGCTGTCGCCGGCCACCAGGTCCGGCAAGCGGCCGCCGGAAGTTTCACCGCTGCGTTTGATCAGCTGTTCATGGTTGAGTGTAAACCACTTCCACAGCGCTTCGCGGCCTTCGCCGTCTTCCCGGCTGGCGCGCAGCAAGGTGCTCATTTCGCCGACCTTGACCAGCGGGTCCAGCGCCAGGTTGCGGGCGCGCTGGGCGCTGGCCGAGGCGGTGGCGGCGCCCAGGCCGCTCAGGATCGCCATGCGCTGCGCCGGGTCGCTGGTGCTGCCGAGCGCCTTGATCAAGACATCGACTGCCGGCGTCCCTTGTTCTTGCGCGGTGACCGACAGCACGGCACGCAGCAGGTCAGGATTGGCTGCCGCCAGGTCGAGCTTGCCGTCGGCGTTTTTCTCCAGTGCCTTGTCGCCTTGCAGCAGCAGGGCCTGGCGTACTTCCGGCAACTTGACGTCGAGCGCCAGGAACTGGGCCAGCGCTGCGCGCAGCAGCGCATCGTCCTGGCTTTCGCCGGCGCGGCGCTGGTAGCCGAGCTGCTGCAGGCGCGGCAGATACATTGTACGCGCCAGGTCGGTCAGGCGATTGCGCTGGGCGTCGCTGCGGACTTCGTATTTCGCCAGCCACCTGAGGGTGGGAATCAGGGCCGTCGCCACTTCGCGCGTGTTCGACTGCGCCAGGCGCGGCGCGGCCGCCAGCACTGCGGCGGCATCCAGGTCGCCACGGCCGAAGCCGGCATTGATGGCGTCTGCGTAGGCCAGCTGTTCGGTGTCCGGCAGCTGCGCCAGGTTGCCGGTCAGGCGCACCAGGTCGTCGTGCGCCATGTCGAAACGGTAGTAGCCGGCGGCATCTGCATTCGGCATGTACCAGCTGCCGGCGGTGGCGCCGGGCAGCTCCATCTTGCCTTGTGCCTGGTCCAGCAGTTCGCATTGCGTCCTGGCGTCGCCGCCGGCAATGCTATAGCGCACGCAGACCGGGATGCCCCACAGCCGCTGGGCGTCGCCGCTGGAGCCGAGCGGCAGGTAGCGCTGCTGTTTCAGATGCAGCACGGCCTTGCCGTTTTCCATGCTGAGCGCGGTGTCGACCAGCGGCACGCCGGCCTGGTCGAGGAAGCTTTGCATGGCCTTGGCAAAGCGCTGGTCCTTGCCCGAAGCCTTGGCCAGCGCGCTCACCAGGTCGTCCGCGGTGGCGCTGGCAAACTGATGCTGCTTGATATAGGCGCGCACGCCTTGGCGGAAAGTGTCCGCGCCGAGGTAGCGTTCGAACATGTTCAGGACCGCGGCGCCTTTCTCGTAGGTGATGCTGTCGAAAGCCGTGCCGATATCGCCGTTGCCGGTGATCGGCTGGCGGATCTTGCGCACGCTGACCAGGCTGTCGCTTTGCATGGCGTAATTGGCGCCGCTGATCAGTCCCAGGTCGGCGCGGTATTCCGGATGCAGCTGCTGCGTGATCTTGGCTTGCATCCAGGTGGCGAACGCTTCGTTGAGCCACAGGTCGTCCCACCATGGCATGGTGACGGTATCGCCGAACCATTGGTGCGCCAGTTCATGAGCGTTGATGTTGAACGAGCTGCGCACATTTTGCGCCGGCGAGTTGGCGTCCTGCAGCATCAGGTAATCGCGGAAGGTGACCAGGCCGGGATTTTCCATGGCGCCGGCGGCAAAGTCGGGCGCTCCCAGCAAATCCACCTTGTCGAAGGGATAGCCGAGGCCGAAGTAGTCTTCCAGCGCCGTGATGATGGCCGGGGTCTGCGCCAGCGCCGGCTTGATGCGCTCGCCTTCGCCGTGCGGCGCAATGCCGCGCAGCGGCGTCGCATGGGCGCGCCATTGGGTCGCCGGAATCTGCGGCCCGCCGACCACGTCCCACGGACCGACCGCGAAGGCCACCAGATAGGTCGGCAGCGGTTTGGTGGCGGCAAAACTGAGCTTGCGCCAGCCCTTGTCGAGCTTCTGTTCCGCCACTTGCCGGGTGTTGGCGACCGCGACCTGGCTTTCCGGCACGGTCAGGCTGAGCGTGAACGGGGTCTTGAAAGACGGCTCGTCGAAACCGGGGAATGCATAGCGCGCGCTGATCGCTTCCATCTGCGTGATGACATAGGGCGCGCCCTGGCTGCTGACCTTGTATACGCCTTCCAGCTGCTGGTTGAACGGCGCGCTGTACTCCAGCGTCATGCGATAGCGGCCGGCCGGCAGCGTCTGGCCGAACTCCACAGTGGCGACGCCTTCCTTTTTCGCGGCAACCTTGTATCGCGCGGCATGGACATGGTTCGCGCTGTCGCTCAGGCTGACTTTGCCGACGCTCAGGTCCTGGCCGTGCAGCCACAGGTGATCGGCGGCTTGCTTGAGTTCGAGGTCGATGGTGGCGCTGCCGCTGTAGGCGGACTGTTGCGGGTCGACGCGCAAGTCGAGGTGATACGCCAGGGGTTGGGCCCAGCGTGGTAGTTTTCCCAGCGGTGCTGTGTCATTCGGGGTCGCCGCTGCGGCGTTGAATGACGAGATGCTGAGGGCGAGAGCGGCTAGTGTGAAACGACGGGTAGTGCACATCACAGGTCAAATCCTCCCAAATTTTGTCTTGGGATTCTAGCGCGCACGACGATGATTCGCCAGGGAAATAGTCCCTTATATATGCTTTAGTTCGCCGGAAAAAATCATATTTACCTTTTTCCCGATAGCGCGGGGCTGCCGCGATCATTTTGTATTATGTTTAGTTATAGTCCATGCCAAATTAACTTCCATCGATTGCCGTTTTTCAAGCGCACGCTTCTCCTTCCTCATCTCGCGGGTAGGGCAATCCTTACCTGAATTTTCCCATCCAGCCTACATAAATACAGCGGTTTCCTGATGCCCATCCCGGTTTGCAATGACTAATATTCCTGGGTGGAAATTATTTGGCGAGGAAAATATTTATTCCGATCGCCGCTGCGTCGGCATGAGTGTGACCTGGGTTCGTGGCGCGTCATGAAAAGACAGCAGAGGGTGTTGGCGCTATCAAATACCGCGCAATTTCCCGTCGCGAAAAATGCCCGTCAGGGCATTCAGCATTTGCACCGTTCTACGTTTCTTTATTGAACTCAGCCCCTGCCAGGTCGGGGGATATTGACTGGCGTTTCTTTTTTTGCAGGGAGTCGGCTGTGGGTGAAGATTTGCATTTCGTAGTGAAGAACAACGAGGACCAATATTCGATTTGGATGCAGGGACGCAGCCTGCCCGCCGGCTGGGCGGTAGTGGGCGAACCGGCGTCAAAGCAGCAATGCCTGCAGCGCATCGAGCAGCTCTGGACGGACATGACGCCGCGTAGCGTGCGCGAGCACCTTGAACAACAGGCAGGATGAGGAACTGTTTATGCCATATGACGAATATCTGCCGGTAGAGACTATTGTAAAACCCAAGGTCGTTGATTTTCAGGAGCATTTCCTCAAGAAGGAAAAGCCGGTGAAGATTCTAAGGGCAGTCGAAGATTGGCCGGCGATGAAAAAATGGTCGCTTGGTTATTTCGGACAGCATTGCGGCGATGAAACGGTGCTGGCCGAAATCTTCCAGCCTGATCAACGCGGGGTCGGCAATAACAGCCCTCAGGGCTATAGCAAATTTCAGTACTTCAAGCAATTTAAACTGAAGGAATTGATCAATATTCTTTTGACGCAACCGGACCATATGTACTACATGGCCGCCCGTCCGTTCCGAAAACAGTTTCCTAAGCTAAAAGACGATATCGCAGCGTTTCCCTATCTGAAAGGGTGCGTCAAGCATATTCCGGGCGCCACCATGGACTCCTATATATGGATAGGACCCAAGGGCACGTTTACGCCGATTCACAACGATCAGATGCCAAATTTCCTGACCCAGGTTGTGGGCAGGAAGATGGTATATCTTTTTCCACCGGATCAATCGAGCAAGAACCTGTACATAGGCGAATTTGAATTCAAGCCTTTCAGTCCTGTGGATTTCGAGAATCCTGACCTGGAGCGATATCCTAACTATCAATTCTGCACCCCGTACCAAACGATTATCCATCCTGGAGAGACCTTGTTTATTCCGAGGCTTTGGGGGCACTGCGTCATATCCATGGATATTTCAATCTCTATCAATACCTTCTTTGTCACCTACGGCCAGTTATTGCGTTTGGCCCCAGGCTACCTTGCGGCATGCGCGAAGATCGTAATGAAAAGATGGCTGCGCAAAGACAGGGATGACGAACAGGCCCGCCTGAATCCATACGCATAGTGGGACCTCGGCATCGAAACGACGTTCGTTGATAAGCGTGCGGTCTTCTGAGCTGTTCTACGTTTTTTATTGAACTCAAGCCCCCTGCGGCGCAGGGGATATTGGCTGGCAATTATTTTGTGCAGGGAGTCGATTGTGGGTGAAGATTTGTATTTCGTGGTGAAGAACAACGAGGACCAATATTCGGTATGGATGAAGGGGCGCAGCCTGTCCGCCGGCTGGGTGACTGTCGGCGAACCGGCCTCAAAGCAGCAATGCCTGGAGCGCGTCGAGCAGCTCTGGACGGACATTACGCCGCGCAGCGTGCGTGAGCACGTGAATCAGCTGCCGGCAAGCGGAGGCGACTATGCCGTACGATGAGATCCTGCAAATCGAAACCCTGGTCCGCCCAAGGGAGGAGGATTTCCAGAAGCATTTCATGGACCAGGAACGTCCGGTCAAAATCGCAGGGGCGCTCGGACACTGGCCGGCAATGCAGAAGTGGTCGCTCGATTATTTCCAGGAAAATTTTGGCGATGAAACCATTGGCGTCGAGTGCTTTGAGCCCGGACAGCGCGGGCCGGGCAACAACAGTCCGCAAGGCTACGTCAAGCATTTGCGCTTTCAAGAGATGAAGCTGGGCGAACTGATCCAGATCCTGCGCAACAAGCCTGAGCTGATGTACTACATGGCGTCGCATCCTTTCCGCAAGACCTTTCCGGGCTTGCGCAAGGATCTGCTGGTGCACCCTTATGTCAAGCGGCATATCGAGCACATTCCAGGGGCGCATATGGATTCGTATCTATGGATTGGTCCCAAGGGCAGCCATACGCCCATGCATATCGATCCGATGCCGAACTTCCTGACGCAGGTGATGGGGCGCAAGAAGGTGTACCTGTTTCCACCTGAGCAGGCGCGGAAGAATCTCTATATCGGCGAGTTCGAGCGCGTCAGCTACAGCCCGGTCGATCTGGAAAATCCCGATTTCGACAAGTACCCCAATTTTCGCTACTGCACGCCTTACGAGGCCATCATCGAACCCGGCGAGAGCCTGCATATCCCGCGCAACTGGGGGCACTGCGTGATATCGATGGATGTGTCCATTTCGGTCTCGACATTTTTCATCTCTTATCCGCAGCTGTTAAAGCTGGTCCCGGAATTCTTTGGCGAAGTTGTCAAGCGGGCCTACGAAGGATGGCGCTGGAAGAACATGGACAACGAGCGCGCCGGCCTGAATCCGCCCCCGCCTCCGCGCTCGGGGAAGGCTTCGTGATTCTGGCGTTCATGGCCGTCCTGGGCTTCTTTATTTGACGCAAGCCTCCTGCTGCGCCGGAGGATATTAGCGGGTATTTCTTTTGTACAGGGAGTCGATTGTGGACGAAGACTTGTATTTCGTGGTGAAGAACAACGAGGAGCAATATTCGGTCTGGATGCAGGGGCGCAGCTTGTCGGCCGGCTGGGTGATTGTCGGCGAACCGGCCTCAAAGCAGCAATGCCTGGAACGCGTCGAGCGGCTCTGGGCAGGCATGGCGCCGCGCAGCGCGCGTGAGTGCCTGAACCCGCAGGCGGCAAACGAGGACGACTATGCCGTACGATGAATTCCTGCAAATCGAAACCCTGGTCAGGCCCAGGGAGGAGGATTTCCAGAAGTATTTCATGGCGCGGGAGCGCCCGGTCAAGATTGCCGGGGCGCTTGGGCATTGGCCGGCAATGCAGAAATGGTCGCTTGACTATTTCCAGGAAAAATTTGGCGATGAAAGCGTTCGCGTCGAGTGCTTTGAAGCCGGGCAGCGCGGGCCGGGCAACAACAGCGCGCAAGGCTATTTGAAAAACCAGCGCATTCAAAAGCTCAAGCTCGGCGAATTGATCCAGATCCTGCGCGACCAGCCTGAGCTGATGTACTACATGGCTTCGCATCCCTTCCGCAAGAGCTTTCCGGGCTTGCGCGAGGACCTGCCGGCGCATCCTTATGCCAGGCGGCATATCCGGCGCATTCCCGGTGCGCAGATGGGCTCGTATCTGTGGATTGGTCCCAAGGGTACGCACTCGCCCATGCATATCGATCCGATGCCGAATTTCCTGACGCAGGTGATCGGACGCAAGAAGGTGTACCTGTTTCCGTCTGAACAGGTGAGAAAGAATTTGTATATCGGCCAGTTCGAGCGAGCGACTTATACCGTGGCCGATCTGTTCAGTCCGGTCGATATGGAAAATCCGGATTTCGACAAGTATCCCAATTTTCGCTACTGCACGCCTTACGAGGTCGTCATCGAACCGGGAGAGAGCTTGCATATCCCGCGCAACTGGGGGCATTGCGTGATATCGATGGATGTGTCGATTTCAGTTTCGACATTTTTCATCTCTTATCCGCAGCTGTTCAAGCTGGCTCCGGGGTTCTTTGGCGATGTCGTCAAACGGGCCTTCGCAGGGCGGCGCCGGAACGGCATGGACAACGAGCGCGCCGGCCTGAATCCGCCGCCGCGCTCAGGGAATGCTTCGTGATCGAGGCGTGTGCATTGAAAACCAAGGATGACTGGAATATGGCAAGGATGGAATTTTGAGCAACGCAGAAATGAAGGGCCTGGAGTCCGCGTCCGGAACGCATCGGCCAGGCAAGCTGATCGGCCTGGCCTATAACGAAAACCCGGAAGCGGTCGCCAGCGGCGTCAAGCAGGGCATCGGCTCCGCGGTGGAAAGCGTCAACCGCTATCCCTTCGCCACGGAAATACGGGTCATGCAGAAACTGGCCGGCCATTTCGGACATCCGCAAGAGAACCTGATGCTGGTGCGTGGAATCGACGAGTGTTTCGACCGCATCTGCGCCGAATTTTCGTCGATGCGCTTTGTCACGGCCTGGCCTGGATTCGATGGCTACCGCGGGCGGATCAAGGTCAACCGGCTGACGCATTTCGAGATCGGACTGGACGCGGACCTGGCGCTCAGGCAAGAGGACCTGGAGCAGGTAACGAAAAATGATTTCGTGGTCCTTGCCAATCCGTCGAATCCGACTGGCCTGGCGCTGAGGGCGGAGCAGCTCGACTTGCTGCAGCAGCGGGCTGGTAAGTTGCTGATCGATGAAACCTATGTTGACTACTCGTCTTTCCGCGACCGCGGCCTGGAGTACGGCAGCGACAGACTGATATTCCGTTCCTTCTCCAAATCCTATGGGCTGGCGGGGCTCAGGCTTGGGGTGGTGTTCGGCGAAGCAGCCATCATCGCTGCGATGAAACAGAGGCAATGGTTTTGCAATGTTGGCGTGCTTGATCTTCATGCACTGGAAGCCGCCATCGAAAACGATCATGTACGCGAGGCCCATATCCGGACCACGCTGCATGAACGGCGCCGGGTAGAGCTGGCATTGCGCGATCTTGGCTACCGGGTGGCGCCTTCGGAAGCGAATTTTGTCCTGCTCGGGCACGAGCAGGTAGAAGCTGCAGCGCACTTCCTGGCGCTGAGGGGCATCCTGGTAAAGGACGCCAGCCAGTTCGGCCTCGGCAAGCACATCAGAATCAGTATCGGCAGTGCGGCAGACAACAGCCGGCTGATCGCAGTGCTGGCCGAGTATTCCAACATTCATAAGGTGATTTAATGAACACTGCAACACTAGTTCGCAACATTGAGCGGGAAGAAGAACTGTCCGTCGACGAAATCCTCGATTCCAGCTGGTTCCAGTCGGAAGTATTCAAGACGCTCGATTACGTCAAGGGATTCGTCGGCGCCAAGGTGATATTCCAGATGCTGAAGCTCGGCGTGTTCGACGATCTGCTCGCAGCCAGGAGCCTCGAGGAAATCGCCGCCAAGCGCTCGCTGGACGTGTCTCTGCTGCGTACCGTATTCGAATACCTGGCCGTCGAAGGTTTGCTGCTCAAGGAAACGCACGGCGACAAGGTTTCGTTCCGCCTGTCGGATTACGGTTCGCGCATCAAGCATTACGAAGGATGGTTCAACATCCTGATCGGCGGCTATGACAACATCTTTTCCAACGTCGGCGCCATGCTGCAGGAAGGCATAGCCGGTTACAAGCGCGACGGCATGTGGGTCGGCACCGGCAGCTGCCAGATTTCCAGGTACGACACGATCCCGATGACCAAGGCCTTCATCCAGTCGGTCAAGCCGGACGCCAAGCATATCGTCGATTTCGGCTGCGGCAATGCGCTCTACCTGTGCGCGCTGGCGAAGGAGCTGGACGGCATCCGCGCGATCGGCATCGAGCCCGACAAAAACGCCTACGAGGCGGGCTTGCGGAAAGTGGCCGAGTTGGGCCTGCAGGGACAGGTCAGCCTGGTCAACGTCGATGCCCTCGATTACGAGATCACGGAAAAGCCGGATTTCATCCTGTTCGGCTTCGTACTGCAAGAGATCGTTTCCCAGATCGGCCGGCCCGCCTTTGTCGAGTACCTGTCCAAGCTGGGCAGGAAGTTCGCCGATAGCTATCTCATGGTGATGGAAGTGGACTACGACATAGACAACCGGGAGGTGATGCAGTCGCCGATGGGGCGCGGCTATTACAACCCGTATTTCCTGCTGCATCCGTTCACCAACCAGCTGTTGCTGCCGAAGAAGGAATGGGACCAGATTTTCGCTGAAGCCGGTTTCGACATCGTCCGCGACGAGGTAACCAGCCCGAAAGCGGATCCTTCGGGCTTCGGCATCTGCTACGTCCTCAAATATCGCGGCCTCGATAGCTGAGCAATCGAGCCGGGCCAAAACCTGACATCAGGATGATACTGTATTGGACTATCGCATGAATGAAAACAAGCACGAAAAGGTACTGCTCTGCATCGATAACGCAGCTGGATTCAAGGTACTTCAGTACCTGGCATACCGGCCTCAGGTGGATGTGGTTGCGGCTATCGTCCATCCGCGCCACAACGCGACGCAGCTCGATGAAATCGAAGCGCTGTGCGCGCTCAGGGGAATTCCGGTGATCGAGATCGCGGATGCGCGCAGCCGCTTCGATGAGCTGATCGCGCCGCTGGAGCCGGATTTCCTGGTGTCGATCTACTTCGACTACATCCTTGACGACCGCTTCATCAAGCTGCCAGGCAAGGACGCCATCAACCTGCACCCGGGATACCTGCCTTACAACAAGGGCTTCTATTACTACGCCTGGGCTGTGCTGGACGGCACGCCGGCCGGCGTCAGCATCCACAGGATCGCTTCCGAGGTCGACGCCGGGCCGGTCATCAGCCAGAAGCTGGTATTGATCGACGGTACGGATACCGGCGACATCATCTATGACAAGCATGTAGCCGCATCGGTCGAATTGTTCGAGCTGACCTGGCCCTGCCTGGAAGCGGGCAGCTACAAGGTTTTCAGGCAGCTGCATCGCGGCACCCGTAAAAAGATATCCGAAACCAACCAGGCGCTTGAAATCGACCCTTATGCAACCTACGTGGCGCGCGATCTCATCAACATGCTGCGGGTATTCAGTTTCTCCGGCAGCGGCGGTTGCACGATGCAGATCGACGGCAAGAAGTACCGCATCGGCGTCGAGTTTTCAGAAGCCATCGACAACATCAACCGAACCCTGGGCAAGCGCGACAACTACCTGGTCGGGTAGCGATCGCGGGTTCCCGCGGCGGATGACGTATCTACAAATCAAACAGGAGCTGACATGAAACCAAAACATATTCTGCTGGCCTATTCGGGCGGCTTGGACACTTCCACCGCACTGCATTTCCTGAAGCATCAGTTCAAGTGCCGGGTCACCGCTTATTGCGCCAACCTCGGACAAAAGGAAGACTGGGAGCGCCTGGCGCGGCGCGCCAAGATCGCCGGCGCCGACGAACTGGTGATTGAAGATCTGCGCGAGACCTTCATCAACGATTACATCTTTCCCGCGCTGAAGGCCAACGCAGCGTATGAGCGGGACTATCTGCTGGGCACGCCGCTGGCCCGGCCGGCGATCGCCAAAGGCTTGATCGAATATGCGCGCAAGCACGACGTCGATTACCTGTCGCATGGCTGCACGCAAAAGGGCAACGACCAGGTGCGTTTTGAGATGACCGCCAAAATCCTCGCGCCCGAACTGCCGACGATCGCGCCATGGCGCATCTGGTCGCTGAAATCACGCGAAGACATGTTTGCCTATTGCCAGCAGCACGAGATTCCGGTCGACAGCAGCATCGACAACCTGCTTAGCCACGATGAAAATCTGGTCCATATCACGACCGAGGGCGACTACCTGGAAAGCGTCGCCAACGAGTTCAAGTGGAGCGACGCCAACTGGATTACGCCGCCGACCGCGGCGCCGGATGCGGTAGAGACCGTCAGCGTAGGTTTCCGCAAGGGCGTGCCGGTTTCGCTGGACGGCGTCGAACTGGGGTCGGTCGACCTGGTGCAGCGTCTTAACAAGATCGGCGCCCGCAACGGCGTCGGCTTCCAGGATATCATCGAGAACCGCATCAACGGGCTCAAGGTGCGCGGCATCTTCGAAAATCCGGCGCTGGTGATCCTGCATACCTCCCATCGCAAGCTGGAAAAGATTACGCTTAGCCGCGATGTTGAACGCTTGCGCAACGTCTTGTCGGACGACTATGGCGATATCGTCTATCGCGGCCTGTGGTTCAGCGACGAGCGCCAATGCATCCAGGCCCTGGTCGACGCCACCCAGAAATATGTCAGCGGCGAGGTCCGGGTGCAGCTTTACAAAGGCTCGTGCACAGCGTCCGCCGTACAGTCAGGAAATACGCTGTACTCGCGCGATCTGGTCACCCTGCATGCAGGGCAGGCGATCAGCGGCGAGGACGCCACCGGCTTCCTGAACACCATCGGCATGCGGATCGGCATTGAAGCTGCCCGCAGCAGCCGCTCGGAAGAGGTTGCGGCATGAGCAAGGCGCTGGCTAATCCGTGGGCAGGCCGTTTCAGCGAAACGATGACTGCCGGCCTGGTGGCGTTCAATACCGGCCTGCCGCTCGAAGAGCGGCTGTTCGAATCCGATATCGACGGTACGCATGCCCATATTGAAATGCTGCGCTCGGTGGGCTTGCTGGAGAGCGCCGAGCATGCGGCGCTGGCAGGCGCGCTGGACGAGATCCGCCATGAGTGGCGCAGCGGAGACATCAAGCTGCAGGTGGAACTCGAAGACATTCACATGAACCTTGAGGCGCTGCTGGTCAGGAAAGTGGGCGAACTCGGCAAGAAGACGCACACCGCCCGCAGCCGCAACGACCAGCAGGCGACCGCCCAGCGCATCTTCTTCATGCGCTCCACGCGCGAGCTGGTCGACGCCATCGGCAAGTTCCAGCAAGCCTTGCTGGAGCATTGCCGGCAGCATCCGGACCTGCTGATGCCATCCTATACGCACTTGCAGCGGGCTGAATTCACCTACTATGCGCACTGGCTGGCAACCTACGTCGTGATGCTGGAGCGCGACCGCAGCCGCTTCCTCGATGCCTTGGCGCGCGCCGACCAAAGCCCGCTCGGCGCCTGCGCATCCACCGGAACCAGCTTGCCGATAGACCGCAAATATTCGGCCAGCCTGCTCGGCTTCAGGGAACCGACGCTGCACAGCATCGATTCCGTATCCGACCGCGATTATCTGGTGGAGTTTGGCGCGCACGCGGCAAATCTGATGATCCACCTGTCGCGGCTGTCGGAGGAAATCATTTCGTTCACCAGCCAGGAATTCGGTTTCCTTGCCTTGGGGGACGGCTACTGCACCGGCAGCTCGATCATGCCGCAGAAGAAAAACCCCGACGTGCCCGAGCTGGTGCGCGGCAAATCGGCATCGGTCATCGGCAATGCAATGACCCTGATGACCCTGCTCAAGGCGCTGCCGCTCGGGTACAACAAGGATCTGCAGGAAGACAAGACCGCATGGTTCGCCGCGCTCGACAACTGCATGTCGTCGCTCGGCATCCTGACAGAGCTGGTGCGTACCATGAAGCCGCTGCCGGAGCGGATGCGGCAGGCGCTCCAGGGCGGTCATATCATCGCCACGGAATACGCCAACTATCTTGTCCGCAAAGGCATGCCGTTCCGCGAGGCGCACCGGGTTGTCGGCGAACTGGTCAAGCTGGCCGACAGCCGGCAGGCCGACATCTCCAGCCTGCCGCATGCCGACTTTGCCGCCGCCAGCGCCCTGTTTTCCGAGGATATCCACACGATCACCGCGGAAGACATGGCGACCCGGAAGAATTCCTATGGCTCATGCGGCGGCCAGGCGCTCGGCGAGCTTCTGGCGCAATTGCAATCGCTGCTCGATGCGCATCAGGCGAGCCGATGGTCCGTCCACCCTTGAATATGTTGGAGCCTATGGTTTTACCATCACCACCGGGAATGAAAACGGCGGCGGGAATCTCGTATTGCTCGTTCGGCGAGCTGCTGCAAGGCGTGCTGCACGAGGACGATGCCGATTTTCTCGTAACCCTACCCATCCAGAAATATTCAGTCAGCTATTTCGTGCCGGACTTCGATAAAACCGAAATCCACACCATCCCGAGCGTCAAGACCAAGGCCGCGGCGCTGGCGCGGATCATCCTCAAGCACTACGGGCAAGGGATGGGCGGCACCTTTTATATCGATTGCGACATACCCAGCGGGAAGGGGCTCAGCAGTTCGTCCGCCGACCTGCTGGCGACGGCGCGCGCGGTTGAAACCTATATGGGCAAGGAGCTGCCGCTCAGCGACCTGTGCAGCTACATGAGCGATATAGAGCCAACCGACGGCGTCATGTATCCGGAATCGGTGGTCTACCTGCAGCGCAAGGGCAGGCTATGGTCGCGGCTTGGAAGGTTGTCGGACGTGCAGATCCTGTCGCTGGACGAAGGCGGCACGGTCGACACCCTCGAGTATCACCGAAGAGGGTTGGCGCACCAGCATAACCACGAGCATAGGGATGAATTCAACCGGCTGCTGGACCGGATCGTGGCGGCGTTCCGCAACTGGGACGTGGACGAAATCGGCCGGGTCTCGACCCGCAGCGCCTATATCAACCAGAAGATCAATCCGAAGAAGCATCTCGAAGTCGTGCACGAGGCATGCCGTGCGACCAATGGCATCGGGCTGGTGACGTCGCATAGCGGGACCTGCATCGGGATCCTGTACGACATCCGCCGGCCTGATCATCAGCTCAACCTCAGCAATGCGACTGGCATGCTGTCGAAATATGGGAATGTCAATGTATATGACACTGTCAAGTAGCGGCCTCGGCCAGCCTCGCGGGATGCCGGCATGACTATCTCGGATTCCGGCGTGAAGAGGGACGACCTCAGGGTCATCAGTGCGGCAGCGGGCTCCCTGGTCCGCCGCAACGAGCTGATCTACGTGGTTTACCGGATGCTGACGCTGTCGGCGATCGACCGGGCGATCTTCGTTATCTTCTTGTTGCATAAGGGCTTCAATGCTTACCAGATCGGCATCCTGCAAGGGACCTTCTTCCTGGCCAACATCCTGACGGAAGTCCCCGCCGGCTTGTTTGGCGATGTGTTCGGCAGGAAGTGGTCGGTCTGGCTCGGTCTGCTGGCCTATTGCGCCTTCGGAGTGGGCATGATGGTCAGCGACGGCTTCTTGCCCTTCCTCTGCTTGTATGCCCTGCTTGGCCTTGCGCTTGCCCTTGTATATGGATCGGATACTGCGCTGCTCTATGACAGCCTGGTGGTCGAAGGCCGCACCGGCGACTTCAACCGCATACAGCTCAAGGCCAACGCCCTGGGCCTGATCTCCGGCGCCTTTGCGGTGCTGGCCGGCGGCCTGCTGCAGGCGGTGTCGTGGGAAGCGGTATATGCCGGCTACTTCGTCATCTATGCCACGGCCCTGGCGGCATGGTCGTTTGCCATCGAGCCGCCGGTCAAGGAAAGCGCCAAAGGCGACCAGAAGAAGGAAGTGACAGGCGAGCTACTGGCGTTCATCCGGAAAAACTGGCGCGCCCTGGGATTGCCGATTCTTGGCTTCGTCGTGTTTGCCGCCTGCACGACGCCGTTTTTTACCTTCAGCCAGGCCCTGTTCAAGGAAAACGGCTTTAGCGTGCAGCGCATTACCTGGTTTTTCTGCGCTGCCCAGCTGCTGATCGGCTTGTCGTACCTGGTGCTGCAACGGAGCATGTCTTTCCTCGGCTTCTATCCGGTCGTGCTGGCGAGCACCTTGCTGACGGCGGTCATGCTTGCGCTGATGTTCTTCAATGTCGCAGCCATCGATTTCGCCGGCTTTTTCCTGATGATGGTCATCAGTCCTATCGCCAGCGTGGTCGCCAACAACTATTTCAACGGCCGCTTGCCGAGCAGGGTCCGCGCATCCTTCTTGTCGCTGATCGGATTCGCAATGTCGCTGAGCGTCACGGTGATGTATTTCCTCTACAGCTACCTGGCCCAGTACCTGGCGATTTATCAGGTGATGGCGTCGACAGCCCTGATCGCCGCATGTGCATTCTTGATTTTCATCATGGCCAGACGGGCCGAGGGAAAGGAAACAGAAGCATGCTGAAACAGCTCTTCAGTCGTGAAATGCCATTCGAACGCTTGAGCGCAGGCGAGCTGCAGCACCTGGATGGCGCCTTCAGGAAAATGGTCGCGCAAATGCCGTCGATCTGCTATTGGGTGCACCGGCTCGATGCCGAGCGCTTGCTGATCACCGATTTTTTCCACTTGTCGATGCTGCGTTATCGCGGCCTGGAGGTGGTCCTGCTGGAAAACGGTTCGATCTCCTACTACCGGCTGCCCGGCGCCAAAATCGGCGGCACCGGGCATGTCCCGGCCGGCGACTACCGGGTCCGCATCGTGTCTCCGGCCGGCGCCGGCTTTCTGCTCGATATCCGCAAGAATCATCTGGGCCGGCTCGAAGTGCAATCCCTGGCTCCGGCGGCGGCAGAGACCGCGCCGGCGACGCATGTCGAGCTGCCGCTGCATGTGCTGGAGACGACCAAGTTCGCGGACGAGCTGAAGAGCGCGATCGCCAGCGGCGTCGAATGGACCTACCGCAGCTATCGGCGCGCCATTGCATTGCAGCAGGCAGACATGGCGGACGAGCTGCGCCTGGCTCCATGGCTGCAGACGGCGCAGGACATCAGTCCGGAAGCCGATACCTACCTGTGGATGCTCAATCAACCCATTGCGCGAAATGAATCATGACTTCGATTTTTGACGAACCTTCAGCTCGGATTTACGACAGCTTCTCCAGCGCGATGGACCATCCCGACCTGATCCAGTTGCGGCCGGGTCTGGTGGCGGCCGCGTTTCGCCTGATGAAGCTGGTGCCGGCCAAATACATTGTCGAGAAGGCGATGGCGGAAGGGCAGCTGGATCCTGGCATGCCGGTGCTGGAAACTTCCAGCGGAACCTTTGCGATGGGACTCGGCATTGTCTGCGCCGAGAAGCGCATCCCGTTTCATATTGTCAGCGACGCCGCCATCGACGAGCGCCTGCAGGCGCGCCTGCAGCAGCTTGGCGGCCGGGTGCAGATTGTCGGATCGAATGCCGCCGGATCGAATGTCCAGGTGCTGCGGCTGGAAGCGTTGCAGGAACAGCTGCGCAACAATCCCGGCGGCTTCTGGCCACGGCAGTACGATAACCTGGACAACCAGCGCGCCTACCGGGGGTTCGCCGCGCAGCTGATCCGTAGCCTGGGCAAGGATGTCGTGTTGGTCGGCACGGTCGGTTCGGGGGCATCCACCTGCGGCACCATCAAGGCGCTGCGGGAGACCGATGCATCGATCAAGCTGGTCGGCGTCGATACCTTCGGCAGCGTGCTGTTCGGGCTGCCGGTCGGGCCGCGCAAGCTGCGCGGACTCGGCAATTCGATCTATCCGAACAATCTCGACCATAGCTGTTTTGACCAGGTGCATTGGGTCTCTCCGGCCGAGGCCTATGCCAGCACCCGGCGCCTGCACGCGCAATACGGTTTGTACTGCGGACCGACTTCCGGGGCGGCGTTCATGGTCGCCGAGTGGCTGCGCGAGCAAGGCAAGACCGTGGTGTTTATCGCCCCGGACGAAGGCCACCGCTACGCCGACTCGGTCTACGACGATGCCTGGATGCGCGCCGGCGGCTATGCCGATACGGCCCTCGCAGCGGCGCCGGACAGAGCGTTCAGCCCGCAAACGGCGACCGCTCCCTGGGCTTACCTGGATTGGGAACGCGGCAGCTACCAGCAAGTAACGGGGCGGCCGCGGCCGCCAGGCAGCGCGCTGGAGCAGGTCCGCGACAGCAAGGCGTCCGCCGTCGCATGATGACGGCAAGCTTGACCCGCGGGCAATTTTCTTTCAGACGGAGAGCAGTCCCGTGAAGACCTTTGTATTTATCGAAAGCAACACCACCGGCACCGGTCGCATCTGTTTGCAGAAGGCCTTGCTGCGCGGTTTTGAAGTGCTGTTCTTGAGCAGCCGGCCGCAACTCTACGGTTTTCTGCAGGAAGAAATGATAGTCCCGGTGGTCGCCGATACCTCCGATCCGCAACAGATCCTCGCCGTGCTGGCGCAGTACCCGGATATCGCCGCCGTCTTTTCCACTTCGGAATACTACATCGGGATCGCAGCCGAAGTGGCCAGCCGCCTTGGACTGCCGGCTTCGGATCCTGCCGCCATCGGGACCTGCCGCGACAAGGCATTGCTGTACCGCTGCCTGCGCGACGCCGGCATCGGCGCCGCCGACACCGTGGAGGTGGATGGCAGCGGGAAATTGCGCCAGCTTGCGCATGACTTGAGTTATCCGCGGGTATTGAAGCCGGCAATGGGTTCCGGCAGCGTCGGCGTACGGCTGGTGCATAGCGCGGCTGAACTGCTGGTGCACGGCGAGCAGATATTGCAGGCGCGCAGCAACGAGCGCGGCCTGGCGCAGTCGCCCAGGCTGCTGGTGCAGTCGTATGTCGAAGGCCCCGAATTTTCGGTCGAGGTGGTCGGCCTGGGGAGCGTGCTCGGCTTCCGGGTCTTGGGGGTGACCGGCAAGCATCTCGGGCCGCTGCCGTTCTTCGTGGAGAAGGGGCACGATTTTCCAGCTCCGATCGCACCCTCCCTGCGCAACGCCATCGTCGCCGAGACGCTGCGTGCGCTGGAGGCGGTCGGCCATCGCTTCGGACCGGCCCATGTCGAATGCCGGGTCAGCGACGGCAAGGTAATCGTCATCGAGATCAACCCGCGCCTTGCCGGCGGCATGATCCCGCAGGCGATAGAGCGCGCAAGCGGGATCGACGTGCTGGGCGCAATGGTCGATTTGTACGCTGGCGGCACGCCTGACTGGCGGCCGCAGCGCCACGATTTTGCCGCAATCCGTTTCGTGCTGCCGGACCGGAAGGGAGTGCTGCTGGCCCAGGCGCTCCAGCCCACGCAAGATTTTCCAGCGGTATCCATGGCGTTTTTCGCGTTGAAGGCGAATGGCCAGAGGATCGATCTCGACGGCGACTACCGTGACCGCATCGGCCTGGTCATCGCCGGCGCTCCTGAGCGCGATCAGCTTGAGCTCGCACTGCAGGCGCTGGATGGATTGCTGACGGTTGTCATCGGCGATGATGCCGCCGGCGATCCTGACGGCGGCACCGGGCGCATCCGCCGCACGCTGCATCCGGAAGCGCTGGCGATCGTGCGCAAGCCGCCCGGCCGCGCTGCGCGGCTCGCCGAGTTGGATGCCTTCGTTGCGATCGACGAGGCGCACCTGCTGATGCTGGTGGATGAGGGCATCTGCGATGCAGCCAGCGCTGCCGCGGTGTTGCGCGAGCTCGTGCAGCAGCGCGCCGAAGGATTCAGCGCGATTGCCGAAGCCGTGGCGCCGCGCGGCACGTATGCGCTGTACGAACAAATGATCATCAATCGCCTGGGAGTTGAAATCGGCGGCATGGTTCATACCGCCCGGTCGCGCAATGACATCAACGCATGCGTCGCCAAGCTGCAGGTGCGCGCCTGGTTCGAAGCCTGCAGCGGCAAGTTATGGCGCCTCAGGGCGACGCTGCTGGACAAGGCGCAGCAGACGCTGGACTGGCCGTTGCCGGTATACAGCCAATATCAGGCGGCGCAGCCGGGCAGTTTCGGCTATTACCTGTGGTCGCTTGAGAGCGCGTTGCAACGCGACCAGTCGGCGCTTGGCCGCATCGACGATGGCTTGTCGGTTTGCCCGCTGGGAGCGGGAGCCGGGGCCGGCACGGATTTCCCGATCCGGCCCGAGACCAGCGCCGCGCTGCTCGGCTTCAGGCGCAGTTTCGACAGCGCGCTGGATGCGGTCGCCAGCCGCGACCTGGTGCTGCAGTTGCTGTCGGCCCTGGCCATCGCCGCCACTACGCTGAGCCGCCTGGCGCATGACCTGCAGCTGTGGACCATGCGTGAGACTGCGTTCCTCGAATTGCCCGACGAGTTGAGCGGCAGTTCATCGCTGATGCCACAAAAAAAGAATCCCTATCTGCTGGAAATAGCAAAGGGCAAGCTGGCCCAGGTGGCCGGCGCGCTCAATACCGCCATCTTTGCATCGCAGCGGACGCCGTTCAGCAATTCGGTGGAAGTCGGCACGGAGGCGGTTTCCCATTGCGCCGGTGCGGTGCTGGCTTTCGAGGAAAGCTGCGACCTGCTGCGCCTGATGGTTGCGGGGATCGCGGGCGATGCGATGAAAATGCGGGCGGCGGCGGAACAGGGTCTGGTGGCGGCGACCCAGGTCGCCAATCAGCTGGTGCGGGAGCAGAAAATCAGTTTCCATGAATCGCACCACAGGATCGGCGCGCTGATTGCAGAGGCTATCGATGCGCAGCGCGACCCGGCCGCCGCCCTGCGCGACCTGACCCGGCAACCGTGTGCGGAAATCGAGCAGGCCAGCGCCAGCCTCAAGTACGGCGGCGGCCCAGGTACGGTGGAGGCCGGATTGCACCGTTCGCGCACGCGCCTGCGACAGGACGCGCAGCAATACCGGCAGCTGTTGGCTGAGTGGCGGGAGGCGGCGACGGCCAGGCGTGCACGGGTGGCGGTGCTCATATCGGCATGCGAGGATTGATGCAGCGGCTGTCCGCGGCAAATCAAGATCATTCAAGAACAGCGGCCCGCGCTGCGGGCGCATGAACAATAAGCCGGCAGAAGCGCGCCGGATAAAAAAAAGTGGAGCAAGGCAATGATAGATTTTCTCAGTGATACCGTGACCCTGCCGACAGCCGAGATGCGGCAAGCGATGTTCAGCGCGGATGTCGGCGACGATTGCTATGGCGAAGATCCTACCGTGCGCGAACTGGAAGCGGTTTCGGCGGCGCGGACGGGCAAACAGGCCGCGGCATTCGTGACCAGCGGGACGCTTGCCAACCTGACTGCGCTGCTGGCCCAATGCCCGCGCGGACATGAGGTGCTTCTGGGCGACCGCTCGGACCTCTATAATTATGAAGCCGGCGGCGTTTCAGTCGCCGGCGGCGTGCTGCTGCATCCGGTTGCGACGGCTGAAGACGGGACTCTGCCGCTCGAACTGCTGCGTGCAGCGATTCGCGACAAATCCGATTATCAGTGCGCTCCCGCTGCCGTGATCGCCCTGGAAAATCCCCATTGCCTGAGCGGCGGCCGCGTGCTGGGGCTCAAATACCTGAGCAGCGTCAGGGCGCTGGCCGACGAGCACGGTCTTAAGATACACATGGATGGCGCCCGCATTTTCAATGCGCAGGCCAGCCTCGGCGTGCCGGTGGCAAGAATCGCCGAACACGCCGATTCGCTCCAGTTCTGCCTGTCGAAAAGCCTGGGTGCCCCGTATGGTTCGATGGTGTGCGGCAGCGCCGCGCTGATCGATAGCGTCAAGCGCTACCGGAAGATGCTGGGCGGCGGATTGCGGCAGGGCGGCATCATGGCCGCCGCCGGCCTGGTAGCCTTGAACTCGATGGTGGAACGTCTTGCCGAGGATCACCGGCGCGCAGCGTGGCTGGCACAAGAAATCCGCGGACTGCCGGGCGTGCAGCTGCGCTCCGAAAAAATCCAGACGAACATGGTTTTCTTCGACGTCGGCGGCCAGGGCAACCAGGCATTCCTCCAGGCACTGCAGGAACGCGGCATCCGCATGGGCACACTGGGCGACGGCGTCATCCGCGCCGTGCTGCACTACATGATCGACGATCAGGCGGTTCGCGACACCGTGGCGGCGATGGCCGCCATCCTGTGTCCCGCAACGCAGACTTCAACTTTTTGAATTGGGAGCATGACGATGGAAGTTTTTCCTCTAGAAACGGCGCGCCTGATGCTGCGCCCCTTCACCAGGAGCGATCTGCCGGCATTCACGGCATACCGCAACCAGCCCGATGTGGCGCGCTACCAGAGCTGGTCCTCATATACGGAGGCAGATGCCGAAGCATTCTTTGCGCAGCAGGATGGCCTCGTCTTCGATAGCGACGATTCATGGTTCCAGATCGCGGTCGAGCGCAAGGACGACGGTGTGCTGGTGGGAGACGTGGCTGTGCATTTCTTCGATGACGGCCGGCAGGCCGAGCTGGGCGTGACCTTCGACCTGTCCTGCCAGCGCCTTGGCTATGCCCAGGAAGCCGTGTCCGCGGTCATCCAGCTGCTGTTTGCCGAACTCGGCAAGCGCAGGCTGGTTGCCACGGTAGACGTGCTGAATCTGCGCGCGCAGCGCTTGCTCGACATCCATGGCTTTCGCCGCGAGGGCCACTACCGGGAAAACATCTTCTTCAAGGGAACATGGTCCGACGAGTACAGCTATGCGCTATTGAGCCATGAATGGCAAAGACCGGAAGCGGCCGTTTTGAGGGCGAGGGACGCGTGATGACGATGTTCAAGAATTTTGTGGAATTATGCGAACAGCGAGCCAAGGTGGATGCGGACAAGCTGGCTTACCGCTACCTGAACCAGCGCGAGGAGGACAATATACTCAGCTTCGGCGAACTGGACCGGGATGCCCGCCGGCTCGCTGCCCGGCTTGCGGCGTCCTGCGCCATGGGCGACCGGGTGCTGATCATCTGTCCCCAGAGCATCGAGTATGTGACGGCCTTCTTCGGCTGCCTGTATGGCGGCTTCATTGCGGTGCCGGCCTACGCGCCGCGCAACAACCACCATTTTGAACGCTTGCAGGCGATGATAGAGGATGCGCAGCCCAGCATGCTCCTGCTGTGCCGCAAGCAGTATGCCTCGGTATCCGCGTTCATGCAGGATAATCCGGCCTTGCAGGCGATGGAAATCGTGGTCGTCGACGAGCTGCTGGCGGAGCCGGGCGATGCCGCTGCGCCTGACTGGCGTATTCCGGCTATCGGCCGGGACGACATCGCCTTCCTGCAATATACGTCCGGTTCCACCGAAGCGCCGAAGGGCATCATGGTCTCGCATGGCAACCTGCTGGCCAATGAAGAGATGATACAGCGCACCTGCGGCAACCATGCCGGCAGCTGCGCCGTGCTGTGGCTACCCTTGTTCCACGACATGGGCTTGATGACGCTGTTGCAGGGCGTGTATGCCGGCTACGGCACCTGCCTGATGGCGCCCATGGATTTCCTGGCCAATCCGTTGTACTGGCTGCAGGCGGTGTCGCGCTTCAGGGCGACCCTGACGGTAGCGCCGAATTTCGCCTGGCAGCTCTGCGCGGACAAGCTCAAACCCGGACAGCTGGAAGAACTCGATCTTTCTTGCGTGCAGGTGGCGATCAATGGTTCCGAACCGATTGCGCTGTCGACCCTTGAAAGCTTTGCGGACGCTTTCGCGCCCAGCGGTTTTCGCAAAGAGGCGTTCCGGCCCAGCTACGGCCTGGCGGAAGCGACTTTGCTGGTCAGCGGCGACAAGGGTTCGCTTGCCGCTGCCGTCATCGAACAGACCATGGCCTCGGCCGCAGGGCGCAGCAAGGTGTTCCAGCGAGTCAGCTGCGGCCGCCCGGCGGACGGCTGCGAAGTCGCCATCGTCGACCGCGATACCAGGCAGGCCTGCCGCGAAGGGGAGGTCGGAGAGATCTGGGTCAAGGGCGGGCACGTCGCCCAAGGCTACTGGAACCGTCCAGAACAGACCGCACAGGCGTTTGCTAACTATACGGCCGATGGCGCCGGACCGTTCTTGAGCACCGGCGACCTCGGCTTCCTGCATGATGGGGAATTGGTGGTTACCGGCCGCTGCAAGGATGTGATTATCCTGAGAGGCGACAATTATTATCCCTCCGATCTGGAAGCCAGCACAGTAGCCGCGCATGCCGATGTGATACGGGACGGGGTAGCAGCGTTCACCGCCGCCGATGACGGACAGGCGCCGGTCGGCGACCTGTCGCGGGTGATCTGCATCGTCGCCGAAGTGAGGCGCAGGACGGCGGCAAGCCTGTATCCGGAGATCGCACGAGCCATCATCGAGCATATCTCCGCAGCCTATGGCCTGGCGTTGGCTCGGGTGGTGCTGATCAAGGAGCGCTCGATCCCGAAAACATCGAGCGGCAAAGTACAGCGCAGCGCCGTGCGGGCGGGATTGGCGGCAGGCCAGTTGAAAGTGTTGTGGGAAACAAGTCCAGGCGCGCCGGTGGCGAACAACGCGGCGGACCAGCCGTACGCCGAGCTGCAATCCTTGCTGTCAGGCGCACAGGGAGAGGCGCGCCGGCAGATCGCTGGCGGCTTCTTGCTCAGCCTGATTGCGGAAACGCTGAAAATCCCTTTTTATGCGATTGACCAGAGCCGCTCGGTTACCTCGCTGGGTCTCGATTCGCTGGCCCTGATGAATCTCAAGCACCGGATCGATACGGCCCTGCAGGTGGAAATTCCGACGGAACTCTTGTTCAGCGACGCTACCCTGGCCACGCTGGTTGCGGCGGTCGCCGAACTGGCGCCGCAGAGATATCCGGCGGCGCCGGCCCAGCCCCTTCCTGCACCAGCCGCTTCCGCCGCGCAGCCGGCAACGGCGGGACAGGCTGCGCTATGGCTGATCCAGCAAGCCGATCGCACCTCGCATCAATATAACGAAGGCTTTGTCGCCAAGGTCAACGGCGCTTTCGACCATGACTTGTTTGCGCGCGCATTGCGCAGCGTGGAAGCGCGCCATGATGCGCTGCAGGTCAGGTTCGTGGAACAGGACGGACAGCCGATGGCCTGCAGCGGCACCGCATACGAACAGATCGCCACCTGGCATGCGGACGACGAGCAAGCCTTGCATGCGGCGCGCGCCGCCCTGGTGCTGCCGTTCGACCTGAGCCGGCAGACCTGGCGCTGTGCCTTGGCGTCCGGGCCCGGCGCAACTTACATCGCGCTGGCCATCCATCACATAGCGGTCGACATGTGGTCGTTCGACATCCTGGTGCAAGAGTTGAAGCAGACATATGCAAGCCTGGTCCAGGGACCGGGCTTGCCGCCAGCACTGTCCGGCCCCGGCCAGAGCTACGCCGGGTTCGCTGCATGGCAGCGCGACTGGCTGGGTTCGCGCCAGGCCGATCAGCAATTGGCCTACTGGCGCGAGCATCTGCGCGCCATGCCGGCGCGCAGCAGCTTTCCTGCCGCGTCGGCGAACGCTGGCCCGCCAGCCGCCGGCAAACACCGTTTTGAGATCGATCTTGCCACTGTGGAGCGGGCGCGGACATTCGCGCAACAGCGCTGCCTGACTGTATACCAGGTGTTGTTCGCGGCCTGCGCCTTGCTGCTTGGGCGCTATGCCGGACAAGACGAGGTGGTGCTCGGGATGCCGTCCTTAGGGCGGCGGCGTACGATCGACGCCGGTACCGTGGGTTATTTCGCCAACCTGCTGCCGATCCGGGTGGGGCTGGCCGATCATCTCGCGGTCGAGCAATGGATAGGTACGGTCAAGGATGCGATTCTAGGCGGCATCCGCCATCAGGACATACCGCTGCCGCTCTTGAGCGCAGCGATGGCGGCGCATGGCAACCGGGCCGGAAGCCCGCTGGTGCAGGTGGCGTTTTCCCTGCTGGAGCCGAGCGCCGGCGACGGCCTGGCCAGGCAACACGATGGCGCCCAGGCCGGCGCCGACCGCCTGCTGCCTTTCGTGCTCGGCGAGGCGGGCGGACGCCTGACTTTGGGCGATGCGGTGCTGACTTCGGTAGATCCGCAGCGGCTTCGTTCGCAGTTTGATCTTTCCTTTGTGCTGGTGGAGGGCGAAGCCGGCATGGCGGTCAGTGTCGACTATCGCGCCGATCTGTATCCGGAGCGGATGATCGAGCGGCTGGCGACCAACTTTGTGCGCGTATTGCAAGAACTGGCGGGCGGCGAACATCAGCGCCTGGGCGATATACCGTATATCGATGCGGTCGAACAGGCCGAGATCAGCCAATGCCTGAGCGGCACCGGTGCAGCCGAGGTCTTTCCGGCGCAGGGCGAAGGCGTTTCCGTGGTCGACTGGTTCCGGCAGGCAGCAACGCAATATCCGGCCAAGCTGGCGCTGCGCAGCGAACAGCTGACGCTGAGCTATGAGGAGCTGGACCGCGAATCGGACGTGCTGGCGCAGTTGTTGATCGCCAAGGGTGTGAAGCCGGGCGGGCGGGTTGTCATCGCCGTGAGCGCGCGCGCGTGGCAGGCGCTGATGGCGCTCGCCGCGCTGAAGGCGGGAGCGGTGTATGTGCCGATCGATCTGGCGAACCCGGCCGCGCGCATTGCATTCATGCTGGACGATAGCGGCGCCGGGCTGGTGCTGAGCACGCGCCATGATGCGGCACGGCTGCCGGCTGCGGCAGCCCAGGTGATCCTGGTTGACGAGCTGGGCAAGGCGGCCAAGGCGTTTTACGCTTCGAGCGGCATCCCGCGCGTCGCCGTCGCCGGGCAACAGGCCGCCTATTGCATTTATACCAGCGGTTCCACCGGGCAGCCCAAGGGCGTGCTGGTCGCGCATGCCGGTTTGAAGAACCTGGTGCAGTGGCATGTCGGCGCGTTTGCGATCGACGCCGCTGCGCAAGCGGCAATGCTGGCAGGACCCGGATTCGACGCCGCGGTGTGGGAGAGCTGGCCCTATTTGTGCACGGGCGCGGGCCTGGCGGAACCAGGACCGGACTGCAAGCGCGACATGCTGGCGCTGGCAGGCTGGCTGCGCCAGCAAGAAATCAGTCATTGCTTCATGCCGACCCCGCTGGCCGAGTCTTTCATCGCCGAATCCGGCCATGCGGCGCATGGCGGCGCGCTGAAATACCTGCTGACCGGCGGCGATCAGCTGAAGATGCGCCCGCACGCGGCGGCCGGTTTCCGCCTGGTCAACGCCTATGGACCGACCGAGAACACCGTGGTCACGACCAGCGGCGCGGTGGAGCCTGCCGGTGCGCCGGAAGCGGACAGCGCACTGGCGCGGCTGCCCGACATCGGCCAGCCGATCCGCGGCCAGGCATTGCATATCCTTGATGCGCAACTGCGCCGGCTGCCAATGGGAGTGAGCGGCGAACTGTTTGTCAGCGGCGCCGGCCTCGCGCTCGGCTATCATGGCAATCCGGCGCTGAGCGCGCAGAAATTCGTCCCCGATCCTTACGCGCACAAGCCCGGCACGCGCATGTATGGCACTGGCGATGTGGTCAGGCTCGATGAGCAGGGCCGGCTGCATTTCCTCGGCCGTAACGACGACCAGGTGCAGGTGCGCGGCTTCCGCATCGAGCCGGGCGAAGTGGAAGCGGTGCTGGTTGCTCATCCGCAGGTGAAGCAATGTAAGGTAATCGCACAGGACAACCAGCAAGCAGGCAAGCAGCTGGCGGCATACGTGGCCACGGCTTCGGGATTGACCGAAGCGGCGCTGCGCGCCTATCTGGATGGCAAGCTGCCATCGCACATGGTTCCTGCGGTGATTGTGGTTGTCGACGAGCTCCTGCTGGATGCCAACGGCAAGATCAGCCGGCGTTTGTTGCCGTTGCCTGCGTCAGTTGCCGAGAGCGGCGACGCGCCAGTTTTTTGCGGCCGCTATGAGCAGGAGATCGCTGGCGTGTACCGGGATATCCTGGCTTGTCGCGCAGTGCGCGCCGAGGATGATTTTTTCTCCCTCGGCGGCCATTCATTGCTGGTGGCGCGCGTCGCCGCCGGCATTCGCGAGCAACTGGGCATCGTGGTGGCGATAGCAGACATTTTTTCTTTTCCGAAAGTCGCCGACCTCGCCGCCCATCTGCGGCGCACCGGAACGGAGGCAACGCCGCTGAAGCGGGCCGAGCGACCGCAACGGCTGCCGCTGAGCCCGGAACAGCAGCGCCTGTGGCTGTTGCAGCAGCTGGACCCGGCCAGCACCGACTACAACATCTGCGGCGCGGTGCGGGTGTGCGGCAAGCTCGACCTCGGGTGCCTGGAAACGGCGTTGGCGATGGTGGCTGCAAAGCACGAATTGCTGCGCAGCTGCTTCGTCAAGAACGATGGCGAACCTTGGCAGGTGATCCGGGAGCCGCAGCCGGTGCCGATCGAATCCTTGTCGATCGCCGCTGCCACATCCGCCGGCTATCAGGATGCTGTTGATGCCGCGGTCCATCAGCGGATCGACGAGTGGGAGGCGCATTGCTTCAATCTTGAAACCGGACCCTTGCTCAAGGTCGGTTTCCTGCCGGTTGCCGATGACGATGGCTATCTATTGCTGAATGTGCATCACATCGTCGCCGACGGCCGTTCTATCGTCGTCCTGTTTGAAGAGATAGCCGCATGTTATGCCAGCCTGCGCGCCGGCAGCACGGCTAATGCGGTGTCCGCCGCGCCGGAATTGCAATACGCAGACTATTGCCTGTGGAGCCAGTCCGACGCCGTGCGCGAGCGTGTCGCGGAATCGCTCGGCTTCTGGAAAGAGAAGCTGGCCGGCGAGCTGCCGGGCAGCATGCTTGCGTCCCAGGCCGCGCCAGGCAGCCAGGCGGGCAGCAAGGGGGGGGAGGTCAGCCGCTTGCTGGCGGCCGGCCATGCGGATGCGATCCGCGCGCTGGCCGCGCGCTGGGGCGTGACCGAATCCACCGTGCATATGGCGGCCTATGGACTATTAGTTGCCAAGTACAGCGGCAATCCGGCGGTATTGCTCGGATTGGCCTACGGCCGGCGGGACCAGCCGGAATTGAGGAATATGCTTGGGATTTTTGTAAATGTGCTGCCGATCCGCCTGGATTTTACCGATGACAGCGCCTTCGAGCGGCAAGTGCTGCTGCTGCGCGATGCCTGCGTCGAAGCGTTCCGCCATGGCGAGGTCAGTTACGCGAAGATGGTGGAACTGGCAGGTGTCGAGCGGGGCGACGGCGGCGCCGAGCTGGTGCGGACCATGTTCGACTTCGAACAGCACGATCCGCTGCCGGCAACGCTTGGCGACACCCGCATCAGCTTGCTGCGTCGTCCCGACCGCAGCGCCAAATTTGACCTGACGCTGCGCTGCAGTCCTCTTGCGGGCGGCGACATGAGAATCACCCTGAATTTCCGCCGTGCGCTGTTCAGCCAGCAGATGGCCGCGTGCCTGATCGATTCGTATCTGCTGATCCTGGAACAGCTGGTGCAGGCGCCCGGCCTGACGCCGGCAACGCTGCGCCTGGCCGGCGAGGCGGAGGTGCAAACGCTGATGCAGCTTGGCCGCGGTCCGGCAGCGCCGCTGTCCGGCCTGCCTATGTTCCGCCAGCTGGAGCAGGCCGCATGCGACCATCCGCACCAGCTGGCCGTGGTGGGCGACGACGGCGTCCGGCTGAGCTACGCGGAATTGAACGCGCATGCCAACCAGGTTGCCCGCTACTTGGTCCGGCTTGGCCTGGGAAATGGCGCCGCCGCAGCGCTCTGCCTGCGGCCGGGGCCGCCGTTTGCGATTGCCGCGCTGGCGCTGCTGAAACTCGGCGCCGCCTATGTGCCGGTCGATCCGCGCTATCCCGATCAAAGAAAATTGAAAATCTTCACGGACAGCGCGTCGCGGCTGGTGATCAGCGAGCCCGCATCGGTCCCCGGACTGCTGCCGGACGACTGCCTGCTCTTGTTGTGGGACAGCGTGCTGGAAGCCTCTGCCGCGCAGCCGGACAGCAATCTGGACATCGCAGTCGCGCTTGACGATGCGGCATACATCGTTTACACGTCGGGCACCACCGGCTTGCCGAAAGGGGTTGTCATCCCGCATCGCGGCCTCGCCAACCTGTGCCAATGGCATGCCCGTGCCTATGGCTTGCACCAGGCGCCGCTGGAAGTCCGGGCCAGCCAGACCGCCGGCATCGGATTCGACGCCGCGGTGTGGGAAATATGGCCTTACCTGTGCAGCGGCGCCAGCGTCTGGTTCGCGCCCGAGGCGGCACGGCAATCGTCGCCGCATCTCGCCGCCTGGCTCGGCGAGAACGCCATCAGCCATTGTTTCCTGGTGACCCCGCTCGCGCACGCGCTGCTCGCCGACGGCTGGACCGGCTCGGCCAGCTTGAAGTACCTGCTGACGGGCGGTGAGCGGCTCAGCGGCCATGCACCGGAGGGCGCCGGCTATCGGTTGGTGAATCACTATGGACCGTCGGAGAACAGCGTGGTAGCGACGGCCGGCGCCGTCGGGCCGGCGCTGGCAGGCGAACTGCCATCGATCGGCACGGCGATCGACAACGTCAGCGTGTATGTGCTGGACCGCCATGCGCAGCTGTTGCCGCGCGGCGTGCCGGGCGAACTGCATATCGGCGGCGCTTCGCTGATGCGCGAATACCGCGGCAACCGCGCTTTGACCGAGGACAAGCTGCTGGCCGATCCTTTCGCCGGCGTCGCGGGGGCGCAAATGTACAAGACTGGAGACCTGGTTTGCTGGAACGATGCCGGTATGCTCGATTATCTTGGGCGCGTCGATGAGCAGGTCAAGATCCGCGGCTATCGCATCGAGCCCAGCGAGATCCTGCTGGCCATCAAGGCGCAGCCCGGGGTCCATGATGCGGTGGTGACGACGGCGCAGCACGACCAGCAGGGAACGCGGCTGGTGGCCTATGTGGTGTTCGACAAGCAAGACGGGAGCGATGTGCTGCAGCCGGCCAATGCCGGTGAAGGCGGCGCGCGCGATGAGGATATCTCCGCCGTTTCCAGGCTCAAGCATGCGATCGGCGCACAGCTGCCGGAGTTCATGGTGCCGGCATTCATCATTGAACTGGCAGCGCTGCCGTTGACCAGCAATGGCAAGGTCGACTACGCCGGCCTGCCTAAGCCGCAATATGACGAGCGGCTGCCGCGGCAGGCCTTGGCTACTGCGACCGAGCACGCATTGGCGGCAATCTGGGGCGAATTGCTGGGCGAACAGGTCGACCACGCGAACGCCAATTTCTTTGCGCTCGGCGGCCATTCCCTGCTTGCGGCGCGGGCCGTCGCGCTGATCGAGACGCGGCTGCAGCGCGAAATCGCGCTCAAGGATTTTTTTACCGCGAGCGATCTCGCCGCCCTGGCGCGGCAGCTTGATCAAGGTTCAGCTTATGCGCGCATTCCGCTGGCGCAGCCGGATCAGCCGACGCCGCTGTCGCCCTACCAGAAACGGCTCTGGCTGATGCAGGCATTCAAGCGCGACAGCGTCGATTACAACGTGGTGGGAGCGCTGCGGCTCAACGGCGCCCTCGATCCGGCTTTGTTCCGGCGCGCTGTGCTGGCGGTGGCCGAGCGGCACCAGATCTTGCGTACCCGGGTGGTCGACACGGATGGCGAACCGCAGCAACTGCTGGCGGACCAGTCATGGCAATTGAATTTGCTGCAGGTGAACCTGAGCGGCAATCCGCAGCAGGTCCAGGACAGCTTCGTCCAAGACTATCTCGGCCGGCTGGCGGCAGAACCCTTCGACCTGGCTTCCGGCCAGCTGTTCAAGCTGGTGCTGATCCAGACCGCGGACCAGAGCTCGGTGCTGGCCGTGAGCTTCCATCACATCATCGTGGATGCCTGGTCGGCCAATGTATTCCTGCGCGATCTGCTCGAATGCTACGCGGCGCTGGGCGCCCAGCGCGATCCGCGCCTGAGCCAATTGACGATCCAATACAGGGATTACAGTCTTTGGGCCCAGCGCGAACTGACGCAGGCGCAGGATCGCCTGCTCGATTTCTGGCGCGCTTATCTTGACGCATTGCCGACACGGGCGCCGCTGCCGGTCATGCGCGAGGGCGTCCAGCCGGCGCGCCGCACCGGCCGTAAAGCGACCGTCGTCTGGCCAGCCGAAACCGCTGCACGCCTGAAAACATTGGCGCGGCAGCAGAAGGCGTCGTTATACGAGGTGCTGATCACCAGTTATTTCATCTGGCTGCACCGCTTGAGCAGCCAGACCGATTTCATCGTCGGCATGCCCTACAACGACCGCGGGCGGCCCGAGCTGGAGGACCTGGTCGGCTTTTTCGTCAACGTCCTGCCGCTGCGCGCCCAGGTTGATCCGCATGCAAGCTATATCGACTTGCTGCAGCAGACGCAGCAGGATCTGCGCCAGGTATATGCGCATCACGCGCTGCCGTTTGACCGCATCGTTGAGCAGTGCACGGAAACGTCGGGCCAGCTGTTCCAGACCATGTTCGATTTCCAGTCCGGATTGCAGGTGCTGGCGGACGCCGGAAGCGGCTCCGGCTTGCAGGTCGAGGTCATCGAAGGCGCGCCGGAAGCCGCTGTCGCCGAGCTGTCGGTAACGTTCAGCGAGACGGCCGCCGGCCTGGCATTGTCCTGCAGCTATGTCGATGAATCATTCGACGCCGATACGATCACGCGCTGGCTGGAGAACTATCGCTTGCTCCTGGATAGCATCGCGAGCGACGCCGGCCTGCGCATCGGCGACCTGGCGTTCCTGACGCCGCCGGAACTGGATGTCGTTGAACGCTTGCGCAACGGCGCCCCGGTCGAGCATAGCCATGTGCTGCCTGGCGCCAGCGATGACGGCGAACAGCTTCTGCATCTGCTGATTGACCGCCAGGCGGCGTTGTCGCCGTCCAGCCCGGCCCTGGTTTCGCCGGCAGGGATAGTCAGTTATTCCGAACTGGCAGGCCAGACCAACCAGCTGGCGAACTACTTGCTGGCGGCAGGTGTGCGGCCGGGAACGGTGGTCGGCATCGAGGCCGCTCATAGCGTCGAAGCGGTGCTGGCAATCATCGCCGTGCTCAAGGCTGGCGCAATTTGCTTCCCGGTTGACCTGCAGCAGGCGCCGGAGAGGCTTGAGCTGCTGTTGGCGGACAGCGGCTGCCGCCACCTGCTGACGCTGGCCGCTGGCCGGCCCGGCAATTTCGACGGCCAGTGCCTCGCCCTGGCGGAGCAGGCGTGGCGCGATTGCGCCACCGCCGCGCCGCTGGTGCCCGTCATGCCCGGCTACGGCGTCTACCTGACCTACACCTCGGGAACGACAGGAGGACCGAAAGCGTCGGTGCAGCATCACCGTGGCATTGTCAATTATGTCGGCACGGCGATAGCTCGCTTCCGCTACCAGGCCAAGGATCGCGGACTACTGTTTGCGCCATTGACCTTTGATGCCTCGATCGAGGAAATTTTCACGCCTTTGTGCGTTGGCGCTTCTCTCTACATCGGCGACGACAATGTCAAGCGTTCGGTGCCGGCGCTATTGGAAACCTGCCGCGTGCAGGCGATCAGCATCCTCACGTTGCCGACTGCCTATTGGCGCATCCTGAGCGAATACCTGGCGACCCAGGATCCTGCCGCCGCTGCGTGGGGCCGGGTACGCCTGGTCAGCGTCGGCGGCGAACGCCTCACTATCGAGGCAATCCGCCTTTGGCGCCGCGCCACGGCGGCCAAGGTAGAGCTTTGCAACATCTATGGCCCTAGCGAATGTTCGATCGGCAGCATCGTCGATCGCGTCGAGCTTGAGCTGATCCAGGACGACGACGATGTCTACCTGCAGCGGCCAGTCGGCAATATGCATCTGCACGTGCTGGACGCCTTCATGAACCCGGTTCCGGCCGGCTTTCCGGGCGAGCTGTATATCGGCGGCGCCGGCGTGGCCCACGGCTATCACCGGCGGCCGGCGCTGACTGCAGAACGCTTCGTGCCCGATCCGTTCGCACCGTCCGCGGGCGGCCGGCTGTATCGTTCCGGCGACATGGTGCGCTATGGCCTGGACGCCAAGCTTCGCTACCTGGGCCGGATCGACTTCCAGGTCAAGGTGGATGGCATCCGGGTGGAACCGGAGGAAATCCAGGTTGTGCTGGAGTCGCATCCGACGGTAGCGCAAGCGATTGTACTGGCCGAGGAGGAACGGCAATCGAGAAACCCGCTGATCGCCTATGTGACGCTGGACAAGTCGTCCGGCCAGTGGGCTGCCACCGGCACCGACGGCAGCGCCTTCGTCGACTATTTGCGCGAACGGCTGCCGCCGCATATGGTGCCGACCCGGGTCGTGGTGATGGATGCATTCCCGCTGACGCCCAACCAGAAGGTCGACCGCCGGGCGCTGCTGCTTGCCGCCAACGACCCGCGTGCGCAAGCGGCGCCGTCTGCCCTCAACGCCACCGAATCGGCATTGCTGGAACTGTGGCATGAGCTGCTGGGCAGCGATGTCTTCGGCGTCGACGACAATTTCTTCAGCCTGGGCGGCAACTCGCTGCTGGCCATACGCATCAACAACCGGGTCGAAGCAATGTATGCGCTACGCTTGCCGGTGGCTGCCTTGTTCGAGTGCCCGACAGTACGCCGGCTGGCAATGCTGGTCGATCGCTTGCGCAGCGAAGATGGCGCCGCCGGCGAGACGCCGGCCGAGCACCCGATCGAACGTATTTCTCCCACGGCGCTGGCGCTGTCCGGCGCGCAATATCGACTGTGGTACCTGCACCAGATGAATCCGCAAAGCACGGCATACAACCTGCCCGACCTGTTGCGGCTGGAAGGCGTGCTGGAGCGGGACCGGCTGCGCCAGGCGCTTGAATGCACCGTGCAGGAACATGAATCCTTGCGGACCACTTTCGTGATTGACGGCGAGACGCCGATGCAGGTCGTCGGCGAGCGCGGCCAGTTGCGGCTGCACGAGCAGGATCTGTCGCAGCTGGCCTCGCATGACGGCGAACAGGCGCTGGCGGAGCTAGCGCGCAATGCGCTGGAAATGCCGTTCGACCTCGCCAGCGGCCCGCTGGCGAGATTTACCCTGGTGCGGATGAAGCAGGACGAGCATGTGCTGGTGTCGGTATTCCATCACATCGTTGTCGATGGCTGGTCGGTCGGCCTCTTCCAGCGTAGCCTGGCGTCTTACTACAACGCGGCGGCAACCGGGACGCCGGCCGGCAAGCTGTCCCTGGATGGGAGCGCGCGCGCACTGCAATACCGTGATTTCACGGCATGGCAGCAGCGCATGCTGGATGACGGCGAGCGCGTCAGGCAGCTCGGATACTGGCGCCAGCAGCTGGGCGGCCAGCTGCCGACGCTGCAGTTGCCGACCGACTTCGCCCGTCCGCAGGAACCTGGCGACGGCGGCAGCGCTTTCGCATTCGAACTGGATGCAGCGCTGTCGGCGCAGCTGCACGCAATCAGCGAACGCCATCAGGTGTCGACGTTCATGCTGTTGCTGGCGGCCTATGCAGCTGTGCTGGCGCGCTATGGCAGGCAAGAGGACTTGCTGATCGGTGTGCCCGCGCTTGGACGCAGCCGCCCGGAGCTGGAATCGATTGTCGGCTTTTTCGTCAACACCCTGGTGTTACGGATCCGGGCCAAGCCGGCGCTAAGCTTTGCCGGCTTGCTCGAGCAGGTGCGGCAGACCTGCCTGGATGCCTTCAGCCACCAGGATGTCGCGCTGGAGGAAATTGCGGCGGAGATCAATCCGCTGCGCGAACGCGACGGCAGCGGGCTGTTCCAGACCATGTTCTCGTACCAGGATGCGGATGCGCTTGCCGTGCCAGAGTTCGACGGACTAGCCGCAAGCGCCATCGAGCCCGAGCACCACACCGCCAAGTTCGACCTGTACCTGGCGACCTGGAATCGGGGCGGGCGCTTGCATTGCGGCTTCGAGTTCAGCACCGACTTGTTTGAAGCCGCCACCGTCAGGCGCATGGCAGGCCACTATCGGAACCTGCTGGACGGCATTGCCAGGGATGCCGGAAGCTTGCTGCGCGCGCTGCCCTTGCTCAGCGCCGTCGAGCAAGAACATCAGGTGCGCGGCCTCAATCAAACCGCATTGGCATTTCCGCAAGCGCGCTACGTGAGGGATATTTTCGCGCAACAGGCGGCGCTGTATCCGCAGCGGATAGCGGTAAGCTGCGGGGCGGCAGCCATGAGCTATGCCGAGCTGGATCGCGCCTCCAGCCTGGTTGCCTACAACCTGCTGGCGAGCGGCGCCGGCAATGAAGACCTGGTAGGGCTGCTGCTTGGCCGTAACATCAACTACCTGATCGCGATGCTGGGCGTGCTGAAGGCGGGCATCGCTTTCACCCCGTTGAACCCGGACGATCCTGCTCCCAAACTCGACCGCGTGGTCGAGCTCGGCAAGATCCGTTACGTGCTCTGCGAGCCGGCCAGCCGCGCCCAGGCGGAGCGGCTGGAGGCGCAACCTCCGCTGCTGGAACTGGGGGCGCTGCCCTACGATGCCGTCTCTGCAGCCTGCGAATTCTTGCCGCTGACGCCGTCCTCGCTGGCCTATGTCATCTATACCTCCGGCTCCACCGGGCAACCGAAGGGGGCGATGATTGAACAGCAGGGGATGCGCAACCATTTGCTGGCGAAGATCCGCGATCTCGGCATCGATGGCGATGATGTGGTCGCCGAGATGGCGGTAACCACCTTCGACGTCTCGGTCTGGCAATATCTGCTTGCCTTGCTGGTCGGCGGGCGCACTGCCGTGATGCCGGGCGACGCCGCCTGGGAACCGCAGCAGCTGCTGGCCCAGCTGGCAGCCGATGGCGTGACGGTGTTCGAATCCGTGCCGTCCCATATGAAAATCCTGATCGACGAACTGGAGATGTCGCCCGGCCGCTACCGGCTGGACAAGCTGCGGACCTACGTCAGCAACGCGGAGGCGCTGACTCCCGCCCTGTGCGCGCGCTGGTTCGCGTGCCTGCCGCACATCCCGATGGTCAATACCTACGGCGCGACCGAATGCTCGGACGACACCAGCCACTTGTGGATACGCGAGCCGCTTGCGGCAGATTTCCCGTATGTGCCGATCCAGGGCACCTTGCCGAACCTGCAGACCTATCTGCTCGATGCCAGCTTGCAGCCGGTGCCGACGGGCGTGGTCGGCGAGGTCTACCTTGGCGGCGTCGGCGTCGGCCGCGGTTATCTTGGCGAACCGGTGCGGACCGCCGAAACCTTCCTGCCCGATCCGTTTTCAAGCGAGCCCGGCCGCCGCATCTACAAGACCGGCGACCTGGCGCGCTACCGCCGCGGCGATGTGCTCGAATTTGTCGGGCGCGAAGACTTCCAGGTCAAGATTCGCGGCCAGCGGGTCGAGATCGGCGAGGTCGAGAAGGCCATAGGCGATCATGAAAACGTGCGCCAGGCTGTGGTCGTCGCAGCGCGCGACGGCAAGGACCGGCTTTACCTGCTCGCCTATGTGATCCCGCACCGGCATCCGGCGCCGACCGTTCCGGAACTGCGGACCTTTGTCGGCAAGCGTGTTGCCGGCTACATGGTGCCGGCGTCGTTTGTGCTGATGGATGAGTTCCCGCTTAACGCCAATGGCAAGGTAGATCGGAAGCGCTTGCCGCAGCCGACCGACCAGGATGTGTTCAACCGCCACGACTATGTTGCGCCGGCCAGCGCCACCGAGGAGCGGCTGGCGTTGCTGTGGCAGGAACAACTCGATGTCGAACGGGTGGGCGCTTTGGACAGCTTTTTCGAACTGGGCGGCCATTCGCTGCTGGCGGCGGAGCTGGTGCTGCGGATCCGCACTCTGTTCGGCGTTGCGCTGCCGATGCGCACGTTGTTCCAGACGCCGCAGCTGCGCTCCGTGGCGCAGGCGATAGACGGACTTCGAGCAAGCGCCGGCGGCGCCGTCGCGGCCCGCGTGGAACGGTTGCCGGCACGCAGTTACTACGAGCTTGCTCCGTGCCAGGTGCCGGAATGGTATGCATACCAGATGGATCCGGCCAGTCCGGTCTATAACATCAGCATTGCCGACCTGTTCTTCACCGGCAAGCTCGATCGCGACGCATTCATCTCAGCCTGGAGCCAGATACTGGACCGGCACGAAGTGCTGCGCGTCAAATTCGACTACCTCGACGGCGCACCGGTCCAGATTGTCGAGCCGCGGATCGCGCTGCACGCCGACGACGTCTTCCTCGACCGCAGCGAGCTGTCCGGCGCGGACGCGATCGATGAGGCGAACCGCCTAGGCGCGCGCTTCGGCACGGCGCCTTTCGATTTCGCCAATGGCCCGCTATTCCGCTTGCATGTCGCGAGCTACGCCGGCGATTTTCATCAGATGATTTTTGTCGTGCACCATATCATCTGGGACGAAACCTCGCTGATCAACCTGATGCTGGAACTGTGCGAGCTGTACAACGCCGGCGTCGGCGGGCGCACGGCAAACGTACCGGCGCTCGAAGTCAGCTATTTCGACTACGTGCAATGGACCCATCAGCAACTGCGCTCGGGCGCCTTTGACGACCACAAGCGGTACTGGCTGGAGATGTACAAGGAGTTGCCTCCGCCGCTGGATTTGCCGACCGATTATCCGCGTCCCAACTTGATGTCCTACCAGGGCGATGCGCTGCGTACCTGGCTGCCGCGCAAGGTGGTGCGCAAGATCGAGGCCTTCCTCAAGAAGAACGATGTCACGCTGTTCATGCTGCAGCTGGCGATCCTCGATTACTACCTGTACCGGATCAGCGGCCAGCCTGATTTTGTTATCGGCTGCCCGATAGCGGGACGCGCCGACGAGAAGCTGAAGCCGCTGTTCGGCTTGTTTGCGACGCCGATGCCGATCCGCTGCACGATAGATTCCGGCATGACGTTCAGCAGCCTGCTGGCGCAGGTGTCGCAGCGCACCCTGGAGGCATTCGAGCATTATCACTATCCGTCCAACCTGGTGATCGAGCAGTTGCAGCACGAGAAGGACCTGTCGCGGCCAAAGTTGTTCTCGATCATGTACGGCGTGCAAAACAACAAGACCGACTTGATGGGCCGGCTGCAGTTCGAAGGCCTCACGCTGAGCCTGGAGAATGTGGTCGATACGGAAAACAAGTCGTCCCGCTTCGACTTGAATTTCGTGGTTGACCAGTTTGGCAGCGACGTCATGTTCAGCTGCATCTACAACGCCGACCTGTTCGACCGCTCCAGCGTCGACCTGATGCTGGAGAACATGACTGTGCTGATGGACCAGGTGCTTGACGACCCCGACCTGCCGCTGCATTGCTATACGATGGTCGAGGCCGGCGGCAAGCAAAGTGCGGCGCTGAACGGACCAAGCTTCCAATGCGATCTTGAGGCGACCATGCACAGCCTGATGGAGTTGCAGGCAGCGGCGACGCCCGAGCGCACCGCTATCGTCGCCGGCGGCGCGGCCTACAGCTACCGTGAACTGAATGCCCGGGCCAACCAGCTGGCGCACTACCTGCTCTCTCTCGGCGTCGCCAGCGGCGACAAGGTAGCGCTGATGCTAAGTCCTTCGTTCGAGATGATCGTCGCGCTGTACGCGATCCTGAAGGCTGGCGCCTGTTTTGTACCGATCGGACAGCAGTATCCGCAAAAGCGCGTGAACGCCATCCTGCGCAGCAGCAATGCGCGCTGGGTCGTGACTCACAGCGCCAGCCGGCGGCTATTTAACGCATTCCCGCATGCGGTAGTGTGCATGGACGAGGTGAGCGCGGCCATGGAAGGCTATTCTGCTTCCAATCCGCCCTCGGTCGCGCAGCGGCAGCTGGCCTATATCCTGCACACTTCAGGTTCCAGCGGCATCCCCAAGGGGATCGAGATCGAACACGCCGGCGTAGTCAACATGCTGGCGGATATCCAGAGGACTTACGGGCTGGCTGCCAACGACCGGGTGCTGTTCCATACGCCGTTCACCTTCGACGTCTTCATCCAGGATGTGTTCTGGCCCTTGGCATACGGCGCCGGAGTGGTAGTGATGGCGGACGAGGAAGCCAAGAGCGGCAAGGGGTTCGGCGAGATTATCGAGCGTGAGCGGGTGACGCTGCTGCAGTTCGTGCCGGCGATGCTGGAAGCGCTGATCGAGGCGCGCGAACAGGGACAGGTTTCATCGCTGCCGTCGCTGCGCCAGGTGATTTGCGGCGCGGCTGCCTTGTACCGCGGACTTGTGGAGCGCTTTGCGCAAGCCTTTTCCTGTCCGCTCGCCAACCACTATGGGCCTACCGAGGTCACTGTCGATGCCTGCCGTTTCGATTGCGGCGAGCCGTTTGTCGGCGATACCGTGCCGATCGGCAGGCCGGTCGGCAACGCCAGCGTGCATATCCTCGATGAGCATATGCAGCCCGTGGCGCGCGGAATCATCGGCGAGATTTATGTCGCTTCGCCTGGATTGGCTAGAGGATACCTGAACGACAGCAAGGAAACGGCGCGCGTGTTCGTCCATCATGAAATCGATGGCATCCAGCATCGGCTTTACCGCACCGGCGACCTGGGGCGATGTGACAAGGATGGCGTGGTTTATTTCAACGGCCGTTACGACAAGCAGTTCAAGATCAACGGCAACCGGGTCGAGCTGGAAGAGATCTCCAGCGCGCTGCGCAGCCATCCTGACATTGCTGTCGCCGCAATCCAGTACCGGGAGGATGCGCGCGGCGGCGGACGCCTGGTCGCCTATGTCGAGCAGAATGGGGACAACAACCAGGTCTCGGTGCCTGGCAAGCCGACGCCGTACTACTGCTTCACGCTGGAGCAAAGGCCCGAATTGCTGGCGGCCGCGAACGCTTTGCTGCCGCCGCAATCGCCTGTGAGCGGCGTCGCGCAAGCCGGCTGGTGGAGCGCGCTGGCGAGCCGCTTTCCTGCGTGCCAGCTGGTGCTCACCGATGGCGCCGATAGCGTGGCGGCCGCCGCCGCGGCCGTGCCGCTGGAGATAGACATCGCCCAGCTGCAAGAGAGCGCGGAGCCATGGGCATTGCTGCAGGCCGCGCTGGGCAGGCATGCCGAGGCGCTCACGCCGAATGTGCTGTATGTATTCGACGATGTCGCGACAGGCCTGCTTCCGGAGCCGGCCGGGCTCGCGCTTCAGCAGCAGTATCGATTGCTGGCCGCAGCGCTGGGATTGCCGTATGTGGCATTTGCAAGCCGCACCGCAGGCGCCGGCGCATCGCTGCTGGAACCGGCAGCCAGCGCCAGGCGTTCGCACTTGACGCGGGACAGCATCCGGGAGTGGTTGAGACAGTCGTTGCCAGACTACATGATCCCGGACCTGGTCCACTTTATTCCATCGGTGCCCATGACCGACAGCGGCAAGATCGACGCCAAGAACCTGCCCGCAATCGAGGTGGACATGCAATTCGACAAGCAGCTTGCCAGCACCGCTTTGCAGATCGAGCTGAGCACGCTGTGGGAACGCTTGCTGCAAGTGACCAACGTCGGGGTGACGGATGATTTCTTCGTGCTTGGCGGGCAGTCGCTCAAGGCGATCGAGGTTGTGTCCGAGGTAAGCCGGCGCTACGGCGTGAAGATCCCGTTGCGCCAGTTCTACCAGAATCCAACCATTCGTTATCTGGAGACATTGCTGATGGCAGGTGAGTGAAGTGAATGAGGCCATGCATCCGGCCGGATGCATGGCAGTTGGGAAAAATTGTCATATATCCGGTAAACAACATAAGGATTTTAACGTGTACATACTAGGCATCAATGCTGCATATCATGAATCGGCCGCCTGTCTGATCAAGGACGGGCATGTGGTCATGGCGATCGAGGAAGAGCGTCTGAACCGCGTCAAGCACGGCAAGCTGTCCACACCTGAAACGACCGGACAGCTGCCTTGGAAAGCCATCCAGAAGTGCCTGGATGCGGCCGGCATCACGCTGCAGGATTGTGAGCATGTCGGCTATTCTTTCAGTCCTGACATCTTGCAGCAAGGCGTAGGCGCCTGGCGCAGCGCCAACGACGGCGTGCAGGGCTGGGCGCTGGAGAAGGAAAGTTACCAGACCCTGGAAGGTGGCCTGAGCTTTGCCGAAGGGGTGCTGTCTTCTCGTCAGCAATTGATAGAAGAAGCCGGTTTCACCGGACGTTTCCATTTCCTGCCGCATCACGATTGCCATGCGGCCAGCGCCTTCCATGTGTCGCCGTTCGACAAGGCCGCCGTACTGGTGATCGACGGCATCGGCGAGTGGGCCAGCACCTCGCTGTACTATGGCGACGGCGCTACGCTGAAGAAGGAATACGATTTCCTGTTTCCGAATTCGCTCGGTTTCGTTTGGGAGAAGCTGTCCAAGTATCTCGGCTTCAGCCAGTACGATGCTTCGAAGGTCATGGGGCTGGCGGCCTATGGCGATAGCAGCAAGACGATAGAGCTGTTTTCGCAGCTGGTGACGGACAAGGAGAACATGACTGTCGACCTGGCGGTGCTGCGGCACGAGTCGCCGGATTTCTCCACGCTGGAGGCGCTGTTCAAATTGCCGCGGCGGCACGAGCCTGTCGATTTCAATACCGATAACTGGCAAGCCTATGTCGACGTCGCCGCCGGGCTGCAGCTGCTGACGGAACAGATCTTGCTGCATATCCTGCGCAAGTTCGACCGCAAAAACTACCGCAACCTTTGCATGGCGGGAGGCGTGGCGTTGAATTGCGCGGCCAATGGCGTGATCGTGCGCGAGAACCTGTTCGACGACGTGTTCGTCCAGCCGGCCTCGAACGACTCCGGCACCGCGATGGGCGCCGCCTTTCTGATCTGGAACCAGATCCTCGGCCAGCCGCGCGAGTATGTCTTCAATCACTCCTATCTCGGCCCCGAATATTCTGACGGCGAGATTGAAGCGGTCTTGCAGCGCACCAGCCTTTCCTACCAAAAAGTGGATATCGCCAAGGAAGTGGCAAAAGTCCTGGCCGGCGGCAGCATCGTCGGCTGGTTCAGCGGCCGCATGGAATGGGGGCCGCGCGCGCTGGGCAGCCGTAGCCTGCTGGCTGATCCGCGCAACAAGGATGTGCGCGAACTGATGAACGTGAAGGTCAAGCATCGCGAGCTGTACCGCCCGTTCTGCCCGAGCATTCTCGGCGAGCATGCCGAGGAATGGTTTTGCGGCAGCGCCCGGGTAACCGCCGGCAAGTACATGCTCACCACTTCCACGGTGCAGCCGGGCAAGGCCGAGCTGATTCCCGCTGTCGTCCACTTCGACGGTACGGTGCGGGCGCAGGCTGTATATGAGCAAGACCATCCTGGCTACCACCGGCTGATCTCGGAATTCAAGGCGCTGACCGGCATCCCGCTGTTGCTCAATACCTCGTTCAACGATTCGGAGCCCATTGTGTGCACGCCGCAGGATGCGATCAGCACCTTCATGAAGACTGACATCGATTACCTGGCGTTGGGCAATTATCTGGTTTCCAAGCACTGACTGGTCCTGGTTCCAGGGAATTTTGCTGACGCCCGGGCGGTTTGAGCTGCCCGGGCGCGGCAGTAGCGGCGAGTTTAATCGAAAGAATTGGCAATGAAATCCAGAACGAATACAGTCCGGCGCTGGTTCAAGTACCTGCTGAGCGCTTTTTTTCTTTTCCTGCTTGCCGCGCTGGTTGGCGCGGCGGTTTTTTTGCGCGCCAGCCTGCCGCAGCTGGATGGCGACATCCGTGAGCTCGGTCTGGGCGATGCCATGTCCGTGGACCGCGACGCGGCAGGCGTGCCGACCATCAAGGCCGGCGATCAATTCGACCTGTCCTATGGCCTGGGCTATCTGCATGCGCAGGATCGTTTCTTCCAGATGGACTATCTGCGCCGGACCGGCGCCGGCGAACTGTCCGAACTGTTCGGGCCGGCTGGCCTGGAGCTTGACCGCGAACATCGTCTTTATCAGTTCCGTGCCCAGGCCGAGGCGCTGCTCGCGCGCCTTCCGGCCGACGACCGGCGCCGGCTGCAACGCTACGCCAAGGGAGTCAACGACGGCTTGCGCGGCTTGTCCGCGCGTTCGTTCGAATACGCTGTGCTCGGCATGCAGCCTGCGGAATGGCAGCCGGAAGATTCTTTGCTCGTCATCTGGGCCATGTATTTCCAACTGCAAGGAACGCTTCCTGCGCGCCAGATTGCGCGCACCTGGCTGCGGCAGCAAGCCACTTCCCAGCAACTGGCATTGCTGTTGCCATCGGCTAGCGAGTTCGATGCGCCGCTTGACGCCGCCTCCATCGCGGCGCCGGCCGTACCGCTGCCGGCCGCGGCGCCGGCCTGGTTCAGCGCCGCGGGGACCGGCGCCAGCAAGAGCGCATCGCTAGACTACCGTTCCTCCGTAGGCAGCAGCAACTGGGCGATCGCGGGCAATCGCAGTACGCGCGGCGGCGCGATTGTCGGCAACGATATGCATCTGATGCTGGGCCTGCCGAATACCTGGTATCGCGCCGTGTTCGACTATCCCGGCAAGGGTGGCGGCAACTGGCGGGTGGCTGGCGTGACGTTGCCCGGCTTGCCGGCGATGGTTGCCGGCAGCAACGGCCATGTGGCATGGGGCTTCACGGTGGCTTATGCGGATTGCTTCGAGCTCGTGCCGCTGGAACGGGATAGCGCCGATGCGCGCAGGTTCAAGCTGGATGGCGCCTGGCAGCTCGCGGCCGCCGATGTTGAAACGATCAAGGTGAAAGGCGCGCCGGCTGTCGCACTGACCGTGCTGAAAACTGCGCACGGTCCAGTGCGGGAAATCGATGGCAAATTCTACGCGATGCATTGGGTGGCCCAGTCGGAAGGCGGCGTGAACCTGGGAATTGTCCGTATCGCCGAGGCCAGCGATATCGCCGGCGCCATGGCGGCCGCCAGCCAGGCGGGCATACCTGCGGAAAACATGGTGGTGGGAGACCGGGCCGGCCACATCGGCTGGACCATCGCCGGCGCGCTGCCGGACCGCCGGGCCGGGCTGGCCAGCGACGACCCTGGCCGGCATGACGGCGGCGCCGGATGGCAAGCGCTGCTGGCGCCGGCCGACTATCCGCGGGTCGTCGATCCCAGCGGCGGGCAGCTATGGACGGCAAACAACCGGCAGCTGGCGGGCGATGCCTATCGCCTGATCGGCGACGGCGGCGCGGATATCGGCGCCAGGGCGAGCCAGGTGCGCGATGACCTCAGCGCTCTGGGAATGACGGATGAACGTGCCGCGTATCAGATCAACCTCGACGACCGTGCATTGTTCATGGAACGCTGGCGCGGCCAGGCGCTGCGTGTGCTCGATGGCGCGGCGCTGGCGGGGCGGCCGGAGCGGGCAGAGTTCCGCCGCCTGCTGATGGACAGTTGGAGCGGACACGCCAGCGTCGACTCGGTCGGCTATACGCTGGCGCGCGGCTACCTGCATCAGCTGTACGATGTGATCTTTGATGGCGTCAATGCCCGCCTGAAGCAGCTTGACAGCGGGGCCGACTATGAGTTGGCGAATCCGCGCTGGCCCGCGCTGGTAAGCCGCCTGCTCGATGAGCAGCCTGCCGCATGGCTGCCGGCCGCCGCGCGCAGCTGGAACGAGGTGCAGCTGATGGCTGTCGATCGGACGATTGCCTCCCTCAAGGCCAAGGGAGTGGCGCTGGACCAGGCCAGGTGGGGCGATCGGAATACGTTGAAGATCGCGCATCCGTTCGCGGCCAGCATCCCCGTGCTTGGCCGCTGGCTGGCTGTGGCACCGGAGCCGGTGCCGGGCGATTCGCATATGCCGAGGGTGGCCGGTCCCGATTTCGGGCAGTCGGAACGCATGGTGGTCTCCCCCGGCGCCGAGGAGCACGGTGTTTTCAATATGCCGGGCGGTCAGAGCGGCCATCCGCTAAGCCGGTTCTTCCTGGCTGGCCATGAAGCGTGGGTCAAGGGCGAGAGCACGCCATTCCTGCCGGGGGCGACTCGTTACAGCCTGAAATTTTCACCTTGATGCCGGGTCAGGCCGCCATATCATCGGGCGGCTCTCCGCGCCACAGGCTGTGCCCGCCTGGCATGCGGCGCGTGTCCTGGACTGTATCGGTAAATGAGATTGATATGAAAAACATGACGCACAATAACCGCTGGCTGGTGCGCCGGCCGATCGCCGCGCCGCGCCTCAGATTATTTTGCTTCGCCCATGCGGGCGGACGCGCCACCGATTTCCTGCCGTGGCAGGCGCAGCTGGATCCTCATGTCGAAGTCTGCGGCGTCCAACTGCCCGGCCGCGGTGCGCGATGGTCCGAGGAGCCGCGGATGGCTATGCCCTTGCTGGTCGAGACCGTCGCCCGTGTCATCGAACGCCATGCCGACGTTCCCTTTGCCTTGTTCGGACACAGCCTGGGCGCGATCCTGGCGTTTGAGGTTGCCCGCTATTGTCAAAGCCATGGCTTGCCGGTCCCGGTCCATTTGCTGGTGTCCGGCTGCAGCGCTCCGGGCCGTTTTGGCGGACAGCAATGGCATACCCTCGACGATGATGAGCTGATCGGAATCTTGAAACGGCTGAACGGCACGCCGGCCGAATTCCTGGAGCAGGAAGAACTGATGCAGCTGGTATTGCCCATGCTGCGCGCCGATTTCGAATTGGTAGGCACTTATGCATATTGCCGCGGGCCGCGGCTGCACATGCCGATTACCGCACTGGCCGGCGTGGCCGATGAACACGTGCGCTTGGATTCGTTCAGCGGCTGGGAAGACGAAACCCATGCCGGATACGATCAGTTCCGATTCGAAGGCGGGCATTTTTTCGTCCAGGAGCGCAGCGCCGAGGTTGTCGCTTGCCTGATGGAGAAGCTGGGATTCTGAACCGGCCGGCGTGGCGCAGCCATGGCCTGCCCAATCTGGCCGCGGCGCCGCGCTGCTCGCGCGGCATGCGTTCATTCAATCAGGTTATAGGTAACCGCATAACGGACCAGGTCGACATTGTTCTGGAAGTTCATTTTCTGCATCAGCCGCGCCTTGTGCGTACTGACAGTCTTGCTGCTGATCGATAGTTCTTCCGCGGCTTCGTTGACACTGTTGCCGCGGACCAGCAGGCGCAGGATATGGAACTCCCGGTTGGACAGGAATTCATGGGGCGGACGCTGGTCCGGGCTGCCTGCCTCGAACACCATCTGCTCCGCCAGCTCTGGATCGATGAAGCGTCCTCCCGCAACCACCTTGCGGATGGCCGCCATCAGTGTTTCAGGCTGGTTGTCCTTGGTCAGATACCCTGATGCGCCAGCCGCCAACACCCGGCGCGCGATGGGCGGCTCGTTGTGCATGGTGAGGACCAGCACCGGCGGATAGGATGCATGCGCGCGTATCCGCTGGATAAGATTTACCCCGCTAACGCCTGGCATGGTCATGTCGAGCAGCACAAGGTCGATGCCGCCGGCCCGTAAAGCATCCAGCACCTGTCCGCCGTTGGATGCTTCAGCCGCTACTTTCACCTCATTGCCCAAAGCGAAGAGCTGCTTCAAACCCTCACGCATGATAGCGTGATCATCTGCGATCAATACGCGTATCATGATTTACCCGGCGCTGCATTTCTGGGAATGACTACCTTGATTTTTGTTCTTTGATTGGTCAGGCTGGAAATTTCAAGTTCGCCGTTCAGCATCAATACGCGCTCGCGGATGCCGATCAGTCCGAAGGATTGTTTTTTCTGCAATGACGGGTCGAATCCTATGCCGTTGTCGAGCACCTCTAACACGTAATGACTGGCGGTTCCCTTCAAAGCGACTTCAGCCTTGCTTGCTTGCGCATGGCGGCCGATGTTGGTCAATGATTCCTGCACAATGCGGAAAATTTCGGTGGCGCGCTTCTCGTCCAGATCGATTTCGTCCTCCGTCGCGTGCAATGTGCACTGGACCTCCGGGTGGGTATCATTGAATTCATCGATCAGGTACTCCAACGCGGGGACGATTCCCATGTCTAGCGCCGACGGCCGTAGCGAGGCAACCAGGTTTCTTACCATCAGGATAGTTGAATCGACCAGCGTTATCATGGGTTGAATCATTGCCTGCAATGCCTCATCCTGCTTGCATCGCATGCCGATCACCGACACTCCCATGCGCAAGGCGGACAGGCGCTGGCCGAGCTCGTCATGAATCTCGCGTGACAAGTGCTTGAGTTCTTCTTCTCTCGCGCTGTCATTGCGCGCAGCCAGCTGCCGCGATTCCTCCAGATACCCTTGCGCCGTCTTTTTACAAATAACATTCCTGCCTGTCGCAAGAGCGCCGGCCGCGCCGCCTCCCGACAGGTGGTTCTCTACAACATGGAAAGCACAATCGCTGATGTTTTCATCTTTTTTGGAGATTTTCATTGTAAAGAATTCCGATAATTGTGATTTATAACCCTATGCTATTCATTTATGGTTTTCCGTACATCTGTTTGCTTTGTCAGCCAAGCAATTTATTTGGTGCACAGATTTTTACATACACAGACAGGTCTGTATAGCACTTTGGGTAATGATTTATATTTGCGTTACTGTTAAATCGAGGATTTTTCCCGGAATACGGGAAATCTCCGGAAATCGGTGTTTGCCGGAGATTTTCAATGACGCAAAGGGGGAGGGGGAGACTGGACATGCCGCGATTGCCGCGGCGTCCCGGCCGCTCGCCATGGCTGACGCATGGCGTTGATATCGACTTCTGTCAGTTTGATTTATCTGGAATAACCAAAGGTGATAGATGGGGCGAGCCTTGTCCGCTGCGTAAAGGGAAGTGCAGTATGAACATCGCGCCGCCCAGTTCCGAACCAGTGACTCGTACTCCGCCGCCAAGGCGTTCCGCAATTTTCTTGACGATCGCCAGTCCCAGTCCGTAGCCGCCGGTGGCGCGGTCGCGGCTGCGGTCGAGCCGGTAGAACGGTTCGAAAATCCGTTCCCGGTCATTCTCCGGAATGCCGACGCCGTCGTCTTCCACAATCAGTTTCCACGAAGCGGCGCCTGGCTCGGCCCGCACCCGGATGGTACTGCGGGTGTAGCGCAAGGCATTCTGCAGCAGGTTGGAAAAGGCGCGTCCGAGGCTGCGCGGCTCGATCACGATCTCCCGCATGGCGGGCGCGATCTGCCAGACGATGGTGCAGCGGCGCAGGCCGAGTTCTTCATCGGTGACGCCGGCGGCGGAACGCAGGAAATCCTCCAGCATGATTTTTTCCCTGCTTTCGGGCACCGTTGCCTGCTCCAGCATGCTCAGCGTCAGCAGTTCGCCGACCAGGATATCCAGTTCCTCGACGTCCTTGCGCATGGCCTGGATGCGTTTGTGGGTCTTGTTGTCTTCGGTGGTGTCCATCAGGTTGACCAGGCCGAACTCGAGCCGCGCCAGCGGCGTGCGCAACTCGTGCGAAGCGGCGTTGACCATGTCCCTTTGCGCCGTGATCAGGGCGCCGATGCGGTCGGCCATGTTGTTGAAGTAGGAGCACAGCTGCTTGATCGAAGAGTTCTCGGACAGCTTGGCGCGCGCGTCTAGCGCACCATCGCCGAAGCGGGCGGCGGTGATGCGCAGTTTTTCCAGGTCGCGCCAGTGCGGCGTCAGCCAAACCAGTATCGCCGCCAGCATGACGCTGAAAATAATCACATAGGCGAGCATCTCCATCCAGTCGGGAATAAGCGGATGGACTTCCACCAGACTGCCGTCATGCAGCGCGATGTAGACATTCGTGCGGTTGATGTCGCCGCCGCCGCTCCACGCCAGGCCGTATTGCGCCAGCTCCTGCCGGGTGGCCGGCGACAGCACACGCTTCTGTTCTTCGGATACGCGGCGGTAGCGCTGCCCATTGGAACGATTCATGCTGTCCAGCCTGGCTTGCCGGGTACTGTCGTCGAGCGGGCCCAGGTAGTCGCGCAGCAGCATCGCTTCACTGGCGTATTCGCGATGCATCTGCGCCATCAGGTGCGTCGAGAACAGATAGGGGAAGCCCTTTTGCACGAACACGATCGACAGGACCAGCAGCACGGCGACGGTCAGGTACAGGCGTATCAGGATTCTTAGCATTATTCGTCCCAGGCGATGGGGCTGAACAGGTATCCGCGTCCCCACACGGTCTTGATCTTGCGCGGTTCGTTGGCGTCGTCGTCGAAGCATTTGCGCAGGCGCGAAATGCTGACGTCCACGGTGCGGTCGAGGCCGTCGAAGCCGATGCCGCGCCAGCGCTTGAGCAGCTCGTCGCGGCTCAGGACCTTGCCGGCGGCTTGCACCAGGATCACGAACAGATTGTAGTCGGCGGTCTTGAGGTCGACTTCCGCGCCTTTCCAGCACACCTGGCGCGCCGACAGGTCAACTTCCAGTCCACCGAACTGCAGAAGGGTGCCGCGCGCCGGCTGGTCGCGCAAGTCCATCCAGCGCAGGATGACGCGCAGGCGCGCCAGCAGTAGGCGCGGCTCCACCGGCTTGAGCATATAGTCGTCGGCGCCGATTTCGAGGCCGGCGACCTGGTCGAAAATGTCGGCGCGGGCGGTCAGCATCAGCACCGGCAGCGCCGAGGTTTTGCGGATGGCGCGGCAGATATCCATGCCGTCCATGCCGGGCAGCATCAAGTCCAGCACCACCACATCCGGCTGTTCGCGGGCGATGGCGTCCAGCGCCAGGTCGCCGCGCAGCACCAGCGTGACTTCGAAATCGTAGCGGCACAGGTATTCCGATATCAATTCGGCAAGCCGTGCATCGTCTTCAATCAATAAAACCTTCTTCATTCATTTTCCTTTTTTTTCATCATAGCGTCTCGCTCCAGCTGCCGATGAGCCGATTACAAACAAACACATAAATGCCAAGGATTCACACATATTCCCTACCAATGCTTCACAGACGCGCGGCTCCGGCGTGTCGACAATGTGCTCTGTGAAATGCCTTGCGAATTTGCCGCATGCATCTGCATCGCAAATTTGCGCCACGAATTTACATCACCCCACCCGGAGAAACAATGAAACACCAAACCAAGTCCATCCTCGCTCTCGCCCTGTACGGCGTCCTGGCCTCGCGCGCGGCGCTGGCGCAGCAGGCGGCGCCGGCGCCGTCCAAATCATGGCTACAGGACAGCCAGGCGACGATCGGGCTGGGCGTCGGCGGCATGGCGCGCTATGCAGGCAGCGACGAATACCATGTGGTGCCGGTACCGATACTGAAAATCGCGACGCCATCCGGATTTTTTGTCGACACCATGGAGGGAGCAGGCTACCGTTACGACATCAACGACATGTTTTTCGCAAGCGCCGCCATCGGTTACGATGCCGGCCGCAAGGATTCCGACGACGGCCTGCAACCCGGCTCGGCAAAGCTGAAAGGCATGGGCGAGATCAAGGGCTCGGTGCTGGCCAATATCGAGGCCGGCATCAAGCTGGGCCGCATCGGCACACTGTCGCTGGCCATCTCGGAACCGGTCAGCAACCGCGAACGCGGCCTCAGCTACCGGGCCCAGATCAGCAGCACCGTGCTGGCGCTGGCCAAGGACAAGGTCAGCGTCAGCGCTGCCGCCATGTTCGGCGATGCCAAGTACAACCAGACTTTCTTTGGCGTCAATGCCATCCAGAGCCGTAATTCCGGCTATGCCCGGTACACGGCGGAATCCGGCCTGAATGCGGTGAATGCCTCGCTGACATGGACTCACAGTTTCAACCGGACCTGGTCGGTGTCCACCATGCTCGGCGCCACGCATTATATGCAAAAAGCCGCCAGCAGCCCGCTGGTGCTGGCCAAGACCAATTACAGCGGATTTGCAACCGTCAATTATTCATTTTGACCGAACCCGGATTGGTGCATCAACATGGTTTTTAATCTGTTTCCAAGATCGAAGTGGCTGCGCGACAAGCAGCAGGTGGCGCAGCGGAGTTTGCCGGTCGCCGCGCCGCCGCGGATTTTCCTTACCGGCGTCACCGGTTTTGTCGGCGGCGCGATTGCGGCCGAACTTGCCGGCAGCGACAGCTTCAAGGAAATGCTATTTCTGGTTCGTGCGGAATGCGCTGCCGAAGGAGTACGCCGGGTGCGCGAGTCGATCGCCCGCTTCACGCCAGCCGACATGCCGCTGCACATCTCTGAAAGCCAGATCATCCTGGCTGACTTGAAAGATGCGCAGGCGTTTGCCGATCCGCGGCTGGACCGGGTCAGCCACGTCATCCATGGCGCCGCGGTGACTTCCTTTGCCGACCGGCCGGATCTCTGGGAAATCAATGTCGACGCCACCATGCGCCTGGCCGAGCGCTGTTCGCGGCTGCCAGGCTTGCGGCGCTTCATGTATGTCGGCACGGCCATGGCATGCGGCGTGGCGCGCGGGCCGGTCGTGACCGAAAGCCTGCGCCTGCCGGTCGAGCGCGCGCATCTGGTGCCGTACACGGCCTCCAAGGCGCAGGCCGAGAATCAGTTGCGCGAGCGTTTTCCGGAACTGCCGCTGGTGACGCTGCGGCCGTCGATCATCGTCGGCCATACCTCGCTCGGCTGCAAGCCGTCGGCCAGCATTTTCTGGCTCTTGAAAGTCGTCTCGCAGCTGAACCGTTTTGTGTGCCCGCCGACGGCCTACCTGGATATCGTGCCGGTCGATTACTGCGCGCGGACGATAGTCGCCCTGACCCTGAAGGAAACGCTGGGCTTTTCCACTTATCACATCTCGGCGGGACGCAGCGGCAGCGTCATGGTGGAACAGTTGCTGCAAGCCTTCCAAGGCCTCAATGCGGTTGCGCGGCACCAGCCTTACGAAAGGGTGCCGGAAGCCGCATTGCGGCAGATGGCGCTGGCGTATGGCGTGCGCCACGCTGTGCAAGGCTGCGCCACGAGGGCGGGACGCAACGAGCCTATCAATACCCGCATGCTGCACAAGGCATTGATGCTGTACGGCCGTTTCTCCAGGCTCAATTATGTGTTCGATGAGCGCAGGCTTCTCAGCGAAGGGCTGGCGCCGGCGCCTTGCTTCCTCGACTATATCGGCCAGTGCGAACGCAGTGCGGCGAAAATGTCGCTGAAGGTGCAGATGGCGCATGACTTCAAATAGAGGAGGTTTCCGCCTCCGCAAAAGAAAAAACCCGCACTTGGCGGGTTTTTTGATCCATCGTCTGCTGTCGCTGAAATTCAGGCGCGCTTGATAAGCCGCAGGATGAACAGCAAGATCACGGCACCTACGGTGGCAGTCACGATCGAGGCGATCCAGCCGCCGCCAACCTGAATGCCAAGTACTCCGGCCAGCCAGCCGCCGATGAAGGCGCCGACGATACCGACGATGATATCAACCAGCACGCCGAAGCCGCCGCCCTTGACCAAAACACCTGCCAGCCATCCTGCAATCGCGCCAACTATCAACCAAGCGATGATGCCCATGAGATTTCCTTTCAGAGTTGACCATGTTTAGACTACCCGGCAAGAGTAGCGTAAACATCATCAAAAAAAGTCGTCCAATTGTAAAAGATAGATAAACCCGAAAGACTGCTTTACCGGCTGCGGCGCTGCAAGAAAAAACGGCCGCACGTGCAAACAGGGCCAGGTTATGCACCTGGCCCTGTAGCGTCAGCTGTTAGCTGCAAGCCTTGCCATGATCGGCGTGGTTGCCTGCTGCCTTGGCGGCTGCTTCTGTCATGTAGGAACCAGCCTTGGTTTTGCCATAGTACTTGGTGCCTGCGCAGTGATACACCTTGCTCGAGCTGTTGACCCAGACGTCGCCTGGATTAGCGCCGGCTGCAGGAGCGGCTGCCGCTGCGGCTGGTTTTGCCGGAGCCATCGCTGCAGGTGCGGCAGCTGCTGGCTTGGCCATGGCAGCTGGCGCTGCAGCAGGTGCTGCTGCCGGGGTAGCTGCAGGAGTAGCTGCAGGTGCGGCCGCTGCGGCTGCCGGTGCGGCGGCTGCAGCTGTGTACCATTCCTTTACGCCTTTATGGCCGGCGCAAGCGCCTTTCTTGGTTGCGTTGGAGGAATAGCTGCCGTCCTTGCACAGGCCGGTGCTGCCGGCCGGCGCTGCTGCCGGCGCCTGGGCGAAGCTGGCGGCGGAAGTCAGTAAAGCTGCTGCAACTGCTGCTGAAATAAACAATGCTTTCATTTTCTTCTCCATGGAGTAAATAGTGCTCACGTGTTGCTGATCTCAACACCTTGGGTGTCAATCTGTCTACTTGCAGCACGACCATGCAACTTGTTGTGCGCCGCACCTGGCAATATGACCGAGGTAGGTAATCAACGCGGTCATATTGGATATGGCTGACATAAACTTCGCTACAAATGAAAACAATTGTGAGATTTTTATGCTCGCAGGCGAATCAGTGTTGCGCTCCAGGCATCTTAATTGTCAAAGAAGTACTGATCCATGGAATGGCGGCCGGCAGCGGACTGCCGGCCGCATTTTGCTAGAACGCGTAGCGGACGCCCACCGTGGCGGTATAGCGCGGAGCAAGCTGTACGCCATTGACCTTCTGGTAGACCGGCAGCTGCACAAAGCCGTATAGCGAGACTTGTTGCGAGACTGGCACGCTCACGCCGGGGCTCAGATAGACCAGGGTGCCGCCGGTGCTGACGGTGTCGGCATTGGCGCCGACGTCATGCAGCACGCGCCGTACGTTGAGTTGGATTTGCGGCGTGAAGTTGCTGTTGCCCACATAGCGCAGGCCCAGGTTCAGATTGGCGCCGTCGCCGGGACGGTACTGATCGCTGGAATTGAGCGCCTTCTGTACGATGCCCTGGGCGAAATAGTCCCAGTTCTGGCTGAGCGTATCCATATAGTAGACGCCGAGGATGGCATCGGTGGTGCCTGTGCCTGGCTGCAGGCCGCGGTCGATAGGCACTGGTCCGGGCGCCGTCGGATCGCTGGACATGGCGGTGTCGGTATGGCTGCCGGTGGGCAGTTTCAAGCCGAACAGGATGCCGAAGTTATGCTCCGGCGTAAAACCCTGGTAGCGGCCGATGACCTTGAGGTCGCCGATGCTGGAGGTGCGGGAGTCGTACTGGCCGCCGCCGTCGCCGGGAGTGACGCCGTCCGAGGCGGTGCCCAGGGTGCTATGGCTGCGCATGATGTAAGGCAGTTGCAGGTTGATGCCCCAGTCCGGGTTGAAACTGTAGTCGAGACCCAGCGTCAGGTAGTTGTTGCGGGTGTATTTTTCGACTTCCTGCGGATTGCCGTTATTGGAAATCTGGCTGGCGGCGCCGGGCGAGATCTTGCCGGTGCCGCTGCGCAGCTGGTTCTGGTTCAGGTAATCGTAGCGCAGGTCCATTTTCAATCCGGACGAGCTGCCGATGCCGAGGTTGTCCCAATCGGAACTGAGGGTGCAGCCGCAGCTGGCGCAGGCTAACGCTGTCTGCGGCAAGAGGGCCGTCAAGGATATGGCCGCAAGCGGCAGCAAGGCAAGGCCGGCGCGACGAGAGAATGGCGTAGCCATGGTAAAGGGCTTTCTTGTTTAGATTGTAAGGCGTAAAGGCGCACTTTCATTGAATGAAGCTGCGCCGCCGGCTAAGCAAATCAGGACAAGGCGGGCGGGCCGCGCGATTGCGGATGCAGCCGGACGATGCTGGCATGCAGGGAGAATGGGGCTTGCGGAAGAGCGATGCCCTCGCTGGCCGGCAGCTGCCACTGGCTGATGCCGGGCGGCAGGCCGATATCGGCGGCATGCAGGAAACACAGCAGGCAATGGCCTTGGTGATCCTCGTCCGGGGTATCGTGATTGCCGGCGGCGGGCGCCTGCAGACGGTCGGCGCTACTGCACAGTTCGCCCAGCCCGAGCGGCTGGCCATGGGCAGCCGGCAGCAACTGCACCACGCTGGGCAGCAGGGCTGCAAACATGGCCAGGCAAACGGCAAGCTGGCGCAATCGGCGGGGCAGGCGGAACATAGAGCGGCACGGGTAAGCTGTTCGCCGAAGTGGCAAACTTAGCCGTATGGTAACGCCTCGCCACGAGAGCAGCAAGTCGGGTAAACCCTATGGATGCATGGATGACCCTAGGCTTCCGGATGCAGGTCGACCTTGAACAAATCCTTGCCGTCGACATTGTGCAGCGACACCGTCATGACCTTGCTCCTGGCGTCGACCTTCCCCACACCGAAGAATTGCAGCAGCTCGCTGGGCGGGCGGTTCTGCTTCATGTCGGCGGGGATGCTGACGTAGCGCACGTCCGGGCCGAAGGTGCGGTCGATTTCTCCCGGACCGAAAGTGCCGGCATGCAGGGGGCCGCCGACGAATTCCCAGAACGGCTTGAAGTCGGTGAACTGGGCTTTCTCCGGAGAGTAATAGGTGGCGGAGGCGTAATGGACGTCTGCAGTGACCCACACGACGTTCTTGATATCGTGCTGCTTGATGAATTTCAGCAGGCTGGCTACTTCCAGCTCGCGCCCGCGGGGCTTGCCGTTGTCGCCGTTGGCCCATGCTTCAAACGTCCCTTGCGGCACGTCCGGGTTGAGGTCGGGCACCACGATCGAGATCGGCATGTCGCTGGCGATGATTTTCCAGGCCGAGCGCGAGCGCAGCAGCGCCTGCTTGATCCAGCGCAGCTGGGCCGCGCCGAGAAAGGCGGCATCCTGCGTCAGCGCGCTCTGGCGATTTGGCGAGTTGGGGCCGCGGTAGCTGCGCTCGTCGAGCATGAACACTTCCAGCAGCGGGCCGTAGTTGAACATGCGGTAGACCCGTTCCGGATCGCTGGGATCGATGCGGAACGGATTGTATTCGAACATCGCGCGCTTGGCGTTGGCCGCCAGCGTCGACAGGTCGCGCTGTTGATAGCGCTTTTCGGCGGCGCCGATGGTCTGGCCGGGATACCAGTTGTTGCGCACTTCGTGGTCGTCCCATTGCACCAGGAACGGCACCTCCGCGGCAAAGCGGCGCTTGTTGACGTCCAGCAGGTTGTAGGCGAAGTTGCCGCGATAGTCGTCCAGCGTTTCCGCCACCTTGGACTTGGCCGGCGTCACCAGGTTTTGCCACAGCGTGCCGTCGTCGAGCCGGACTTCCTTTTCGATGACGCCGTCGGCGTAGATCTGGTCGCCCGAGTGGATAAAGAAATCCGGCTTGAAACGGCGCATGGTTTCATAGATCCGGTAGCCGCCCCAGGCTTCGTTGATGCCCCAGCCCTGGCCGGCTTCATCGCCGGAAAAAGCGAAAGTGATGTCGCGCCCCGCGCCGCCGGGAATCAGCAGGCTGCCGCTTTGCGGCGCGCTGTAGATGGCAGGATTCTGGATATCCTGGAAACGCACGCGGTAGAAAATGGATTGCCCGGTGGGCAGGCCGCTGAGATCGACCCGCGCCGAGAAGTCGCTGCTGGAAAGGGCTATCGGCCCGATAACTGTCTGCGCGTTCTGGAAGTTTTCGTTGGCGGCATATTCCACCACCATGCGCGAAGGCCGGTCGGCGCGGCTCCAGATAATCGCCTTGTCGCGGCTGATGTCGCCGCTCATCACGCCGCTCGGCATTTGCGGCCGCAAGCGCTCGGCCGTGACCAGGGCCGGCGCCGTGTTTTGCCCGGCGCTCTGCGCGATCACGCTGTGCAGCGGCGCGCCGCTCAGCAGAACACCGGCGCCGGCGCTGACCTTGCGTAGAAAAGTACGGCGTTTGTAGGGTGTGGCGTCGTTCGGCATGGCGTGCTCGGCGGGAGGGGCGGAGCAACGATTTTATCTTGCTTGTGTTACAGGCAGATGAACTGAGATGGACCTTCACGAGGCAAAAAAAAGCCGGCCAGCGCAATGCTGTCCGGCTCTGCTGCCAATGCTGGAATTAATTGTTCTTGACTGCTTCGACCTGGATAGCCAGTTTCACTTCCGGCGCGAATTTCGGCACGCCATAGCTGATGCCGAAGTCGCTGCGGTTGAATTCCGCGGTGGCGTCGGCGCCGCACACTTCGCGTTTCAGCATCGGATGCATGATGCACTTGAACGAATTGATGGTCAGCTTGACCGGCTTGGTGACGCCATGCAGGGTCAGCTCGCCGTCGATGGCCACCGGCTTGTCGCCGTCGAACTGGATCGAAGTACTTTTGTAGGTCACGTCAGGAAATTTCTTGACGTCGAACATGTCTGGGCCGGACGCATGCTCGTTCATCTTGGCGTGGCCGAAATCGATGGTGCTCGGGTCGATATGGATATCGATCGAACCGGTCTTGGCTGCGCGGTCCAGCGTGACGCTGCCGCTGGTTTTTTCAAACTTGCCGCGCCAGAACGAGATGCCCATGTGGTCTGCGGTGAAGCTCGGATAGGTGTGGTTGGGATCGATGGTGTATGTGTCCGCGGTAGCGAATGCGCTGGCGGCGCTGGCGGCGAGCAGGGAGGCGATGATGAGCTTGAGTTTCATTTCGGATGATCCTTTCAGTGGGATGATGTTTTGATAGACTGATTAATTCGCTACAAGATGAAACTTGATGGTGATTTCGTCCGCCACCATGCTGGTGTCTTTCCATTCGCCCTCACCGATATTGTAGGTGAGCCGCTTGATCGGCAAGGAGCCGTCGAATACCTGGGCGCCGCCTTCTTTCTTGACGCTCAGGGGGAAGCTGACATCGGTGGTCTTGCCCTTGATGGTCAGCTTGCCGCTGACGTCGTACTTGCTGCCTGCCGGCGCGCCGGCGCTGGCCTTGATCGAACTGGCGACAAAGCTGGCTTTGGCGAATTGCGCCGCATTGAACCATTCTTTTTTCAGCACTTCCTTGTTGTATTCAGGATCGCCCAGGTCGAAGCTGGCGATGTCGATGTCGACGCTGGCTTTTGTGGAAGCGGGCTGGGCGCTGTCGAAATCGATGGCCGGAGTGAATTTCTTGAACTTGGCTTCGACCGGCACGTTCATCTGCTTGAACACGATGGTCACGTTGCTTTTCGCCAGGTCGGCTTTCAGCGGCGCGGCCATGGACGACCAGCTGGCGCCGAGGGCCAGCAGGCCGGCGGCGGTTGCGAGGGTGAGCTTTTGCAAGGTCATGGAGATTCCTTTTGATTGATTGTTTGATTGAGGGACTAAGGCAGCATGCGTTTCAGCACGCCGTCGCGATCGATGAAGTGATGTTTGAGCGCCGCCAGCACGTGCAGCGAAACAGCGCCCAGCATGATCATGTTGAGGGTGTAGTGGACCAGTTTCAGGACGGGCTTGAGATCCGGGTTGGAGGCGATCAGCACCGGCATCGGCCAGATGCCCAGGTAAGTCACCGGCACGCCGGCCGCCAGGCTGTAGAAATAGCCGGACAGCGGCACCGCGAATATCAGCACATACAAGAGCACATGCAGGCCATGCGCGGCCATTTGCTGCCAGGGCTGCATGCTGGCCGGATACGGCGGCGCGCCCTTTGCCTTGCGCCATAGCAGGCGCAGGCAGGCCAGGCCGAACACTGTCACGCCCAGCCATTTATGCCATGAAAAGTATTTCAGCTTGGTGGGCGTGAGGCCGGGAATATCGACCATGGTCAGGCCAAGTGCAAAAGCTGCAACGATGAGAATAGCGACCAGCCAGTGCAGCACGATGGCTGGGATTGAGTAACGTTGCATAAAGTATCTGGACGTAAATGTAACAGCGAAAATAGGATCGGAAGCGCCGATTGCCGCTGCATGCCGGAAGGCGCATGCATCCGGGTATGACCTGCAAAACGGCAACGAGTTTCCGTCAGCGCATTCAGCGAGTCGCTATAGTATCGGAAATTTCTGAACCATGTTTTTCCGCGCCGCCCCGCGCCGTTGTTACGGCTTGCGCTGATAGCTGCCCTCGATGGCAGGGGCGCCGTCCATGTCGTCACCCTGGCCATACAGAGAGATCGTCACCTTGCCGGGTGTTGCCGAAGGCCTGATGCGCAGCTGTTCGACCTGTACTTTGTCGATGATGCAAGGGCTGTCTTTGCTGACCTGCAGCCGCACCAGCTGCGGGCTGCTTTCCAATACCTGCGTCCTGGCCTGGTTGCAGGTGATGGCGTTCACTGCATGCGCGGAGATCGCCACCGCGTCGCCCGAATAGATTTCGGCGTAAGGCGATGGCGTGGCGCTGGTCGGCAGCCATGCGCCGGTTGCCCAGCGCGGCACTTGCGGCGGCGGTGGCGGTGGGACCGGAACCGGCGGCACCGCCGGCACCGGGGATTCGGCCACGACAACCGCCGGCGCCATGGCCGTTTCCTGCGGCAATGCGGATGGCGCAGGATCTGCTGCCGGCGCCGCGCCGAGGTCCGGCGGTATGGCTGGAATCGGCAAAATCGGCAGCATCGGCGGTCTTGGCGCATTCGGTTCCGGCGCGGTCATTGCCGTCATTGCTGCCGCGGCTTCCGGCGCCGGATCCGTGATTGCCGGCGGCGGCGCGTCAGGCTCCGGCGCCGCCATTGCCGTCATTGCCGCCGCGGCTTCCGGCGCTGAATCCGTGACCGTTGGAGGCACTACCTGCTGGGCTTGCGCCTCGACCGGCGGCATGGCGAACAAAGGTTCTGGATTGGTTGCCGGCGCTATTGCCGTTACGGCAGGCCGGGTGGCTGGCGGGCTGTCGCCGCCATTCACGCCCAGCAGGTTTGGCAGGAGCGCGATGGCGGCCTGCCTTGAGATGGAAACACGCATCTGCGGCGCGTCGATAGTGCTTTGGACGCGCGACGTGCTGACCGCCTTGCCGTCGATCAGCACGGTCAGGTCCTGCTCCAGCGCTGCGCTGGTGACCGCCTGCATGCGCTGCTGCGCATCCTGGCTGAGCGTCACTTCCAGTTCGATGGAATCCGGGCTGCCGTTATAGGTATCCTTGATGTTCAGGCTGATTTCGGTGAAATCGCTTTGCGAGGAAAAGGCGATTTCGGCGGCATTGGCTGCTGTCGTCGCGCCGGCCGCAAATGCCGCGCACAGCGCAGCTGTCATTATTTTCCAGCGTGCACGCATGATTATTCTCCCTGGATGATATCGGTAGCTTGCTTGGTTGGCTGTTGCGCCGTCAACGCCAGGTGCACTGCCTCGGCGACGCTCAGCGCACTGAGAGAGGCGGCCGGGAAGGCAGGCGCGACAGCGTTTTTCATGATGTCGTAAACCGGATCCTTGAGGCGCGCGAGCAGCAGCCGCAAGCCGCTGGCGCTGACGAAGCTGAAAAAATCGTGCAGGCCTTCCAGGCTGGAACTGTCCAGGTCGGGCGACTCTTCCAGGCTGAGGATCACGGTGTGCAGTTCCGGCGCGGCGGCGATGGAACGGCGCGCCTGGCTCAGGATGCGTTCGGCGTTGGCGAAGAACAGCGGCTCGTTCGGCCGCAAAATGATGATGCCGGCTACCGGCTGGGCGGCGGGATGGGTGCGCATGTTGACGAAATCATGCGTATCGCCGAGCTGTCCGAGGATAGAAATGGTGGATTGCGAAAACTGCCGCAGCATCATGAAAATACTGATCACGATCGATGCCAGCAGGCCGTCCAGCACGCCCAGCAACAGCACGGCGATGACCGAGGCGATCACTACCAGGCGGTCGCGGCGCCACTGGAAGTAAGGACGGAACACCATCGGATTGAGGGTATGGCTGACGGCGTGGATCACAATTGCCGCCAGCACCGGCTCCGGTGTCAGGGCTATCCCCGGCAGCAAGGTCAGGACAATTGCCAGTATCACGAGCATTGCCACCCAGCCGGACAGGCGCGAAGTGGCGCCGGCCGCTTCATTGGCAGAGGTGGCGGAATAACCGGCGCCGACCGGCATGCCGTGGAACAGGCCGGAAAGCAGGTTGGAGGCGCCCAGCGCCAGCAGGTCGCGGTTGGGCGCCGTGGTGTCGCCGTGCTTGATGGCAAAGCTGCGGATCGCGCCATACGATTCGGCATACAGGATCATGCCCATGGCAAAGCCCAGTTCGCCGAGGCGCAGCCAGTCGGCGCGCGACAGCATGGGCAAGGTCGGCACCGCCAGCTGCAGATGGATGCTGCCGACCAGGCCGACGCCATATTGCTGCAGATTGAGCCACTGGCCGGCAGCGACGCCGATGACGATCACCAGCAGCGCGCCCGGCACCCGCCGCAGCCGCGCAAACAGGAACAGCAGAGCCAGCGCCGCCGCCATGACAGCGACGCTGATCCAGTTCCAGCGGCCGGCCTGCGCCAGCATTTCCGGAATGAAGCGGGTCATGTCGCTATGTTCGGGATGGACGCCGACCACGCCGGCGAACTGCTTGAGAATGATGACGATGGCCAGGCCGAAAGCAAAGCCGCGCAGCACCGGCTTGGCGATGAAGTCGGTGACGCTGCCCATGCGCGCCAGTCCCGCCAGCAGGAAAAACAGGCCGGTGATCATCACCAGGCCGATCGCCAGCGTCATGCGCAAGCCGATGTCGCCGTTGGCCATGGAGGCGGTGGCTGCCGCCAGCACTGCCGCGGAGGACGAAGTGGCGGAGACGATCGCAAAGCGGCTGCTGCCGAACAGGCCGTAGCACAGCAGGCCGGCGAACAGCGCGATGACGCCGGTTTGCGGCGGCAGGTTAGCGATGCTGGAGTAGGCGACGGCTTCCGGCAGCAGCAGCCCGGCGATCGAGAGGCCGGCGACCAGGTCCGCCGTGACCACGCGCTTCGGCGGCGGATTCAGGTCGGCATGTTGTGATTGTGCAGCGCTCATGCGCCTCCCTGACGATGAATGTTTATATTCTGATTTTATGCTGTTTTCGCAACAATGCGAAGCTGCAACTAGTCGCAACTAGCTGCGATTGGCCGCAACCAAGCAGTTTCCCCTCGCGCGCGATGATGGGTAATCGTCAAACGTTGTTGAGTTTAAGTCAAATATCATTTGTTGATACACCCATTTTTCTCAACAAACTATGCGCGCATAGTGTCGATATTGATCGCCGTTCAGGCATCGCCAGACATAACCCGGATCAGGAGAAAACATGCAGGTATTTATCACTGGAGCAAGCGGATTCATTGGCGGCTCCGTCGCCGCCCGTTTCATGCGGGAGGGATACAAGGTGCGCGGGCTGGCGCGGACGCAGGAACAGGCTGAGCGGCTGGCCGCGCTGGGCATCGAGCCGGTGCTGGGGACGCTGGCCGACGGCGATATCCTGAGCCGCGAGGCCAAGCGTGCCGATGCCGTCGTCAATGCCGCCAGTTCGGACAATCTGTTTGCGGTGCAAACCCTGCTGGATGCGCTGGCCGGCTCCGGCAAGGTGCTCATCCACACCAGCGGCTCCAGCGTGATCGGCGACGATGCCCGCGGCGACTGGCTGTCGGAGCAGGTGTTCGACGAAGACACGCCGTTCACGCCGGCGCCGGAGAAGGCCGCGCGCGCCGCCCTGGACAAGCTGATCCGCGACGCCGCGCAACGCGATGTGCGTTCGGTCATCCTGTGCAACACCATGATCTACGGCAGCGGTCTCGGCCTGAAGCGCGACAGCGTGCAGATTCCGCCGCTGGTGGCGCAGGCGCGCAGCAGCGGCATCGCGCGCTATGTCGGCAAGGGCGTCAACGTCTGGTCCAATGTGCATATCGAAGACGTGGCGGAATTGTATTTGCTGGCCTTGAAACAGGCGCCGGCCGGTTCCTTCTATTTTGTCGAAAACGGCCAGGCTTCATATGCCGAGATCGTCAGCGCGATTGCCGCGCGGCTGGGGCTGGGGCCGGCGCAATCGTGGCCGGTGCAGGACGCCATCGATGCCTGGGGATTCGGCCACGCGGTGTATTCCTTCGGCTCGAACAGCCGGGTGTCGGCGGCCAAGGCGCGCAGGGAGCTGGGATGGCAGCCGCGGCACACATCGGTGCTGGACTGGATCGGGAACGATATGAAGTTAGATTGAAAGTAGGGTGGGCACATCGTGCCCACGCGTAAATTTGCGGGCCGACGTGGGCACGATGTGCCCACCCTGCAGTTTATTTCGCAGCCGCTACCGGACGCTGCCCCGGCTTGACGATGACGGTGCAAGTCATGCCGGCCGCCAGCGTGATGCCTTCCGGCACCTTGTCGATATGGATGCGCACCGGCACCCGCTGCGCCAGCCGCACCCAGTTGAAGCTGGGATTCACGTTGGCCAGTCCGTAAGTGCCGAGCGCATTGTCGCGGTCGGTGATGCCGCGCGAGATGCTGTCGACATGGCCGTTGATGATCTGTTCGCTGCCGAGCAGGCGCATGTCGACCGCGTCGCCGACCTTCATCAAGGGCAGCTTGTTCTCTTCAAAATAGCCGTAGACCCAGAACGAATTGGCGTCGATCACCGCCAGCTTGGGCGATCCGGCCTGGGCGAAATCGCCGGCATGCACGTTCAGGTTGGTGATCCAGCCGTCTACCGTGGCGCGTACTTCGGTGCGTTCCAGGTTCAGCCTGGCGCTGTCGCGCGCGGCCAGCGCAGCCTGATACAAGGCTTGGGCGGCGGAAGCGTCGGCGCTGGAATTTTCCCGGTTTTCATTGGAGATGACATCGCCATCGAGCTTGGCGCGGCGCGCGGCGTCGCGCTGCTTGGTGGTGAGGCCGACGCGGCGTTCGGTCACCTGCGCTTCCGCCTGCGCCAGCGCCAGCACATAGCGCGCCGGATCGATTTTCATCAGCAGGTCGCCCTTGTGCACATAGCCGTTGTCGGCCACCGGCACCGCCACCACGATGCCGGAGACGTCGGCGGCGACGCTGATGACGTCGGCGCGCACCCGGCCGTCGCGGGTCCAGGGCGTATTCATGTAGCGGTCCCACAGCGCGCGCGCCAGCAAGACGGCAATCAGGACCACAAGCAGGGTGATGATGACCTGCAGCAGGGTTTTCAGGATGGTGGATGATTTCATGGCGACCTTAGAACAAATTTTTTACAGCGAATTAAATAGCGTATTACACAACGTGCAGCAACAGTCCGGCGCCGCCGAAAATGCAAAAGAACAGGGCGATGCGGAACAGGCTGGGATGCCAGACATAGCGGTACAGCCCGAGGCGGGTAAACAGCCAGTCGACCGCCATCTGCAGAAACAAACAGGCGATGAAGACCAGCAGCAAGGTCGGGATGAGTGCATCGAAGAGGGCGATTTCGCGTGGCATGGTCAATTCCCGGTAGTGGCGTCGGTGGCTGGGTTGAAGGGCGATAGCGGCGCTGTGGTTTCGGCCGGCGTCAGCACGGTGACGCGTTCCAGCATGGCGCCGCGCATCAGGTGCAGGTTGGCCAGCACCGCCGGCATCTCGGCGCAGGCGGCAATCGCCGCCAGCACGGCATCCAGCGCTGCCCGCAGGCGGCTTTGGCTGGGGCGCGCAAACAGATAGGCGATGCCGCGTATGCTTGCCTCGATCTTGCCGTGGACTTCCGGATTGCCGATGCTCAGGGTTTCCTGGCGCAGCTGCATCACGGCGCGGCCGATTTCCAGCACCGACAGCAGCCAGGTCATGACGGCGCGGTCATCTTCGTTATCCAGCGAATGGGTGATGGCGAAGCGCGCCAGCAGGTCGCGCGTGCCGCTTTCAAAGCGGCCGGCCAGGCCCGGCAGCGGCCGGTTGCAGGCTTCCACCACCTGGTTGCGCAGGGCGCGCGCCAGGCGCCGTTTGATCCAGCGGCTGTCGGACGGATCGATGATCTGGTACATGACCGAGGCGATGGCGACGCCGAGCAGGCCGCCGGCCATGCCGTTGAGCAGTTCCAGCATGTCGAACTGATAGTTGCTGCCGATGCTGGCGTAGGAAAGGAAAAACAGCAGGATGCCGGTGCCGATGCCGGAGTATTTCCTGGTGGTGGTGAGCCAGGCGCCGATCAGGATGAAGGGCGCCAGCGCAATGCACAGCATGGTGAAGTTTTCGGCCTGCGCTTGCAGGTAGTAGGCCGACAAGAAGCCGAAGAAGCCGCCCAGCGCGCCACCGATCATGAACTGGCGCACCACCTTGATGGGGGAGGGAGCCGCCGCAAACAGGGCGCTGACCACGGTCGCCATCACCACCGCATCGGTGCCGGAAACCCAGCCGGTCTGTATCCAGAACCAGGCGGAAAGGATGAAGCCGATTGCCGCCCGCAGCGCTGAGGTGACGATCAGGGTCGGATCGGTGCGCGCGACATAGTGCGCGGGCAGCTGGACGTCGTCCGCCATATGCATCTCGGCCTGGATCACAATCGCATGGATCCTGGCGTAGACCAGCAATTCGTCGGCGAACCTGGCCAGCAGTTCGGTGGCGGAATCGAAATCGAGCAGGTGACTGCCGTCGCCGCTGCTGGCGGCCAGGCCGCGGCGCAGGGCGGCCAGGCGCCCGGGAATGCCGTTGCGGACCTGTTTCAGCTGCATGCGGTCCTGGCTGGAGAGGGCGCGCACAATCGCCCGGTATTCCATCATCAAGGCCTCCAGCGTGCTGCGCTTGCCGGCTGCCTGCAAACGGCCGAACAGCTGGTCGAGCGAGTGGAAGGTGGTGGAGGCGGTCATGAAGGCGGTGTTCAGCTGGCGCAGCTGCAGGCTTTGCAGGTGGCCGCTGGCGCTTTCGAATACCGAGGAAGTGCGCAGCGCTTCCAGCGAAATCACTTCGCCGATAAAGCGCAGCACCATGCGTTCGCGCGCCGGCCGCGACACCGCGGCGCTGTCGTCCAGCGCGATGAATTTCTTGAAGTCGGCGAAGCGCTTGCGTACCGTCAGCAGCAAGACGTCGGACAAATGCTTGGGAAACAGCACGTCGCTGACCACGCCGGCGCACAACAGGCCCAGCATCACTTCGCTCAGGCGCGTCATGGCGATGTCGAAAGCCTGGGTCGGCTGCAGTGCGGCCGGCAAGCCGACGATAACCAGGGTATAGCCGGCCAGCACGAAGGCGTACGACTGGAAGTTGCGGAAGATGGTCGAGCCGGCGGTGCAGAACGCCAGCCAGCAGGCGCCGGCCGCCAGGAACAGCACCGGCTGCTGGGTAAACGCGGCGGCCAGGATGATCGATATGATGACGCCGACCGCAGTGCCGATGAAGCGGTAGAAACCCTTCGCCAGCACCAGGCCGCTGCGCGGCTGCAGCACGATGACGACGGTGACCATGGCGGTGCCGGGCTTGGAGAGGTCGAACAATAGCGACAGCCCCAGCGCCATCAGGGTCGCCAGCAGGATCTTGCTGACATGCAGCAGGTCCTGGCCGTGGTTTTCCACCCAGATGACGCCGGCCTGCGCCAGGTGATGCAGCCAGGACTGGCGGCGGCTTGCGGTCTCGCTCATGATGGCCGCCGCTTATTTGCCGGCGGCGATGGCGCCGTCTGTCGCAGCCGGCTGCGGCAGGTCGTCGCCGAGGCCGCCGCCCAGCGCCTGCATCAGCTGCGCCCAGCTATCCAGGTAGCCGGCGCGGATCTGGACTACGCGCAATTGCTGCTGCAGCAGCACCAGCTGGCTTTGGATGACGTTGATGTTGGCGGTCAGGCCGGCCTGGTAGCCGCGCCTGGCCAGGTCATAGGATTTCTTCGACAGCGCCAGCGCTTGTTCCGACTGGCCGCGCTGCTGCTGTTCCGATTTCAGCTTGATGATCTGGTCGGCCACGCTTTGCAGGGCCTGCACCAGCGTGTTGTTGTAACTCTCGATAGCGCCGTCGAGAGCAGCGGTCTGGGCGCCCAGATTGGCGCGCAGGCGGCCGCCTTCAAAAATCGGCAGCGAAATGGCCGGGCCGGCGCCGCGCACGCCGGAAGAGGCGCTCAGGAAATTGCTGAAGCCGAGCGCCTGCAGGCCGATGAAGGCAGAGATATTGATATCCGGATAAAAGGCGGCCTTGGCGACATCGATATTCTTGTTCATGGCCTCGACCCGCCAGCGTTGCGCGATCACATCCGGACGGCGGCCGACCAGGTGTGCCGGGACGTTGTCGGGCAGGGCGACCGGCAGTTGCGCGCTGTTGTCGCTGCCGTCGGCAGGGGCAGTCAGCGCAGCGGCCAGAAGCGGCCGCCGGATGGCCTCGCCGCTGCCGGGACCTTTGCCGCTCAGAGCCGCAATCTGATTACGCAGCAGGGCGATGTTCTCATCGATTTTCTCGATGCTGGAACGGGCATCGGGCAAGGCGGTTTCAGCCTGGGCGACTTCCAGCCGCGTGCCGAGGCCTGCGTTCAGCTTGCGCTGGGCGATGCTGGCGATCGAGGTCTGCTGCGCCAGCGTCGCGCTGGCGATGTCGCGCAGCGCGAACTGGGTCGCCAGCTGCAGGTAGCCGCGCACTATCGCCGTTTCCAGATTCAATTGGGCGCTGCGGGCCTCGGCGGCGCTGACGTGGACCGTATCCAGCGCCGATTCCAGCGCGCTGCGGTCCTTGTCCCAGAGGTCGAGGTCGTAGCTGGCCTTGACGGTGATTTCATTGTCCCAGTTCCAGCTGCCGCCCAGCGGCGGCGGGAAAATATATTCCTCGGAATACAGGCCGCGCGTGCTGCTGGCCTCGGCGCCGACTTTCGGCAGTGTCGCCGCGCGCGCCACGCCGGCCAGCGAAGAAGCCTGGCGGATGCGGGCCTGGGCGATTTTCAGGCTGGGGCTGTCGGCGACGGCCTGCTGTACCAATGCATTGAGCTGCGGATCGCGGTAACTTTCCCACCAGGCGCTGGTCGGCCACGCTGCGTTGCCGGCGCTGCTCAGTGCAGAGCCTGCGGCCAGCGTGCTGCCGTCCGCCAGCTTGGATTGCGGATTGATGCCCGAGAAATCAGCGCAGCCGCTTAACAGGATGGCCAGCGCACAGGCCGCCAGCAGGCTGGCGGAAAGGTGAGGCTTGGAAGGGGTAGTTGACCGCATGGTGACCCGAAATAGTGGAGCGAAAAGGAGGTCTGAGTAGTGAACTTTTGAAGCGATCCTTTGACGCGGTCTGTCGATGCAGCGCTGACCACGCTATGGCATGGTGTACGGGACCATGACCGGATAATAGCAAAACGCCAGCATGGCTGGCGTTTTGCTTAACTCTCTAAACCTGAGGAGTTACTGTCGCATCAGTGACTGATTGCTAGTTGCTGTTACGACTTAGTTGCCGCTGTAAACCGATGGCTCGGTCTTGTCGATCTGGCTCACGACTTCAGCGCGGGTGACCGTCTTGCCGGCGGCAGCAACCGTCGGATACTGGTTGCGCGCCTGGTTCAGCGTACCGTCTTTTTGCGCTTGCGCGACTTCCGCCTGGACGTCGGCACGCGATTTGGTGGAGACGAACGGTGTTTCAGGTGGATATGGGGTAACTGCAAAAGCGCTGCCGGCAGCGGCTAAAACGGCGAGACCAGCGATAAGTTGTTTGGCATTCATGTTTTTCTCCAATGATTGATAGATGGCACCGGGCTCGGCGGCGCAGGCATGGTGCTATGTTGCCCGTCGGGTCCTGCCTCGGTGAGCGGCGCACTTGCATTGCTGATTCAGTGTTGCTTGTGTGTTGCGCCCATCGATGAAGCTCAGTGTAGAGACTTCACTATCAACAATAAATAACCTTATTGGAAATTTACTATTCCATAATTGGCAATAATATTTGGGAACTTATTGTTGCAATTACACGACAAAATGTGTTTGGGCAAAAATTTCGGATTTATTTGGATGAATGATCCGGCCAGGACGGCGCGGAATGCGGGGACGCCCGGTTTTACGCCTGCGAGACGTAAAACCGAGACGGGCCTCGGACTACATGCCTGAGGATTCGATGATGCCGCCGCCGAGGCAGACGTCGCCGTCGTACAGCACGGCAGACTGGCCCGGCGTCACGGCCCATTGCGGATCGCTGAAGCGCAGCGCGAAATTCTCGCCAGCCTCGACCTGCACGCTGTCGAATGCACAAGCCATGTCGGCTTGCCGGTAACGCGTCTTGGCTGACAAATGCATATTTTGCGGCGCTTCGCCGGCGACCCAGCTGAGCTGGCCAGCCTGCAGCGTCGACGACAGCAGCCACGGATGATCGTGGCCCTGCACGATGTACAAGGTGTTGTTTGCCACATCCTTGCGCGCCACATACCAGGGATCGCTGTCGCCGCCGGCGTTCTTGTGCGTTTTCATGCCGCCCAGGCCGATGCCCTTGCGCTGCCCCAGCGTGTAAAAACTCAGGCCGACGTGCTCGCCCACCACATCGCCGTCCGGCGTTTTCATCGGTCCCGGCTGGTAAGACAGGTAGCGGTTCAGGAATTCGCGGAACGGCCGCTCGCCGATGAAGCAGATGCCGGTGGAATCCTTCTTCTTGGCGTTCGGCAGCTGGATCTGTTCGGCGATCTTGCGCACTTCGGTCTTCTGGATTTCACCCAGCGGAAACAAGGTGCGCGACAGCTGCGACTGGTTCAGCCGGTGCAGGAAATAGCTTTGATCCTTGCTGGCGTCGACCGCCTTGAGCAGCTCGAAGCGGCCTGAATCGGCTTGCCGCACGCGGGCGTAGTGGCCGGTGGCGATCAGGTCGGCGCCGAGTTTCATGGCATGGTCGAGGAAAGCCTTGAACTTGATTTCGGCGTTGCAGAGGACGTCCGGATTGGGCGTGCGGCCGGCCTGGTACTCGCGCAGGAATTCGGCGAATACCCGGTCCTTGTACTCGGCGGCAAAATTCACGGCCTCGATATCGACGCCGATGACGTCGGCCACGCTGACCGCGTCTATCCAGTCCTGGCGGGTCGAGCAGTATTCGGAATCGTCGTCGTCTTCCCAGTTCTTCATGAACAGGCCGATCACTTCATAACCCTGCTGCTTCAGCAGCCAGGCCGACACCGAAGAGTCGACGCCGCCGGACATGCCGATCACCACGCGCTTCTTAGGAGAGCTCATGTTCTACTCCATAGGCGCTGGGATGGGTATTGACCATGGACAAGGGCGCACGCTGGCCGCGCAGGTAGTCGTCCACGCATTGCAGCACTTGCGGACTGCGGTGGCGTTCGCTGCAGGCCGCCATTTCGTCGCGCGACAGCCACAAGGTGCGCAGGATGCCGTGATCCAGCGGTTGCTCGTGCTGGGCGCCCAGGTCGCCGCAGAAAGCGAAACGTAAGTAAGTGACCGCTTTGCCGGTGCGCGCCGACACATAACGGGCCATGTACATGCCGACCAGCGCGGTCGGGGTGAATTCGTGCGCTGTTTCTTCCAGCGTTTCGCGCGCGACCGCCTGCAGCAGCGACTCGTTGGGATCGAGATGGCCGGCTGGCTGGTTGATGCGGATGCCGTCACTGGTCGCTTCTTCTATCAGCAAGAAGCGGCCGTCGCGCTCTATGATCGCGGCGACCGTGACGGAGGGTTTCCAAACGTCAGTCATAAATTCCTCGGTTAATCCGATATTTTAACTTGCCTGCCGTTTTTCGATCAGAAGTACCTGCGCAGTGCGAAGAGATGCCCCGATGCGGCGACCGGATCAGATGCTAGCCGGGGGCGCCTAGCCATAATTGCAACAGGGAAGCTAATTTTAGGATAAATAACCTACATCAAGACGCAGGTTGTTTGGCCGCAATTTTTCCGTGTAATATTCCATGCAGATAATTACGGGACAGTGTCCAGGCCACCCGGGTGCGGCGGATTGCGCTGTTTCCGACCTGTTTGTGGGGGATTGCCAGGGTAAATCCTCCATAAATCCACAGAATTCTTAACATAGTGGGAGAAGTACATGAAAATCGGCATCCCCGCCGAGACGCGGCCTGGTGAAACCCGGGTTGCCGCGACTCCGGAGACGGTAAAGAAGCTGGTAGCGGCAAAGCACCAGGTGCTGGTGCAGTCCGGCGCAGGCGTTTCTTCCAGCATTACGGATGAAGCCTATGCCGCCGCCGGCGCTGAAGTGGTGAGCGCCGCTGCCGCCTTCGGCATGGAAACCGTGCTGAAAGTGCGCGCTCCCAGCGCCGAGGAATTGCCCCTGCTGAAAAGCGGCACGGTCGTGGTCGGCATGCTCAATCCTTTTGATGCCGACAATATTGCTGTTATGGCAAGCCATGGCCTGACTGCCTTTTCACTGGAGGCTGCGCCGCGCACTTCGCGGGCGCAGTCGATGGACGTGCTGTCGTCGCAAGCCAACATCGCCGGCTACAAGGCAGTCTTGATGGCGGCCAATACCTATCAGCGCTTCATGCCGATGCTGATGACCGCCGCCGGCACCGTCAAGGCGGCGCGCATGCTGATCATGGGCGCCGGCGTCGCCGGCCTGCAGGCGATCGCCACCGCCAAGCGGCTGGGCGCGGTGATCGAAGCTTCCGATGTGCGGCCTGCAGTGAAAGAGCAAATCGAATCGCTCGGCGCCAAATTCCTCGATGTGCCTTTCATCACCGATGAAGAAAAGGAAATCGCCCAGGGCGTGGGCGGCTATGCACGGCCGATGCCGGCCGACTGGATGCGGCGCCAGGCGGAACTGGTGCACGAGCGCGCCAAGCAGGCCGACATCATCATCACCACCGCGCTGATTCCCGGCCGCAAGGCGCCGGTGTTGATCAGCGAAGAGACGGTCAAGGCCATGAAGCCGGGCTCGGTGATCCTCGACATGGCGGTCGACCAGGGCGGCAACTGCCCCCTGTCGGAAAGCGGCAAGACCGTCATCAAGCACGGCGTGCACATCATCGGCGAAGGCAACCTGGCGGCGCTGGTGGCGGCCGATGCTTCGGCGCTGTATGCGCGCAACCTGCTGGACTTCCTCAAGCTGATCATCAATGCCGAAGGCGGGCTTGTGATTAATCGTGAAGACGATATAGTGGCGGCCACTTTGCTGTGCAGCGCCGGCGAGGTACTGCGCAAATAGGGAAGCAGGGCAGTATCTTGAACGATGACGTTTGAAGGTACTGCCGTTTTTATCAATAGCTGTAAATAAAGCTGTAATGCGCCACCGGCTGCGGCCGGCGGCCTTGTAAACTGGAGAAATAACTATGCAACGCATCATGCTGCGCGCAAAGATTCATCGCGCCACCGTTACCCAAGCCGACCTGCACTATGAAGGTTCGTGCGGGATTGATGAAGACCTGCTGGAAGCAGCCGACATCCGCGAGTTTGAAAAGATCGAGCTGTACAACGTTAACAACGGCCAGCGCTTTTCGACCTACGCCATCCGCGGCAAGCGCGGCAGCGGCGAGATTTCGCTGAACGGCGCCGCCGCCCGCTGCGCCCATCTTGGCGATCTGCTGATCATCTGCACCTACGCCCCACTTTCCGACGAAGAAGCGCGCAGCTACGTGCCGAAAGTGGTGTTTGTCGACGACAACAACAAAATCACCGGCCTCAAGAAAATCTAGAACGGTTCGCAGTTCAGTTGCGCCAGTCAGCAGCGCAGTCCTTCTATCAAAGGGAAACCATGGAAGTCACGCACACCATCACTAACCTGATCATCTTCGTACTGGCGATCTACGTCGGCTACCACGTGGTCTGGACCGTCACGCCGGCGCTGCATACGCCGCTGATGGCGGTTACCAACGCCATCTCCGCCATCATCATCATCGGCGCCATGCTGGCGGCCGGCCTGACCGAAGGCATGGTCGGCCAGGTCGCCGGCACGCTGGCGGTGGCGCTGGCGGCAGTCAATGTGTTCGGCGGCTTCCTGGTGACCCAGCGCATGCTGGAAATGTTCAAGAAAAAAGAACCGAAGGCCAAGCCGGCGGCTAAAGAGGGAGCGGCGCAATGAGCATGAACCTGGTGACCTTGCTGTACCTGATCGCCTCGATCTGCTTCATCCAGGCGCTCAAGGGTTTGTCGCATCCATCTTCGGCGCGGCGCGGCAACGCCTTCGGCATGGCCGGCATGGCGATCGCGGTAGTCACCACGATTGCCCTGATCGTCAAGCTGAAAGCGGAATCGCAGGGCGCTGGCCTGGGCTTCTGGCTGGTGGCTGGCGGCGTGATCGTCGGCGGCGGCATCGGCGCGGTGCTGGCCAAGCGCGTCGAGATGACCAAGATGCCGGAGCTGGTGGCGGCGATGCACTCGCTGATCGGTCTGGCGGCGGTCTGTATCGCGGTGGCAGCGGTGTCCGAGCCCTGGGCTTTCGGCATTGCGGCGCACGGCGACGCGCTGCCGGTCGGCAATCGTATCGAACTGTTCATCGGCACCTTCGTCGGCGCGATTACCTTCTCGGGTTCGGTGATCGCCTTCGGCAAACTGTCGGGCAAGTATAAATTCCGCCTGTTCCAGGGCGCGCCGGTGAGTTTCCGCGGCCAGCATTTCATCAACCTGTTGCTGGCCGTAGCGATGTTGGGGTTGGGGCTTATCTTTGTGCTGACCCAGTCCTGGCTGCCCTTCATCCTGATGGCTGTCATCGCGTTTGCGCTGGGTGTGCTGATCATTATCCCGATCGGCGGCGCCGATATGCCGGTGGTGGTGTCGATGCTCAACAGCTACTCGGGTTGGGCCGCGGCCGGCATCGGCTTTTCGCTGAACAATTCGATGCTGATCATCGCCGGTTCGCTGGTCGGTTCCAGCGGCGCGATCCTGTCCTACATCATGTGCAAGGCGATGAATCGTTCGTTCTTCAATGTGATCCTGGGCGGCTTTGGCGGCGATGCAGCTGCTGCGGCATCGGTTGGCGCACAAGCCCAACGCCCGGTGAAATCCGGCTCCGCCGACGATGCCTCGTTCCTGCTGGGGAATGCTGAAACCGTCATCATTGTTCCAGGCTACGGCCTGGCGGTGGCGCGCGCGCAGCACGCATTGATGGAACTGGCTGAAAAGCTGTCGCACAAGGGGGTCACCGTCAAGTTTGCGATCCATCCGGTGGCAGGGCGCATGCCGGGTCACATGAACGTGTTGCTGGCGGAAGCCGAAGTGCCGTACGATCAGGTGTTCGAGATGGAAGACATCAATAGCGAATTTGCCCAGGCTGACGTGGTGCTGGTGCTGGGCGCCAACGACGTCGTCAATCCGGCCGCCAAGGATCCGAAGTCATCGATTGCCGGCATGCCTATCCTGGAAGCCTACAAAGCCAAGACCGTCATCGTCAACAAACGCTCGATGGCCTCCGGCTATGCCGGGCTGGATAATGAGCTGTTCTACATGGACAAGACCATGATGGTGTTCGGCGACGCCAAGAAGGTGATTGAAGATATGGTGAAAGGGATAGAATAAGCCCCGGCCGCTCTTGCCGAAAAGCCGCGCCAGGTTTATCCGGCGCGGCTTTTTTTATGCTGAACGCGGACTGCGATCAGCGCCGGCCGAACATCATCTGCTGCGCCAGCAGGCGCCGCGCCGGCTTGATCACATCGACCAGGCCGAGCGAAAGACCGAGCAGGGTTTGCGACAACGCGCCGTCGGGCGCGCTGGCGAAGATCCGCGCCATGACGTCGGTCAGATGTATCGTCAGGCCGCGGTCGGACTGTCTGGCGGCCGTGAACTGCAGCAGCGTCTCCGAGGACATGTCGGCCGCCAGCATGCGCGCCAGCACCGTGGCGTCGCGCAGGCCCAGGTTCAGGCCCTGGCCGGCGACCGGATGCAGGGTTTGGGCCGCGTTGCCGATCGCTACTGTCCTGGCAGAGGCGGCGGGACGTGCATTCAGGCCGAGCGGAAAACTGTTGCGCGGCGTGGTCTTGGTGAACCGTCCCAGGCGGCCGCCGAAGGCTTGCGTCAACGCTTCCAGGAAAGCGGCGTCGTCCAGCGCCAGCAAATTATTGGCGGTAGCGGGGCGCACGCACCAGACCAATGCATAGTTGTTGCCGTGGCCGTCGTCCTGCGGCAGCAGCGCCAGCGGGCCCTGGTCGGTGAAGCGTTCAAAGGCGCGCTGGGCAATCGGGGCGCTGGCCTGGACATGGGCGACGATGCCGACCTGCTGGTAGTCGCGCTGCAGCGCTTTGTCGCTTTGCGCGCCGAACACGCCGCCTTCGGCCTGCACCAATAATTTAGCGTGCACGGCACGCCCGTCTGACAGTTGCAGTTCCACCCGGTCTTCATGTCCGGTGCTGGAAGTCACCTGCAGCGGCCGCAGCAGCTGGACATCTTGCAGCGCAGGCAGTGCAGCCAGCGCGGTCACCAGCGTGCCGTAGCGCGTGACATAGCCGAGCGCGGGCAGCTGGAATTCGTCGCGCTGGATCAGGGTGCGGCCGAAGTGGCCGCGGCGCGAGACGTGGATCTGGTGGATGGCGGTGGCGGCAATCGGCCAGGCGCCGATTGCCTGCAGGATCTGGCTGCTGCCATAGGACAGCGCCAGCGAACGCGGATCCTGGCGCGCCAGTTCAACCGTCTTGGCGTCGATCAGGGCGATGCGCGCCGCCGGCACCCCGCGTTTTACCAGCAGTGCGGCCAGGCTCAGGCCGACCGGGCCGGCGCCGCAGATGGCGATGTCGGCATCGCCATCGTTCCTGTTCTGCAGATTGGCGTTCTCGTTCATGCCGGCAGGCCCCAGTCGCGCAGCTGCGCCGCGGTTACCGCCGGATCGCTGTGATGGATGGCGCGCCAGCCGAGTGCGCGCGCGGCCAGCACATTCCGTTCGACGTCGTCGATGAAGACCAGATGCTCTGGCTGAGCCTCGGGATGGTGTACGCGTATGCGTTCCAGCATGCGCTGGTAGATGCGCGGATCCGGCTTGATCAGCTTTTCTTCGCCCGACACCAGGATGTCCTTGAAGCGTTGCAGGACCGGCTGGTAAGGAGCGTTGCCGCGGGCGTAGGGGAAGGTTTCGGCCGACCAGTTGGTCAAGGCGTACAAGGGCACGCCGCCGGCTTCCAGCGCCTCGAAAATCGCCAGGCCCGGCGCCAGCGTGCCGCCCAGCATTTCCGTCCAGCGGCTATAGAAAGCTGCAATCAGCGGTGCATGTTCCGGATGGCGGGCGCTGAGGCTGGCGGTTGCTTCAGCCAGCGGGCGGCCGCCGTCCTGCTGGATATTCCATGCGCCGTTGCAGATGTTGGCGAGGAACCATTTGCGCTCCGTTTCGTCGGCGATCAGCTTGCGAAACAAGTAGTCCGGATTCCAGTCGAACAGGACGCCGCCGAGATCGAACACGACGATGGTGGGTGTGGCAGCGATGGTGGCAGTGGTCATAGCCGTCATGATAACAGCGCCTGCAGCGTATTGCAGTCTGGCGGCAGGCTTGGCGTCACTTGCGCATCAAGGCTTCGATCTCGGCCACCGAGGTCGGGACGTCGCGGGTCAGGTTGATATTGCCGTCGGCAGTCACCAGGATGTCGTCTTCGATGCGGATGCCGATATGCCAGAACTGTTCCGGCACGCTTTCCGCCGGCCGCACGTAGATGCCGGGTTCGACCGTGGTGACCATGCCCGGCTGCAGCTTGCGCCATGGCTTTTGCTGGCCTTCCGGCGCGGCTTCGCCTGGTTCGCCGCTTTTTTCACGATAAGCGCCGACGTCATGCACGTCGAGGCCGATCCAGTGGCCGGTGCTGTGCATGTAGAACTGGCGGTAATCGCCGTTGGCAATGACGTCGTCGAGGCTGCCGACCTTGTTCTTGAGGAGCAGGCCGGTGTCGAGCATGCCTTGCGCCAGCACGCGCAGGGCGGCATTGTGGCCATCGATGAAGCGCTGGCCCGGGCGGGTGGCGGCAATCGCCGCGTGCTGCGCCGCCAGTACGATCTCATACAAGGCTTTTTGCGGGGCGGAGAAGACGCCGTTGGCAGGGAAGGTGCGGGTGATGTCGGAGGCGTAGCTTTCGAATTCGCAGCCGGCGTCGATCAGCACCAGATCGCCATCCTTCAGTTCGGTATTGCCGGCGCGATAGTGCAGCACGCAAGCGTTGGCGCCGGCGGCGACGATCGAGGTATAGGCCGGCGATTCGGCGCCGTTGCTGCGGAATTCGTGCAGGATTTCCGCTTCCAGGTGGTATTCGCGCAGGCCGGGACGCGCCATGCGCATGGCGCGGCGATGGGCGCCGGCGGCAATCTGGCCGGAGCGCTGCATGATGGCATGTTCGGAGGCATCCTTGAACAAGCGCATTTCGGCCAGCAACGGATCCAGGCTGTGGATCGTGGCTGGCGCGCTGACGCCGACGCGCGCCTGGCCGGCCAGCTTGGCGAGCCAGCCTTGCAGCTGGCTGTCGCGGTTGGCCTGCTTGCCCAGCGTGTAAAAGATCGCCGGCGCATCGGCCAGCAGCTTCGGCATTTCGCTGTCGATCTCGTCGATCGCAAAGGCAGCGTCGAAGCCCAGTTGTTCACGCGCGGCAGCCGGGCCGAAGCGGAAGCCGTCCCAGATTTCGCGTTCCAGGTTTTTCTCGCGGCAGAACAAAATTGCCTTTGGATCCTTGCCGGCGACCAGCACGATCACGGCGTCCGGTTCGGTAAATCCGGACAGGTAGTAGAAGCTGCTGTCGTGACGGTAGGGGAAATCGGAATCGGCGTTGCGTATTGCCTCCGGCGCTGTCGAGATGATGGCGACGCCGCCACCCATGGCTTGCATTTGCGCGATCAGTTTGCTGCGGCGTGTGCTGTAAGGAGTCATGTTGGCGCTCATTCCTAATTTCTGTAACAGGTTGTCGTGCGCTGCCTTACAGCGGCGCGTTGAGTTGATCCAGGCGTTCGATGGTGCCGACGTCGGCCCAGTCGCCGCGGTACACTTCGCCGCCGAGCTGGCCGCGCGCGGCGTATTCGCGCATCAGGGTGACCAGCTTTTCCGGCTGGCCGGGGCTGACGGCGTCGAACATCTCGGGACGGTAAACGCCGATGCCCGAGTAGGTATAGGTATGGCCGGGCTCGCCTTCATTGCTGACGGAAAAGCTGTGCAGTCCGAAGTCGCCTTGCGGATGGTGGGGCGGGTTTTTCACCAGGTAGAGCCAGGCTACGTCGCGCTTGTCGAGCGGATAGGGCTGGCCCCACAGGTCGTTGTCTTCCAGCGTGTTCTTGACTTGTTCGAAATTGAAATGCGGGCAATAGACATCGCCGGCAATCGCCACGAACGGTTGTTCGCCGAGCAGATGGCGGGCGTAGGCGATGCCGCCGGCGGTTTCCAGCGCGACCTTTTCCGCCGAGTAGCGGATGGCGGCGCCGTACTTGCTGCCGTCGCCCAGCGCTTCTTCGATCATGTATCCCAGATGGGCATGGTTGATGACGATCTCGGTAATGCCGGCGCGCACCAGGTTGACCACGTGCCAGACGATCAGCGGCCGGCCGCGGACCTTGAGCAGGGGCTTGGGAAGGGTGTCGGTCAGCGGACGCATGCGCTCGCCGCGGCCGGCCGCAAATATCATTGCTTTCATGGATGCTTTTATTCGTGCTGCGGTTGGTTAGAAGGTATAGCCGACTTGCACTGTTTTATCTTCCAGCTTGTCCAGCATGCGCACCAGCGGTATCAGTTCGCGGTAGCGCAAGGCCGTCTTGCGGACGTAATCCATGACCAGCGGGATGTCTTTGAGGTAGGCTTCCTTGCCGTCGCGGTGATACAGGCGCGCGAACAGGCCGAGGATTTTCAGGTGCCGCTGCAAGCCCATGTACTCGAAATCGCGGTAGAAGCTGTCGATGTCCGGCGCCACCGGCAGGCCGGCGCGCTTGGCCCGTTCCCAGTAGCGGATCATCCAGTCCAGCACCTGGGCTTCGTCCCACTGGATGTAGACGTCGCGCAGCAGCGAAACGATGTCGTAGCTGATCGGACCGTATAGCGCGCCCTGGAAATCCAGCACGCCGGGATTGCCGTCTGCGAGCACCATCAGGTTGCGCGAATGGTAGTCGCGGTGGATGAACACCTGCGGCTGCGCCAGATTGTTGGCGAGGATGGCGTCGAACACCTTGTTGAGATCGGCGCTTTGCTGGTCGCTCAGGGTTGCCTTCAGATGCTTGCCGATATACCACTCGGGGAATATTTGCAATTCTCGCAACAGGAAGGCGCGGTCGTATTCTGGCAGCACGTCCGGCTGGCTCTTGGTTTGCAGCAATACCAGCGCTTCGACGGCATCCATATAGAGCTTGTGCGCATTGTCGATGCTGCCGTCGCCGGTGAGTTGCTGCAGATAGGTCGTGGAACCCAGATCGGACAGCAGCAGGAAGCCCCGTTCGACATCTTGCGCCAGGACCGTCGGCACCGACAGGCCGATGCCGGCAAACAGCGCGCCGATCTCGATGAAGGGCCGCACGTCCTCCTGCGGCGGCGGCGCATCCATCACGATCAGGGTGCCGCCGGCGGCCGTGTCTACGCCGACCGCATCGATGCGGAAATAACGGCGGAAGCTGGCGTCGGCGGAGGCAGGGCGCAAGGTCGCGGGCAAGGTGGGAATGTCGCTGAGCGTAGTTAGCCATTCGACAATTTGAGTCTGGCGCAGATCGGGTAAAGCAGGGGCAGACTGTGATAAAGACATTAAGCAATCCAGTAAAACGGCTGTTGATGGTGAGTTCCCATATAATAAGGGATTAATTTCAAAAAATCGCCTGCTATGGTGTTTGCCAAATTCATTTCATGACCCGGTCCTCCTCAGCGCTTCCTAAGTATCCCCAGCCACGTTCAGGTCAGGTCCGGTCCGGTCCGGCTGCGTCCCAATTGCCGGCTTTGCGGCGCATGACCATTCTGGTGGCTTCGGTCATTGCGGCGGTTTCCATGCCGATGTGGGCCTGGGCGCAGGCAGTCGAAGTGGCGACGCCGGCAGCGCCGGATGCGCAGACCAACCCGCCGAAAACCAAGCCGCCGCGCGTCAACGATACCGATGCGCCGACCAACATCGAGGCCGAACAGATGACCGGCCGCCCGGACCGTTTGCTGAACCTGGATAACGATGTGGACCTGACCCGCGGCGGCACCAACGTCAAATCCAAGACGGGAATTTACCGGATTGTCGAGAATGAGGCCGAAGCCCATGGCTGCGTACGGATGAATCGCTATGGCGACAGGTACACCGGCGACGACCTGAAGCTGAACATGGATTCAGGGCAAGGCTACCTGACCAATCCGACCTACTGGTTCGTGGCCAACGATGGCCACGGCAGCGCCGAGCGCATCAATTTTCTCGATGAGGACCGGTCGGAAATCGTCAAAGGCAACTATACGACCTGTCCTGGCACCAAGCCGGACTGGTACATCAAGTCCAGTACGCTGGATGTCGACAGCGGCCTGGGCGAAGGGGTTGCCCACAACGGCATTCTGTATTTCAAGAGCGTGCCTATCCTTGGTGCGCCGAGCATGTCGTTCCCGCTATCGAACGACCGGCAGTCCGGCGTTTTGCCGCCGATCATCGGCACCACCAACAATGGCGGCCTGGAATTCAATCTGCCGTATTACTTCAATATCGCGCCGAATCGCGATTTGACGGTCTATCCCAACATCATCAGCCAGCGCGGCTTGCAGATGGGGGCGGATGCGCGTTACATGGGCGTGGGTTATAGCGGCCAGACCAAGGTCGAGTACTTGCCTGACGACAGGCTGACCAAGAGCGATCGCTATGCCTTGCAGTCGATCCATACGCAGACGCTGTATCCCGGCTTGACGATGGGCTGGAACGTGAATTTTGCCTCGGATAACAACTATTCAGACGACTTCACGCGTTCGATTACCCAAAGCTCTTTGCGTACCTTGAATCGAGAATTCGATTTGAACTATAGCGGTTCGTTCTGGAGCGTGGCGGCGCTGGCTTCGCGCTATCAGATACTGCAGGATTTTAATGCTGCAGGGAATCCGACGCTCAGCCGTCCCTATGACCGCATGCCGCAAGTGACGCTTACTGCGGGTAAGCAGGATATCTATGGTTTTGACTGGACCGTGAACGCGCAATACACGCGTTTCTGGAATAGCCAGTATGATTTTCCGCAAGGCAGCGGCATGCCTTACACCAGCAGCACTTTGAATCCGCTGGGCGGCGAGCGGGTCTACATCAATCCGCAGCTTTCCTATCCGATTATCCGTCCTGGCTATTTCATTACGCCAAAGATCCAGCTGGATGCTACCGCCTATAGCATCACGCCGAACAAATTCGGCGTAGCGAATCCGCCCACCCAGGCGCCGGGTATAACCGGCTCGACAGCCCTGGGCAACGATTTCAGCCGGGTCCTGCCGACTTTTTCGCTGGATGCCGGACTGATCTTCGAACGCGATGCCAAATTCTTCGGCAAGCCAATGACGCAGACGCTGGAGCCGCGCATGTTCTATGTGCGCACGCCGTATCATGACCAGAGCCAGTTTCCCTTATTCGACAGCGGCGCCGCGGATTTTAACTTTGCCCAGATTTTCACGGAAAACCGCTATACCGGCCATGACCGCATCAGCGACGCCAATCAATTGACCACGGCTTTGATCTCCCGCTTTATCGAGGAATCGGGCGTGGAGCGCCTGCGCCTTGGGATTGGCCAACGCATGTACTTTACGCAACCGCGTGTTGCCCTGAATGCTGCCGATAACATCACCACCAGCCGTTCGGATTTGCTGCTGATGGCGGGTGGCCAGGTGACGCCGACGCTGGGTGTCGACAACACCATTCAATACAGTCAGAGTAATAATCAGTGGGTGCGTGCCAGTTCCAACATCAAATGGCAGCCAGGCCCGAAAAAAGTCATCAATTTCTCCTATCAGCTGGATCACAACAACTTTGATCCGCTCCTCCTGGATAATAAATACCTGAAGCAATTCGACGTATCCGCCCAGTGGCCCTTGAGCAAGCGCTGGTATGGCGTAGGCCGCGTAAGTTATTCCTTGCAGGAAAAAACCGTCGGACAAAGCCTGCTTGGACTGGAGTACAAGGCCGATTGCTGGGTCTTCCGCGTGGTGGGCCAGCGCACGCCGACGTCGTCAACCCGCACGACTACGGGTATATTCGTGCAACTTGAGTTGAATGGTTTATCAAGTATCGGGTCGAATCCGATGCAAGCCCTGCGTAGCAGCGTTCCAGGTTATCAGAATATCAATCAGCCCGACTCTTTCATTAGCCGTTGAACCTGTTATTCTCCCCGTCATTCTTCAGATTATTCTCACCCATGAACGTTTTTCCAATTATGCGTAAAACCAATCAAACTCAACTCACGGCAATTGCATTCGTGCTGTTGTCCGCAACTGCCGGCGGCGCCTGGGCGCAAGCTGCGTCGAAGCAGATTACGCCTCCTCTGGTTGCCCAGGCTGCAGCACCGGCAGCTGCAACGGCAGCGCCGGCATCCAAGGCAACTCCGCAAACCGTCGACGCCATCCTCGCGGTGGTGAACACGGATGTGATCACTCAGCAGGAATTGGCCAAGCGCATGGGCGACGTGGTGCAGCGCATGAAGGCACAGAATATTGAATTGCCGCCAGTGGCTGAGCTGCAAAAACAATTGCTTGAACGCATGATTCTTGAGCGCGCCGAAGTGCAGCTGGCAAAAGAAAACGGTTTGTCGGTGGACGACGTCATGCTGGACCGCGCAATCGGCCGGATTGCCGAGCAAAACAAGCTGTCGATGGCGGATTTCCAGAAACAGCTGGCAGCCGACAAGATTCCTTACCCGGCTTTCCGTGAGGAAATTCGGCAGGAAATGCTGCTGCAGCGCCTGCGTGAACGCGAAGTCGACAACAAGATCCAGATTTCGGAATCGGAAGTCGATAATTACATCGCCGCCGACAGCAGCAGCAAGCAAAATGCACAGGAACTGGATTTAGCGCAGATTCTGGTGCGCGTTCCTGAAAACGCAACGGCCGAACAGATTGCGCAGCGCGCCAAGCGTGCGGAAGAAGCCATGCAGCAGATCAAATCCGGCGGCAACTTCGCCGCTGTGGCTGCAGCATTTTCCGATGCCAGCGATGCCCTCACTGGCGGCGACATGGGATGGCGTTCGCAAGACCGCCTGCCTTCCTTGTATGTCGAGGCGGTCGCCAACCTGGCTCCCGGCCAGGTATCGACAATCCTGAAGAGCGCCAACGGTTTCCATATCGTCAAGCTGATCAACAAGCGTGCCGCTGCCAGCGTGCCCAAAGATACGGCAGCCGCACCGGTGCAGCAGACCCATGTGCGCCATATCCTGATCAAGGTCACGCCGACCGTGACCGCGGCGGAAGCGCGCCGCCGGCTGGTCGACTTGAAAGAACGCCTGGACAACAACGCCGCCAAGTTTGAAGACCTGGCCAAGCAGTACTCCAACGATTTGTCGGCGTCCAAGGGCGGCGATCTGGGCTGGGTGTATCCCGGCGACACCGTGCCTGAATTCGAACGGGCAATGGATGCCTTGAAGCCCGGCCAGGTCAGCGAACCTATCGAATCGCCATTCGGCTACCACCTGATCCAGGTGGTGGAACGCAAGACCAACGATGTGTCGAAAGAGCGTCAGCGCCTGGCGGCCCGCATGGCGATCCGTGAACGCAAGACTGAAGAAGCCACCAACGAATGGCTGCGTCAGTTGCGCGACCGTACTTATGTCGAATACCGCAACGACGATCACTGATCGCGTTGTCCTGAAAGCTGCGCATGCCTGATCCATCCACGGCCGCTTCGACCGGCGCACAGCAGCGGCCGGTATTGGCCGTCACCTGCGGCGAACCGGCCGGCATCGGCCCTGAAGTCTCGATCAGGGCCGCCTGGGAACTGCGCGCCCAGATCAAGAGCGTGCTGATCGGCGACGCGGCTTTTCTGGCGATGACTGCGGCGGCGATCGATCCGCAGATCAGGCTGGTCGCCTTGTCGCAGCAAGCCTTCCGCAACAATGGCTTGCCGAATTTCTCAACTGACCAGATCGCCGTGATCGACTGCCAGCTGGACGCCCATGTGCAGCCGGGCGTGCTGGATGCGCGTAACGGGCGGGCAGTGCTGCGCACGCTGGATATCGCGATTGCCGGCGCGCAGCAGGGCATTTTCGACGGCATCGTCACCGCGCCGCTGCAAAAAAGCACGATCAACGATGCCGGCGTGGCGTTCACCGGCCATACCGAATACCTGGCTGAAAAAAGCGCCACCGCCCAGGTAGTCATGATGCTGGCGACCGACCGCACCACGCCGCCGCTGCGCGTGGCGCTGGCGACCACGCATCTGGCGCTGAAAGATGTCGCCGCGGCGATCACTTTTGAAAGCCTGAGCCGCACTATCGCTATCCTGGATGCCGATCTGAAGAATAAATTCGGGCTGGCGCAGCCGCGTATCCTGGTGACCGGCCTCAATCCGCATGCGGGCGAGGGCGGCTATCTGGGCCGCGAAGAAATCGATGTCATCAGCCCCGTATTGCAGGCCGCCAAGGCGAATGGCATTGCGGTGAGCGGCCCTTACCCTGCCGATACCTTGTTCCAGCAAAAATACCTGGCGGAGGCCGACTGCGTTTTGGCGATGTATCACGACCAGGGTTTGCCGGTACTGAAATATGCCAGCTTCGGACACGGCATCAACATCACGCTCGGCTTGCCGTTTATCCGTACTTCGGTGGATCACGGCACCGCCCTGGATCTCGCCGCTGCCGGCCTCGGCCACGCCGATCACGGCAGCATGCTGGCTGCGCTGAATGTGGCGGCGCAGATGGTGCGCTTGAGCCAATCCGGGAAAAAATAACTCCTTGCTTCGGTGCTTGAACAACGCGTGTTTGTTTTAGCCGCTCTGCCTCGCAAATAAAGAAAAATATGAAGAATCACATTCCCCGCAAGCGCTTCGGCCAGAATTTCCTGACTGATGACACCGTGCTGTACAACATCATCAGCGCGATAGCGCCGCAAGCCGACGACAACATGGTTGAAATCGGCCCCGGCCTGGCGGCCATGACCAGCCTGCTGCTGGAGTCCTTGCAGCAATTGCACGTGGTCGAACTGGATCGCGACCTGGTAGCGCGGCTGCAAAAGAATTTCGATCCGGCGCGCCTGCATGTGCATTCCGCCGATGCCTTGAAATTCGACTTCAGCAGCATTCCCCTGAGCGGCGACAAGAAATTGCGCGTGGTCGGCAATCTGCCTTACAACATTTCCAGCCCCTTGCTGTTCCACCTGGCGCAGATCGCGCCGCAGGTGCAGGACCAGCACTTCATGCTGCAAAAGGAAGTCGTGGAACGCATGGTGGCCACACCCGGCAGCAAAGCTTTTGGCCGCCTGTCCGTCATGCTGCAATGGCGCTACACCATGCAGCTGATGTTCATCGTGCCGCCGACCGCTTTCGATCCGCCGCCGAAAGTGGAGTCTGCCATCGTACGGATGATTCCGATCGCCCAGCCTCTGGCTTGCGACCAGAAGAAACTGGAAGATGTCGTGCTGAAAGCCTTTACGCAAAGGCGCAAGGTGATCCGCAACTGCCTGGCCGGCATGTTTACCGAGAATGACTTGATTGATGCTGGCGTCGATCCGCAGTCGCGGCCTGAAACCGTGTCGATGGAATTGTTTGTGGCGTTGGCGAATCGCCTGGCCTGATTACAACGCGGCGCTGGCGGAAATGCCATCCTTGCGTTCGATCAGTTCGATTTTATAGCCATCGGGATCCTGTACGAAAGCGATCACCGTGCTACCGCCCTTTACCGGACCGGCTTCGCGCGTGACGTTGCCGCCTTGCGCCTTGACGTCGGCGCAGGCCTTGTAGGCGTCTTCCACAGCCACCGCCAGGTGGCCGAAGGCGGTGCCCTGCTCGTAGCTGTCAACGCCGTAGTTATAGGTCAGTTCAAGTTCCGCATGGTCGGGATTGCTGCCGTAGCCGACAAAAGCCAGGGTGTATTTGTACTCTGGATTGTCGTTGGTGCGCAGCAACTTCATGCCCAGCACCTTGGTGTAGAAATCGATGGAGCGTTGCAGATTGCCGACGCGCAGCATGGTATGGAGGATTCGCATGATTGTTCTCGATGGTTGGGAAGGAAGATTTTCTCAAAACCTGCGTCGCTATTTTAAGGCGGCGCGGGCGGCAGCGTGCGCCAGGCCTCAGCCTTAAAAAACCGGCAGGGTTTCCTGAGCGCTGTCGCGCAGGGTTTTCCGGGCGGTTTCAAACTCGGGGAAAATCGATTGCACCGTGGCCCAGAAACGCGGGCTGTGGTTCATTTCGCGCAGATGCGACAACTCGTGGGCGATCACGTAATCGATCAGCGGCAGCGCGAAATGCATCAGCCGCCAGTTGAGGCGGATCTTGCCTTCGGAAGTGCACGAACCCCATTGCGTGGTGGCCGACGACAGCGCAAACGACTGATAGGTGACGCCCAGCTTTTGCGCATAGATCGGCAAGCGCTCGCCGAATACACGCTTGGCTTCCAGCTGCAGCCAGCCCAATACGCGATCCTTGAGCTGCTGCTCGCCGGCATCGGCCGGCAGGCAGACGATCAGCTGGTCGCTGGCGTCGTCGAAATGGATGCCGGCTTTTTGCGTGGCGTGGATGCGCAGGGTAATGCTGCGGCCCATGTAGGGCAGCGTTTCGCCGTCGCGCCATTGCATCTGCGGCTGCATGCGGCGGGTGGAGCGGTCGCGGTACTCGCTCAGCTTGGTAAAAATCCAACGTTTCTTTTCGCGGATGGCCACTTCGATATCGCCCAGCGTGACCCATTTCGGGGCCGTAACGCGCAGGCCGTCGTCGCTGATCAGGAAGCCGATGGAGCGCCGTTTGGAGCGCAGCAGGGTGTAATCGAGGATGTGTTCGCCAAAATGCAGGCGGCGCTTGCCTGGCGCCAGCGCGACAGCTTCGCCAGCCAGGGGGGGCTGTGGCGCCGGTGTTGAGCGAGGGTTCGATCTTGGATTGGGGGCTTGCGGAGCTGGCGGCGTGCTGGCGATTGAATCGTCGGCAAACAGGTCCAGCTGCAACGCTTGTTGCTGCGGCAGCTTGCCCTGGGGCCGTGCATCCGGCCCCAGGCGTGGCTTAATTGGTTTTTGATGCAATAGTTTCAATGTTGGCGAGTGAATATTATTTTTGCTTGGAATAGACATGGGGTGAAATCACCCGCATTTCAGATTCTATCCAATTTTCGACTTTTGCCATGAGCTCGCTGCTATCCAGGTTTTCCGGAGCGATCGGCTTGCCGATGGAGACCGTGATCAGGCCCGGTTTCTTGATGAAGGAATTCTTCGGCCAACATTCGCCGGCGTTGTGGGCGATCGGCACCACCACGGTATTGGTTTCAACCGCCAGGCGGGTGCCGCCGTTCTTGTACTTGCCGGTCTCGCCGACAGGGATCCGCGTGCCTTCCGGGAACATGATGATCCATTGGCCGTCAGCCAGCCGCTTGCGGCCTTGCACCACCACCTGGGCGAAAGCGTCGCGGCCTTTGCTGCGGTCGATCGGAATCATGCGCAGCAGGGCGATGCCCCAGCCGAAGAAGGGGATGTAGGTCAGCGATTTTTTGAACACGAACACCAGCGGCCGCGGCGTCATCTGCAGCAGGAAGATGGTTTCCCAGGCCGACTGATGCTTGCTCAGCACGACTGCCGGCGCATCCGGGAAATTCTCGAAGCCCTTGACCTCGTAGCGGATGCCGCAGATGACCTTGGCCATCCACACCACGATGACGTTCCAGCGCGCCGTCAGGTAGTAGCGGCGCGCGTAGGGAAATGGCGCAAACAAAACGCAGGCGAACGACCAGACCACGGTGAGGATGGCCATCAATACGGCAAACAGCAGCGAACGCAGAAACAGGGAAAAACGCAACATGCAGACTCCAGGTATTTTTTCTAAACAAGTACGCTGAGGCGCCCACGGCCCCTCAGCGTGCAATCACACTGCCAGTTCCATCGGCTTTTTCAGCAGGAAATCAACCACCGCCGCCAGGTCCGGATAAATCAGGGTGCCGGGCGGCAGGCCGCCTTTTTCGCGGGTCTTCTCGCCCTTGCCGGTCAGCACCAGGTACGGTGCGCAACCGGCGACGAAGCCGGCCTGCAGGTCGCGCAGCGAGTCGCCTACCGTGGCCACGCCGCCGCGCAGGCTGATCTCGAAGCGCTTGCCGATATCGTGGAACATGCCGGCTTTCGGCTTGCGGCAATCGCAGTTGTCGTCGGCCGCATGCGGACAGAAAAAGATCGCGTCGATTTCGGCGCCGACCAGCTGCGCTGCCTCATGCATTTTCTGATGGATAGCCATCAGCGCCTGCATGTCGAACAAGCCGCGCGCGATGCCCGACTGGTTGGTCGCCACCACCACCCGGTAGCCGGCCTGATTGAGGCGCGCGATGGCTTCCAGCGAACCCTTGATCGGCACCCACTCGGCGGGCGATTTGATGAAAGCGTCCGAGTCGTGGTTGATGACGCCGTCGCGGTCCAGGATGATCAGTTTCATGTAAGCTCGTTAAAAGGTTACGCCGCCAGCTTGGAAATATCGGCGACCTGGTTCAGCATCACATGCAGGTTCGCCAGCAAGGCCAGGCGGTTGTTGCGCAATTGCAGGTCGTCGGCCATCACCATGACGTCATTGAAGAAACCGTCGACGTTTTCGCGCAGCCGCGCCAGGGCTTTCAGCGCAGTGCTGAAATCGCCTTTGGCAAAGGCGGCATCGACTTCCGGCTTGAGCGCATTCATGGCTGCGAACAGCGATTGTTCGGCGCTGTCCTGCAGCAGATCCGGCTGCACGGTGCTGCCGACGCCTTCGGTCTTTTTCAGGATGTTGGTGATGCGCTTGTTGGCAGCGGCCAGCGCTTCCGCTTCCGGCAGCGCGGCAAACGCCTGCACCGCATCGAGCCGTTCGATGATGTTGTCAAGCCGCTCAGGCTGTTGCGCCACGACTGCTTCGATTTCGTTCGGCGAATAGCCGCGTTCGCGCAGCAGGCCGCGCAGGCGGTCGTACAGGAAAGGCAGCACATCGCTGCTCGGGTCCTTGAAGTTGGCATTGCCGGTAAACTGCTGGGCAGCGTTGGCCAGCAATTGCATCAGCGAGACCGGCAGGCGCTTTTCCAGCAGCATGCGCAGGATACCCAAGGCATGGCGGCGCAGCGCGAACGGATCCTTGTCGCCAGTCGGCTGCAGGCCGATGCCCCAGATGCCGACCAGGGTTTCCAGCTTGTCGGCCAGCGCCACCGCCGTGCTGGTGTCGGTGGTCGGCAGGGCGTCGCCGGCAAAGCGCGGCTGATAGTGTTCCGAAATCGCCAGCGCCACCGCTTCTGCTTCGCCGTCATGGCGCGCGTAGTAGTTGCCCATCACGCCTTGCAATTCCGGGAATTCGCCGACCATGTCGGTCAGCAGGTCGGCCTTGGCCAGCAGGGCGCCGCGCTCAGCCAATGCGGCCAGCGATGCATCGCTGCCGAGCAGGCCGGCGATCGCCACCGCCAGTGCCTTGACGCGTTCGGTGCGCTGCAGCTGGTTGCCGAGCTTGTTGTGGTAGACCACGTTGGCCAGCAGCGGCACGCGCTCGGCCAGCTTCTTTTTCTGGTCTTGCTCGAAGAAGAACTTTGCATCCGACAGGCGCGGCCGCACCACGCGCTCATTGCCTTCGATGATGTAGTGCGGTTCGCTGGTCTGTAGATTCGAGACGATCAGGAAACGCGAGCGCAGCTTGCCGGCGCTGTCGGTCAAGGTAAAATATTTCTGGTTGGTTTGCATGGTCAGGATCAGGCATTCCTGCGGCACGCTGAGGAATTCATCCTCGAACTTGCAGGCATACACCACCGGCCATTCGACCAGCGCCGCCACTTCATCCAGCAGCGCTTCCGGCATCAGCACCTGGTCATCGCCTGCGGCGGCCAGCAGGGCGCTGCGGATTTTTTCCTTGCGTTCGCTGAAGCTGGCGATCACCTTGCCTTGTTCCGCCAGCGCCGCTGCATAACTGCCGGCATCGGCCAGCGTGATGCGGCCTTGCGACAGGAAGCGATGGCCTTCGGTCACGCGGCCGGCGTCCAGTCCGAGCAGGGTCAGCGGCAGCACCTGGCCGCCATGCAGCGCAACCAGGCTGTGCGCCGGCCGCACGAAGCGTACGGTATGGCCGGCGGCATGGCCGTGCTGGCGTTGGTAGCTCATGACTTTCGGGATCGGCAGCTTGGCGACGCTGTCTTCCAGCACTGCCTGCAAGCCGCTTTGCAGCGCTACGCCTTTGGCGGTGTAGCTGAAGAAGAAGCTTTCGGCCTTGCCGTCGGCTGCGCGTTCCAGCTCGGCCGGGGTGATCATCACCTTGCCGCATTGCGCGGCGATGGCGGCCAGTTTCTTGACCAGCGGCGCCGACGGCCGGCCTTCTGCATCCAGCGCCACCGACACCGGCAGCACTTTTTCACGCATGGTCTTGTCAAGCGAAACGGCGCGCACATGGCTGATGGAGACTGCCAGCCGGCGCGGTGTGGCGAACGCGGTGGCGAGTGCGCCTTCTTCCAGGAAATCGCGCGCTTTCAAGCCATTGAAGATACCCATGGCGAAGGCGTCGCCCAGTTTCGCCAATGCTTTCGGCGGCAGTTCTTCGGTAAAAATTTCGATCAGCAGGGTATCGCTCATACTGCATCCCCTGCGCGCTGAGCTACAGCCGCCATGTATTCATCTCCAAATTCTTGCAATAACAGTTCGGCGTTTTCCTTGGTGATTTCCCACATCGGGAAGCCCAGTTTTGCCCGTGAATCGTAGTACGCCTGCGCCACCGCGCGCGACAGGTTGCGGATCCGGCCCATGTAGGCGGCGCGTTCGGTGACCGAAATAGCGCCGCGCGCATCCAGCAGATTGAAAGTGTGCGCCGCCTTCAGCACCATTTCGTAGGCTGGCAGCGCCAGCGGCACTTCCAGCAGGCGCTTGGCCTGGGTTTCGTAGTTGCCGAACAGCGGGAACAGGAATTCGGTATCGGCGTATTCGAAGTTGTAGGTCGACTGCTCGACTTCATTCTGGTGGAACACGTCGCCATAACTGAGGGTCTTCTTGACGCCGTTTTCAATCCACTCGGTCCATACCAGGTCGTAGACGTTTTCCACGCCCTGCAGGTACATGGCCAGCCGTTCGATGCCGTAAGTAATCTCGCCCAGCACCGGCTTGCAATCGAGGCCGCCGACTTGCTGGAAATAGGTGAACTGGGTTACTTCCATGCCGTTCAGCCAGACTTCCCAGCCCAGGCCCCAGGCGCCCAGGGTCGGGTTTTCCCAGTCGTCTTCGACAAAGCGCACGTCGTTGCGCTGCAGGTCGAGGCCGAGCGCCGCCAGCGAGCCGAGATACAGGTCCAGGATGTTTTCTGGCGCGGGCTTCAGCACTACCTGGTATTGATAGTAATGTTGCAAGCGGTTCGGGTTCTCGCCGTAGCGCCCGTCTTTCGGACGGCGCGAAGGCTGGACATAGGCGGCGCGCCAGGGTTCAGGACCGATGGCGCGCAGGAAGGTCGCGGTGTGCGAGGTGCCGGCGCCGACTTCCATGTCGTAGGGTTGCAGCAGGGCACAGCCTTGCGCATCCCAGTAATCTTGTAATTTGAGAATGATTTGTTGGAATGTAAGCATCGTTTTTGTTGCTTTTCAATACGGCAAAATGCCGGTTAGTGAGCTAAATACTGAATGAAATACCGGGGGTGGCGCAGAGCGCAACACAGAGCGCAATAAAGGACCTGCTAAAAGCAGCGATTTTAACGGGTTTTGCTGGCTTAGTCCCGTTTCTGGCCCAGCTTGCCGCGCACCTGCCGACCGCGCCACCAAGCGCCGGCCAGCATCAGCAGCACAGCTGCCAGCAAGGTGCGGTTGCCGAACAGGATATAGGGCGTCATGCCGCTATATCCTTGCACCGAGACCGCCAAGGTGGCGCGGGTGTATGGCGCCAGCTGGGCGCTGACCACGCCGTGCGGGTCGATCAGGGCGGTGGCGCCGGTATTGGTGGCGCGCAGCATCGGCCGGCCGCTTTCCAGGCTGCGCATCTGCGAGATCTGCAAATGCTGCGGCAAGGCGATGGTATTGCCGAACCAGGCGATATTCGACATGTTCAGCAACAGCGTCGCGGTTGGCTTGCCGGCGGCGTTGGCGGCGGCAAGCTGGGCGCCGATTTCATCGCCGAACAAGTCCTCGTAGCAGATATTCGGCAAAATCCACTGGTCTTTCACCGCGAACGGCGCTTGCACCGCCGCGCCGCGCTGGAAATCGCCGAGCGGGATATTCATCATGTCGACAAACCAGCGGAAGCCGAACGGCACGAATTCGCCAAACGGCACCAGGTGCTGCTTGTCGTAGCGGAATGCAGGAACCGACTGATCCTGCGGGGCGATGCCGATGACGCTGTTGGAATAGCGGTAGGGGCCATCGATATAGGGAATGCCGAGCGCGATATGGCTGCCGCTCTGGCGCGAGAAATCCGACAAGGCAGGCAGGAAATCCGGCGGCAGCTCGGTTTGCAGGATCGGCACCGCAGTCTCCGGCGTGGCGATCAGGTCGGCCGGCGCGGCGCGGATCATGTCGGCATACAGGCGCAGCGAATTGATGATCTGGGCCGTATTGAATTTCTCTTCCTGCGGCACGTTGCCCTGCAACAGGCGCACGGAAATCGGCTTGCCATGCGGCGCGGTCCAGTTGATCTGGTGCAGGCCGAGGCCGGCCAGCAGCGCCAGCAAAGCGGCCACGGCAGGCAGTTTGCGTCGCGGCAGCAAAGCCAGGCAGCCGGCAATGACCGCCGAGATGCAGCCCACGCCGTAGACCCCGACCAGCGGCGCAAAACCGCTCAGCGGACCGGCGGTATGGGCATAGCCCGAGATCAGCCAGGGAAAGCCGGTGAACAGCCAGCCGCGCAGCCATTCCGTCAGTCCCCACACTGCCGGGAAGATCGCCAGCGCAAACAGCAGCGGCGAGGCGTTCCAGCGCCGTTGCAGCCACAGGCTGAAGCCGGCGCACAGCGCAGTATATAAACCCATGATGGCGGCCAGCAGCGCTACCGCCAGCACCGCCAGCCAGCCGGGCAGGCCGCCGAAATCGTGCAGCGAGATGTAGATCCAGTAAACCCCGTGCGCAACCCAGCCGAAGCAGTAGGCCCAGCCGAGCAGGGCGCCGCGTTTGATGCTGCCTGCGCCATCGAGCCGCAACAGGCAAAAGACCAGCAGCGCCAGGGTCAGCAGTTGCAGCGGCCAGAGGCCGTAGGGAGCAAAGGAAAAGACGTTGATGGCGCCGGTGACGGCGGCCAGCGCCAGCAGCAGGGGGAATGGAATGGAGCTAAGGCGAAAGTGCATGGGCAGCGATGCTAGTAGAGGTAAGTCGGACAAGCGCAGCGCCGGACCGACCTACGCTCGCATCTTCAGGATTCTTCCTGGCCAGATTCTGACAGCTTTTCGACCAGCAGGACATGCACTTGACGGGCGTCGGCGCGCAATACTTCGAAGCGCACATTGTCGATGGTGAATTCATCGCCTTTGCGCGGCACGCGGCCCAGGTGATTGGCGACCAGGCCGCCGATGGTGTCGACATCTTCATCGACCAGCGCGGTTTCCAGCGTCTCGTTGAATTGCTCGATCTCGGTCAGCGCCTTGACGCGCCAGCGGCCGCCGTGGTCGCCGTCGCGGATCGCCAGGATATTGTCTTCTTCCTCGTCGAAATCGTACTCGTCCTCGATATCGCCGACGATCTGTTCCAGCACGTCTTCGATGGTGATGAGGCCGGCGACGCCGCCGTATTCATCGACCACGATCGCCATGTGGTTGCGGTTGGCGCGGAAGTCGCGCAGCAAGACGTTGAGGCGCTTCGATTCCGGGATGAACACCGCCGGACGCAGCATGTCGCGCACGTCGAAGGAATCTTCGGCGTAGTAGCGCAGCAGGTCTTTCGCCAGCAGGATGCCGATCACCTTGTCGCGCTCGCCGTCGACGGCAGGAAAGCGCGAGTGGGCGGTCGACAGGACTTCGGGCATCCAGTCTTCGATAGGCTTGGTGACGTCGATCATGTCCATTTGCGAACGCGGAATCATGATGTCACGGGCGGAGAGGTCGGATACCTGGAACACGCCTTCGATCATCGACAGCGCATCGGCGTCGATCAGGTTGCGTTCGTGTGCGTCTTGCAGCACATCGAGCAGTTCAGCGCGATTTTCAGGTTCGGGAGAGATCAGTGCGGTCAGGCGTTCAAATAGTGACCGGTGGGGTTTAGCGTCAAATGATTTGACGCTACTAGGGTGCTCTGGCATATGGCGTTAGCCTTGGTTTCACATTGTTTCGGAAGCAATAGCATACAACAAATATGTGACGGGACGACGAAACGCATGTGTCATCGATGTCATATCCTGGCAGAAATCACAGTTCAAGCGCATAAAAAAAGCGGATAGCGCAGAAAAGCACTATCCGCCGGCGTTGCTAAAGAGGTAATTATTTCTTCATTTCATCTTTAGCCATGCCGTCTTTGCTCATGTCGTCTTTCGACATGGCGTCCTTGGACATGGCTTTCTTGTGGTGCATTTTCTTGTGCGGCTTGGCCATGTCGTCCTTGGCCATGCTGTCCTTGCTCATCGCGTCTTTGGACATGGCGTCCTTCGCCATCGGAGCCGCGTCCTTCGACATCGCATCTTGGGCAAAAGCACCGCCGGCAGTCATCATCAGGCCGCTAAGCAACAGGATTGTGAGGCTTTTTTTCATTTTCAATCTCCAGGTAAAAGTGGCAAAAGCGCCATGAAAAGTCATTAAGTGCAGCAAATGGCAGGCCCCGTGTCAGGATCCGCCAAACCAGTTGTACCCCTGGTCTTCCCAGTAGCCGCCGGGGTATTTATTGGTCACTTCCATCGAAACGATATGTTTCGGATTCTTGTAGCCGAGCTTGGTCGGCATCCGCAGCTTCATCGGGAAGCCGTACTTCGCCGGCAGGATCTGGCCGTCGTAAGTCAGGGTGAGCTGGGTTTGCGGATGCAGCGCGGTCGCCATGTCGATGCTGGTGTGGTAATCGTCGCCGCATTGGAAGTCGATATATTTGGCGCTCAGGTCGGCGCCTATCATCTTCAGGAAATAGGAGAACGGGATGCCGCCCCAGCGGCCGATGGCGCTCCAGCCTTCCACGCAGATATGGCGGGTAATCTGCTCGTTCTGCGGCATCTTGTGCAACTGCTCCAGCGTCCAGGGGCGCTTGTTGTCCACCAGCCCGAGGATTTCCAGCTGATAGTCGCTGCCGTCGATCTCCGGTACATCTTCGATGCCGTAGAAGGCGTTGAAGGGGAAGGGCCGGGTCATTTGGGCCTGCGTATAAGTGGGCGCCAGCCGTTTGGGATCGAACAGCCATCCCTGCACGCCATCGTTCATGCGTGAAATGCGTTCCAGCATGCGGTTGATGGATGGCTCGTCGGTAATATTGCAGCCAGTCAGCAGCGACAGGCCGCCCAGGGTCAGCGCTCGTTTGGCGAACAGGCGGCGCGACGGCAACGCCAGCTCGCGGCGGGCATCTTTCAATATGGATTCGGCGTCAAGCTGCGAAGCCGGTCCGAGATTTTTCTTGATCATCATGATCTCCTCAGCGGCCGCGCAGCATGGCGAGCAGCGTGCGCGGCACCAGCGCCACCATGATCACGTGCACCACGATGAAAGCGACCAGGAAAGCCATGGCGCAGAAATGGACGATACGGGCACTGTCATAGCCGCCCATCAGATCGCGCAGGACAGGCAGCTGCACGGATTTCCAGATCGCCAGGCCGGACACCACCAGCAGTATCAAATCCAGGATGACCGACACATAGGCCAGCTTCTGCACGGCGTTATAGTGATCGAGCGCATCGTGCTGCAGCTTGCCGCGCAGCGCCTTGAGCATGTCCTGGATCACTTCAGCCGGACGCAGAGGCAGGAATTTCTTCCACAGGCGGCCGCTGCCGGTATTCATCAGCAGGTACACCAGGCCATTGAAGACCAGCAGCCACATCGCTGCGAAATGCCATTGCAGGGCGCCGCCCAGCCAGCCGCCCAGGGTCCATTCGCTGGGAATGCGGAACGGGAAGATCGGCGAAGCGTTATAGATGCGCCAGCCGCTCAGGATCATGATGATGACGGCCAATGCATTGAGCCAGTGTGTGATGCGCAGCCAGACCGGATGAACGACCGGTTTCTTGAGCGTATTGAGGACGGAGGATGCCATTTAGACCCCCTGCAGAAGGAGGGGCGCGGCCAATATGCGCAGCGTGACTGGATTCATGATTGTCTCCGGAGACTGAGTAATGTTGTTTTCATGTGCCTTAGTCGTAGGCCAAATCAATTCATTACATCATTTCATCATAATCTTATTACTTAAAAATGCATGGAATGGATTTGAAGTGTTTGATAATTATTTTGTTGCCATTTGGGTATTTCTATCCAGGAATACAGAGAATGTCTTAGGTTAGGGGAGACGATCCGGGGGAAAACAGGCGCTGCAAAAGAAAAACGCCGCAAAGGCGGCGTTTCTTGAAAGCTGGGCGAGGTTCAGCGGTCGGCATAGGGATTGGGCCAGCCCAGTGCTTCCAGGATGTCAATTTCCAGGCTTTCCATCTCGGTGGCTTCTTCCTCGTCTTCGTGGTCGTAGCCTTGCGCATGCAGGACGCCGTGCACCACCAGGTGCGCGGCATGTTCCACCACGGTCTTGTTCTGTTCCTTGGCTTCGCGTTCCAGCACATCGGTGCAGAGGATGATGTCGGCCTGGGTGACGCCGTTGTCGTCTTCTTCCTGGTCTTCGGAGTAGGCAAAGGTCAGCACGTTGGTGGCGTAGTCCTTGCCGCGGTAGTCGCGGTTCAGGGCGCGCCCTTCTTCGGCATCGACAAAGCGGATCGTCAGTTCGGCCGGCGCCAGCAGGGCGGCTTGCACCCAGCGCCGCAATTTCGGGCGCGTGACGCTGTCCTGCAGGCGCGGGTCGGGATATTGCACCGACAGGGAGAGTTTATTTTTTTGCGGCATTGCGCTTACTTTCGATTCCGTGCTGTTTTGGTGATGCCGGTCTGTACCGGCTTGGCAGGTTTCGCTGCCGGCGGCGTCGCGCCTTCGATGACGCCATGGGTGGACGCCACCGGCGCCGCCTGCGAGGCGGTTTCGTAGGCGTCGACGATCCGGGCCACCAGAGGATGGCGCACCACGTCGCTGCTGTTGAAGCGGGTAAAGGCGATGCCGCGCACGTCTTTCAGGATGTTCATGGCATCGATCAGGCCGCTCTTCTGGCCGCGCTGCAAATCGATCTGGGTAACGTCGCCGGTGACCACGGCCTTGCTGCCGAAGCCGATCCGGGTCAGGAACATCTTCATCTGTTCCGGCGTCGTGTTCTGCGCTTCATCCAGGATGATGAAAGCATGGTTCAGGGTGCGGCCGCGCATATAGGCCAGCGGGGCGATTTCAATCGCCTGCTTTTCAAACATCTTCTGCGTGCGGTCAAAGCCCAGCAGATCGTAGAGCGCGTCATACAGCGGGCGCAGGTAGGGATCGACCTTTTGCGCCAGGTCGCCCGGCAGGAAACCCAGGCGTTCGCCGGCTTCGACCGCCGGGCGCGTCAGCACGATGCGCTTGACCGCGTCGCGTTCCAGCGCATCGACCGCGCAAGCCACCGCGAGATAAGTCTTGCCGGTGCCGGCCGGACCGATGCCGAGGGTGACGTCGTGTTCCAGGATGGAGCGGATGTATTGGCTTTGATGCGGGGTACGCCCGCGCAAATCGCTGCGGCGGGTTTTCAGGACCGGGCTTTCGATATCGGTCTCGGTCAGTTCGGCATCGGCCGGATCTGCACCGGTTTCGTCACCAGGGTCAGCGCCGTCCTTGCCATTGCTCTTGGCCACTTTCGGTTTCTTGCCCATGCCTAGTTTGGCACGCTGTTCCACCAGCGCCAGCTGGATTTCATCGACCGAAATCACCTTGTTGGCGACGGCGTAAAACTGGTCGAGGATCTCGACCGCGCGTTCGGCATTGCTGCCGGCAGCGATGAACTTGTCGCCGCGGCGGAAAATCGAGACATCCAGCGCCGCCGAAATCTGCCGCAGGTTTTCATCCAGCGGTCCGCACAAGTGCGCCAGCCGCGTATTGTCGAGCGGCTGCGGGATGAAGTAATGCGGCTGGGTAGGAGTTTTAGTTTTCAAACTGGCGTGTGCGTATCTGGGTTGATTGATATGTCGGCTATGCGGCGACGACGACTTCGCCGCGCAGGGTATAGGTCAGCGTTTCTGTAATCGTGACGTCGATCAGCTCGCCGATCAGGCGCGCGCCGTTTGGACCGGCGTTGAAATTGACCACCCGGTTGTTCTCGGTGCGGCCTTGCAGCTCGGCCGGGTTTTTCTTGGACGGGCCTTCCACCAGGATACGCTGCACGGAACCGACCATCGCCGCGCTGATCCTGGCCATGTTTTCTTCCACCACCGCCTGCAAGTGCTGCAGCCGCTTGAGCTTGACTTCATGCGGCGTGTCGTCCTGCAGGTTGGCTGCGGGCGTGCCCGGACGCGGGCTGAAAATGAAGCTGAAACTGTTGTCGTAGCCGATATCGGTGATCAGCTTCATCAGCGCCTCAAAATCGGCGTCGGTCTCGCCCGGGAAGCCGATGATGAAGTCGCTCGAAATCGTGATGTTGGGGCGCACCTGGCGCAGGCGGCGGATCACCGACTTGTATTCCAGCACGGTATAGCCGCGCTTCATGGCCGACAGGATGCGATCCGAACCATGCTGCGCCGGCAGGTACAAGTGATCGACCAGCTTCGGCACCTTGGCGTAGGTATCGATCAGGCGCTGCGTGAATTCTTTCGGATGGCTGGTGACAAAGCGGATCCGTTCGATGCCTGGGATCTCGGCGATGTACTCGATCAGCAAGGCGAAATCGGCAATCTCGCCATCCGCCATGGCGCCGCGGAAGGCGTTGACGTTCTGGCCCAGCAGCGTGATTTCCTTGACGCCTTGCTCGGCCAGCCCGGCCACTTCGGTCAGCACGTCTTCAAAGCGGCGCGATACTTCTTCGCCGCGGGTGTAAGGCACCACGCAGTAGCTGCAATACTTGCTGCAGCCTTCCATGATCGAGACGAACGCCGTCGCGCCTTCCACCTTGGCCGGCGGCATGTGGTCGAACTTCTCGATTTCAGGGAAGCTGATGTCGACCTGAGAATGGCCGGTAGCACGGCGCTGGCTGATCATTTCCGGCAGGCGGTGCAGGGTCTGCGGGCCGAACACCATGTCGACATACGGCGCGCGCTTGACGATGGCAGCGCCTTCCTGAGACGCCACGCAGCCGCCCACGCCGATCAGCAGATCGGGATTGTTGCGCTTCAGCTCGCGTAGGCGGCCGAGGTCGGAAAACACTTTCTCCTGCGCCTTTTCGCGCACCGAGCAGGTATTGAGCAAGATCACGTCGGCATCCTCCGGGCGGTCAGTCTTGACCAGTCCGTCGGAGGCGTTCAACACATCGGCCATCTTGTCCGAGTCGTACTCGTTCATCTGACAGCCGAAGGTCTTGATGAATACTTTCTTTTGCATCGTTTTTTCCATGACTGCTTATTTATCGTTTCATTTACCGTTTCAGGCTATTGCGCTGCGCTTCGATTTTTACGCCGGCCTCATCGGGCGTCAGGATCCAGACGCGATCGATGTCGCCTTGTATGTTCAGGGTGTAATTCACCAGATAAGTGTCGCTGCCCAGCGAGCTCGGGATCTGGGTCAGCTGCTGGGTGTTCCAGATGCGCGAGCCGGGCGACAGCCGCAGCGTGTTGCCGCTCATGGCGACGGTGGGGTAGGCGGTGATGGTCATTTTGCCGCGCAAGGTGGTGGCGGGGAAATCGCGCTCGACCGCCATTGCGGAAAAGGCCAGCGTCGCCAGCAGGAAAATCATGAGCAGGCGGATTGGCCGCATTGTTGCCGACATAACAAACTCCGTTAGATGAAAGCCATGCCGTATCTGCGCAAGGCGTTGAACAAGGACTGAAATAAGAATGGCCTAAGGCGGCAACGAAGGCTGCACTGCGAAAACCTCATTCGCCTGCAGCAGCAGTGCCGAACCGCTTTGCGGGCGACTATCGGCCCGTTTGCAGGAAGCGCGGATTATAACATTTGGCCGTTCGACTTATCAGCAAGGTTGGCTTGACTGATCGTGTCGCTTTCAGAAAGCCAGTAAAAATCAATAAGCATAAAAAATAAGAAAAAACTGATTTATTACAATTTGAAACAGAATATATTGTTTATTTACAATCTGTAACAGATGGACGGTATGAGGGCAACGACGAGCGGGCCGTCAGAGAGTTTTTCTGGGGAAATGCAAAATATATAATAAGGCCTTGTCAAATCAGCATTTTTCGAGGAAAGGATGTCGCGTGCAAAGAAGTCATTCTGCGAATTTATTGCGGCTTTTTCGATGCTATAAAAGCATTGTTTTGCAATCGGGCAAGGGCTTCACCCTGGTCGAGTTACTTGTCACTATTTCAGTAGCGGCCATATTGGCAACTGTGGCGTTGCCGTCGATGGGCAATTTCATTAACCAGACTCGCTTATCGGGCAACGTCAATGAATTTATTGCGGCGACCATGCTGGCGCGCTCCGAGGCGATCCAACGTGCCGGCGCGGTGACCATCTGCCGCAGCACTGGCGCTGAAAGCGGAACGAGCACTTGCAATCACAGCGAAAGCGACTGGTCCAGCGGCTGGCTGGTATACGTTGGAACCGCCGCCGACACGCCGGATTCCGATCCCGCATCTGCGCATAAAATCCTGGCGCGCCAGGGGGCTTTCAACACAGGCACCCGCATCGCTCCTGCATCCACCGCGACCGCGATCACCTATAACGCCGGCGGCGCGCCATGGCCGGCGCCGCCAGGCGCCTTTACTTTTACGTTCAAAAACAACTTTGCGCGCACTGTCTGCTTTTCCCCGAGCGGACGGATCAGCACGCTTCCGGCTGGGACAGAGACATGTCCGGCTTGACGTCATCTAGGCAATCGAAAGGGATGAGAAGCATGGTCTTTCTCAGCAGTAATTTATCGCGCGCCGGCCGCCGGCAGCGCGGCGTCGGCATGATCGAGGTATTGATAGCCATCACGATATCCGCCTTCGCGCTGCTGGGACTGGCGGGCTTGCAGATGGCTGCTTTGAAATATCAGAAAGTGGCGCATTTCCGTTCCCTGGCGAGCCAGTTTGGCGCCGATATGGCGGACCGGATACGCGCCAATGCGTCTCCCGTGACCAAGGCTGTGAACAGCGGGGCCAGCGGCGGCCCCGACACGGCGACTTACTACCGCGCCGGAGAGCAATATTCGGAAGCGCCGCCGTCGACCGTCCCCTCATGCGCTGGTAAAGCACCGGCGGCTTGCGTTACTCCGCAAGACATTGCCGATAAAGATATCTATGAGTGGCGGCTGGCCCTGAATCGCGGGCTGGTCGGAGGCTGGGGCAATGTCTCCGCCTACGATGCGAAGCAGGGGGTCACCATCACGGTGTATTACAACGAACCTGACAAATCCCTGGCCAAGGCAGTCGACGCCAATTGCGATGCTTCGGTGTTTCCGTCAAAAGTCGACAAGAACGAGATACGCTGCTTTCAAACTACGGTGATGCCATGATGAATTTTCAGTCGCCTGCCGGCAGCCGCTGCGGCAAGGGCTTTACGTTGGTTGAATTAATGGTGTCGATGACGATCGGCCTGATTTTGTTGCTGTTCTTGAGCAGCCTTTATTTGAACAGCAGGTCCAGTTCTCGCCTGAACGACGACAATGCGCGCATACAGGAAGATGGACGCTACGCTATGGCGGTGATTGGCCGCAACCTGATGCAGGCTGGATTCGGCAATATGCAGACTGGCAATACCACGGATTTTCCGCCTGCGAATGCATCGGATTTAAAGGGAATAACAGGGTGTAACTACGGTTTCGCAACGCCCGTGGAGATACGTCCGAACTGTGCCGCCGCGCCGGTTCCGGCGCCATCGAGCATCGCCGGTCCTTCCGCTTTCACTGTCAGCTACACCAGCGAACCCTATTACGACGCCACCAATATCAGCGGCGCAGGGACGGATTGCAGCGGCGCCAAGGCGGTCAACGCCAGCAGCACGCAAGGCGGCCTGGTGATCAACAATTTTTATCTCGATACGAAAACCAAAACCTTGTATTGCAGAGGGAATGCCGGCGCCAGAACTCCGCAAGCGATATTAGGCAATGTCGATAATATGCTGCTGACCTACGGGCTTGACACCGGCAATCAATACGCGCCCGTGCAATCGACCACGGATGCGGCAACTGCCGGCGCCGCCGGTGCCGTCAACGGCAACAACAAGGTTGGCTGGGATCGCGTGGTGACGGTGACCGTTTGCCTGGAAATCCATAGCGCCAACAGCGTGGTGACCAGCGCGGCAGGCCAAACCTACTACAAGTGCAATGCGACGGAGCCGACCACCGCGACCGATCGCTTGTTGCATACCACGATGACGCGCACATTCACCTTGCGTAATAACGCCACCGCCAGTTTGCTGAACTGAGCGGCATCCGACTATCCATCAAATTTATTTATGGCACATAAAAATTTTCCGCAATCCGGCATCGCGCTGCCGATGGTGCTGGTTTTCCTGGTTCTCATGATGCTGATCGGCGCTGTCGCGATCCGCAACGTGATGCTGGATGAAAAGATGGCAGCCAATTCGCGCAATCACCAACTGGCGTTTCAGGCCGCTGAAAGCGGCTTGCGTCATTGCGAAACCGGGGCGCAAAGAAATGCGATCGTTCCCAAGCCCGGCGCCGCCGCCCGGCAACTCGACAGCATGATTACGAAGGCGGTGGCCGACGCCAACGTGTGGGACGTCTGGCCGGAAACAGCCACGACAACGGCCACCGTAAGCCTGCCGGATGGAAGCGGCGCGGCGCAATGCATTATCGAAGACGTGACGGCGAGCATCGCGATGGGACCTACCCAGACCAAAAGAGATATCAGCGCCAAGGTTTATCGGGTTACTGCATTCGGCGTCGACACATCCATGGCCAGTCCTAATGCAAAAGTAATGCTGCAAAGCTATTTGAAATTTTGAGAGTTGGAGAATCCATGTTGATAACCAATGTAACGCGCAGCTTGCCGCGCGGCCGTTTGACCAAACTAGCTGCGCGTTGCCTGTGCCTGGGCATGGCTGCGGTATCCGGTGTGGCGGCCGCCGAAATGACGCAATCGCCGCTGTTCCTGCCTACGCCGCCGCCGCCCAACATCATGTACATGCTGGATAATTCCGGCAGCATGGCATGGGGCACGGTGACCGGCACCGATGCCACCACGGAATTCAATGCCTCCAGAACCCAGCGTTCCTACTATTCCAGCGCCTGGAATCAGATTTATTACAATCCGGCGACAACGTATACGCCGGCGGTGAAGTACGACGGCGGCTCGATGGGCAATGCCAGCACCGGCAAGACGATCATTGATCCTTACCTGGCGGTCAACAGGACGCTGCCGAACAATATCGGCGCGGTCTGCTACTCCGGCTCGACATATGCGTTGCCGCTCTATGTTGCATTGAGTACTGCCAGCAACTACTTTGCCAGCAACAATAATTGCAAGGCGTCGAGCCAGGCCAACAGGAACGCGTTGGCGCAATATGCGTTCTACTACAACTGGATCGGCAGTGGCGCTCCGACCGGGGCGGCCAGTGAGGATACTGACGGCTATTACAAGCGTGTGGATATTCTGCCGGCGACAGCAACCTATCCCAAAGCCGCATCCCGTACCGATTGCGCCGCAGCTTCCACTTGCACCTACGCTGAAGAAATCCAGAATTTTGCCAATTGGTTTTCTTATTATCGGACGCGTATCCTGCTGACCAAGACAGCGCTCGGGATCGCCTTTTCCGGCATCAACGACCGCTTCCGCGTCGGCTTCGCAACGATTAACGACAACAGCGGCAATACGAATAGCAGCGCGGCCAACTTTGTGCCGCCATCGATTTTCAACGCGAACCAGAAAGCGGCGTGGTATGCAAAGCTGTATGCGATCAATCCGGGCGGCGGCACGCCGTTGATTAATGCCTTGAATCAGGTCGGGCAATATTATATGGGCAATGGCATGACCGGCGCCCCCAGATCGACCCCTGATCCGATCCAGTTGAAATGCCAGGCTAACTACACGATTCTTGCGACCGACGGCTATTGGAACGGTGGCGTGCCAAACACGATCGGCAACATGGACAGCAGGGTCCCCGCTTTGCCTGCGCCGATTTCTTATAACCCGGTGTCCGGCACGGCCTTGATACCGAATGATCCGTTCCCTCCGCCGTTTTATGAAGGAAGGACGGCGAATTCGAATTCGTTAGCGGATACGGCGATGAAGTATTGGATTACCGACATCGGTGTTCGCTCCGGGAATGGCGGCACGGTCGGAAAAATCGGCGCGACATCAACCGATCCAGCAACCTGGCAGCACATGACGACGCATACCATTGGGCTAGGTGCAAACGGCACGCTGGACTATCAGCCCGACTACAAGACGGCAGCGAGCGGCCATTATGCCGATATTAAAAATGGCAGCAGGAACTGGCCGGTACCGAAAGAGAATTCCGCGGAAGCGATTGACGATTTGTGGCACGCGGCGGTGAATGGCCACGGTAGCTATTTCAGCGCAAAAAATCCCAAGGGTCTGCAGGATGGCTTGAACAGCATCCTGGCTGAAATCGGCAAGGTCACCGGCTCCGGCGGCAATATTTCGGTACCAGGCGGCCCGGTGCCGGGAGCAAAGAATGCCGTCGCCTACATCCCGAGTTTCGATTCCGGCAGCTGGACCGGGCATTTGACCGCGCACCAGATCGGCGCGCAGGGCAAGCTCGACCCGACGCCGAAATGGGATGCGGCGGCATTGCTGCCGGACTACGCAAAACGCAATATCGTGACCTGGAATCCAAGCACGAACAGCGCCAAGGCCTTTACCTGGGCGAACCTGACCAAGGGTGTCGACAGCCAGCAAGCCAGGTTAGTCTCATCCGATGTAGTCGAATACCTGAAAGGTAATTCGGCCAGGGAACAGGCCCCGGACGGCAATGGTTCAGGCGTGTTCCGCTACCGCAAGAACAAGCTCGGCGACATCGTCAACTCGACTCCGCTCTACGTCCAGGGCAACGATTTCGGTTACGCCGCATTGCCGGCATCGATTCCCGGCGGCAGCGCTTACACGGCGTTCCTGGCAACCAAGGCAAAGCGCAGTGGCATGATCTATGTCGGCGCGAATGACGGCATGCTGCACGGTTTTGATGTCAATGGCGTTGAGAAATTCGCCTTTATTCCGAATAGCGTTTACCCCAATCTGAAAACCTTGAGCGACCCTGGCTATGGTCATCATTATTTTGTCGACGGACCGCTGGCGGAGGGGGATGCCTATATCGGCGGTGCATGGAAAAATATTTTGCTGGGAAGCACCGGGGCCGGCGCGCAAAGCGTCTTTGCGATAGATGTCAGCAAGCCGGATTCCTTGGCGGAAGGAAGCGTTCTGTGGGAATACAATGCTGCTTCCAGCGATGCGGATATGGGCAATGCGCTGGGCGCGCCGGCAGTCGTGCTGCTGGCCAATAACAAATGGGCGGCCATTTTCGGCAACGGCTACGACAGCGCCAGCGGCCGCGCTGTGCTGTATCTGGTCGATATCCAGAGCGGCGCCTTGATCAAGAAAATCGACACCGGTGTTGGCAGCGCCGATGCGCGTAACGGCTTGTCGGCGCCGGCGTTGTTATTCAATGCTTCGCGCCAGCTGATAGCGGCATATGCAGGGGATTTGCAGGGCAATCTTTGGAAATTCGATTTAAGCAACGCCACCGATGCAAACCAATGGAGCCGCGGTTCCCTGTTTACGGCCAAGGATTCGAGCGCTCCCCCGAAAGCCCAGCCCATCGTGCAGGCGCCCGTCATAGCTCCCCATCCGCTGGGCGGAATGATAGTGCTGGCCGGCACCGGAAAATACTTTGAAACGGAAGACCTGGGCAACACCGACACCCAAAGCCTGTATGGCATTTGGGACAAACCCGGGGAAGCAGCAGTCACCGGCCGCAGCCAGCTGCAGGCGCAGACGCTGACCGATGTGTTTTCCAAGTCGGGCCAAATGATCGGCCGCACCCTATCCAGGAATGCCGTTGCATGGGACACAAAGCGCGGCTGGTACATCGACTATCCGGCCGGTAGCGGCGAGCGCACCGTTGGCGCATTGCAGATAGTGAAGGATGTCATCCTGCTGGCCACGTCGCTGACGCCGAACACGGCTGACCCATGTGCCGGCGGCGGTTCCTCGCAAATTTTGGGCGCTAATTTCCTGTCGGGGGCTTACACGGATAAATTCCATTTGATTGTCGCCGATGCGCCACCGAATACCAATTTAAGTTCCGCCACGGTCCCCGGCACGGTTGGCACGGCCGCACCGATACCCAACCCCGATGCTACCCAGCCAGGCTGTATCAATACCGTGGGTTCGGACGGTAAAATACATTGTCAGGAATACCTGACTACAGGAGTGGCGGTGCGCCGCTGGCGGCAACTTTCGATCAAGCCAAACTAACAGGTCGAAAATCGCTTCGGCTTAGAATCAAGGAGATGTCCATGAAACCCAAAGATGCGTTGTCAAAGCCACGCGGCTTTACGCTGGTTGAATTAATGATCGTGGTAGCGATCGTCGCCATCCTGGCGGCGGTTGCGGTGCCGAGTTACACGCAATATGTGCAGCGCGGGAACAGGACGCAGGCGACGGCGACGTTGCTGAAATATGCTAACTGGATGCAGCAGCAATACACGATCAATAATAGTTACCAGGCCGGCGGCAAGGCGCTCAGCCTGCCGGCATTCGCCGACGGCGGCTCGAAATATGTTTATTCCATCCGCGAATCCACTGCCAGTTCCTTCACGCTGCAGGCTGCGCCGGTGGCAAATGACAAATGCGGGACCTTCCTCTTGGATAACACGGGTAAAAGAGATACCGAAAATGGAAAGGCGCCTGCTGCCAGTGCGGCGGATTGCTGGGCGGGGCGATAGGACCCGATGGCGGCAGACTGCTGAGCGAGGCCGCCAAAGTTAACACTTGACTGAGGAGCGCCGATGGCCGGATCTACAAGTCGGCACTCCTTTTCAATGCAATCAATTCATCCCTTCCCCGAAGAAGGGAAATATTGTCTTTCTTGCCTGATTCCCGGACAGGGACAAACAGACTGCTTCCATTCTGGTATGCGGTTTTTCAAATTTTCTCCTCATTCTTCAGGTGAATCTGAAGTGTTCGCCTGCGTCGCGGGCTGATGCGTACAAGTCTCGATACACATTGCTTACCCATATCTCGCCATCCTGAGTCGGCATGCAAGCTGCCTGGTGTAGCAGCGCCTTCTTGCGATCACGCTGGCCTTGCAACACGAACGGCCTAAGTCACTTCCTTTGCTTCTTTTTTGCGCACTGGATTGCTGTTCATTCCATCCGGGAGGAGCTGCAAATTGTCATTGCTTGTCGATTTGTAAAGCTCTATGAGGTGTAGACGAGCGGTATATACGCGGCGACGAACGGGGAGAGGAATCATTACTTTGAGGAAATGGTCCACCTATAATACTCAAATACTTGCACCGTAGAAATTTCGCGCTTGTCGGGCGCGGCGATGCCTAAAATATTTGCAGGTGAAACACAAAATTACCCCTTCACTTTGAGGGCGAGGCTTTTATCAAGGCAACCCGGCAGGCCTAACTTCAGGCGTTGCGGGCTGCATAACATCAGTTCATAAGAAAATCGGGCGGCTCGTAATGAAAAAATTGAACTCGGGTTTTACTTTAATTGAAGTAATGGTCACCGTGGCTATCGTGGCAATTCTGGCCGCTATTGCATTGCCCTCCTATCAGGACTATGTCCGGCGCGGCAAGGTACAGGAAGCGCCGACCAATTTATCCAGTTACCGGGCCCTGATGGAGCAGTCCTACCAGGATAATCGTACCTATGGCACCGGTACCACCTGTGCGGTGACCGTGCCGACCGCCACTGCAACTTTCACGTATGCCTGCGTCACCAGCAATTCCAATCAAAGCTTCAGCGTCACCGCGACCGGCAACGCCAGCACGCTCGCTTCTGGCTTGGTATATGGTTTGACCGAACAAAATGCTCAGTCTACGACCTGCACTAGCTGTGCCTGGGGACCATTTTCCGCGGCGTCAACCTGGGTGGTCAGACATCCATGAACAAATCAAGCATGATTCGTTCCCAGCGCGGAACCACCCTGATCGAGCTGATGATCGGCTTGGCCATTTTCGCGACGCTGCTCGCGCTGGCCTGGCCGAGCTTTAAAAATTCGATCCAGAATGCGCAGATCCGCACTGCGGCCGAATCCATCGTCAACGGCTTGCAGCTGACCCGGGCCGAAGCGGTGCGGCGCAACAGCGAAGTGCAGTTCCAGCTCAACAATACGCTGGCCGGCGCTGCCGTGAGCGGAGGTACTGACTGGTCCATCGTTCCTGACGACCTCTCCAAGCCGGGTACGCCGACCTTTTCGACTGCAATGCAAACCAGAAACGGCAATGACACCGTCAATGCACGGATCGGCGCCAAGACTGCCACGGATTTCACCAGCGCTGCCGCAGCAGGCGCGAACCTGCCGGGAACTATTACGTTTACCGGCATGGGACGCCTGACTGCCGCATCAACTATCGTCCAGATCGATGTTACGAATACTGCGGGAACCGGCACCCGGCAGCTCAGCATTACGCTCACGCCGGGCGGGCAGATCCGCTTGTGCGACCCGGCACTTACGCTAGCCAATAATCCGCAAGGATGCTCCTGATGAAAATACGCGCCTTGCCCGACCCACGCGTCCGGTACAAAACGGCAGCAGGTTTCGTCCTGCTGGAAGGCTTGATTGCCATCTTGATTTTCTCGTTCGGCGTGCTCGCCATCATGGGATTGCAGATCAGCAGCATCAGCGGTGTGCGAGACGCCAAGTTCAGATCGGATGCCGGCTTGTATGCGAGCCAGATCATCGGCGCCATGTGGGCCGACAGGAATAACTTGAGCGCCTATTCCTTGAATGCCACTGCCGCAACATGCGCAGCGGGAACCAGTACCAGCAGCGCTGCCAACGTAACAAACTGGCTCAGCGACGTGCAAGGCGGGCTGCCCGGCAGCGCCGCTTATAAACAGCAAATTGTGATCGGCTCCAACAATGTGGTCACCGTCACCGTCTGCTGGAAAAGTCCGCAGGACACCGGGCCGCACAATTTTTCAGCCACCGCCCAAATTCAGGGATAAGCATGCCTTACGCGATCAAGCAAAAGAGAAATGGTTTCAGCCTTGTCGAAGTCATGGTCGGCATGGTCATCGGCATGCTGGTCATGCTCATCATCTATCAGCTGTATACGACATTTGAAGGCCAGAAGCGCACTTCCACCGGCGGCGCCGAGACCCAGGAAAACGGCGTCTATGCGCTGTCGGCGATCGGTCGCGATATCCGTATGGCGGGCTGGGGCATCAGCAACTCGCCATTGTTGAATTGTTCAACGCCGTTCACGTATTCCAGTGTCAACAACGGTCCGATTGCATCCAGTTTATCGATCATGCCGGTTCGCATCACCGATAAAGGGACAGCGCCGGATATCATTACCATGATGACGGGGATGGCTGGCGCGGCCAACGCTCCCCTTACCGTCGTCGACGTTATCGGCAACGGCTCAAACGTCGAGTTCAAAACAAATTCTCAAGCCGGCCTCAACGTCGGCGACATGGTATGGATGGTGCAAGGCAATCAGTGCACCCTGTCCCAGATTACCAATCTGCAGGGTTCGGCCGGCCACGTTCAGAGAAATCCAGGTAACGCAGGAACTGTCAGCTACAATCCGTCCGCATCTTATAAGAACGGCGTCAGCTGGCCTCAGGAAACCGGCTGGAAATTATATGATGTCGGTCCGATGATGTTGCGTACTTACAGTGTCGCCGCGAACACACTGCAGGCACAGGATCTCGGATCAACAACGGCGGTTAGTCTTGACAGCAATATCGTCAGCATCAAGGCGCAGTACGGCATTACCTCCACCACTGTGGGAGACCAGAGTGTTGCCTATTGGGTCAGTGCCACGGGAAGCAGCCATATCGGTGTAACGGGCACCACCTGGGCCAGTCCGGCGCCGGCGGATGTGCTGCGGATCAAGGCGGTCCGGCTCGCCGTCGTCGCGCGCAGCCCGCTGCTGGAAAAGCCTGCCGCCAACGGCGGAGCGTGCGCCACGACGACCGCGGCGCCCACAACCTGGAACGGCGGTCCGGCAATCGATCTTTCCGGTGATCCCAATTGGAAATGCTATCGCTACAAAACCTTCCAAACCATCATTCCTCTGCGAAACGTCCTATGGTCAAATCTGTGAAAAATGCCCGCCAGTCTAGGGTTCCCCGCGACAGGCAAGAGGGCGCCGTGCTTTTCATTGCGATGATTGCGCTGGTCGTCATGATCCTGGCCGCGATTGCGCTGATGCGCGCTACCGGCACTGCCGGCACGATTTCCGGGAATATGGCGTTCAAGGAGGCTGCCACGCAGGCTGCCGATACAGGCGTCGAACTGGCCTTCGCAGCCATGCCGAACATCATCAGCACCAGCGTGGAATCGGATATCGCCAATCAGTATTTCGCCACCCAGCAGCCGGTCGACTCGAAGGGCATGCCGACCACGATTGACTGGACCAAGGTCGCGTGCCACGACAACAGCGGCAACCCCAGCAACGCGACCATCAGCTGCAGCGATAAGTCGAGCTACCGGGTCCAGTACGTGATCGACCGGCAATGCACCGGCACCCTGCCTATCGTCAATATAGCCAACCAATGTGTAATCGAGTCGCTGCAAGCCGACGGCAGCCACAAGGCGGGGGGGGTGAATTTTACCGGCGCGACCAAGGTTTTTTACCGCGTTACCGTCAGGGTGCTGGGGCCGCGCGACACCAGCAGCCTGGTCCAGGCGTCCCTGTCATTTTGAGATGTGAGAACACTATGCAAAACAAGAAAAATCTCCAGCGCCTGATTGCCTCGGTAGTGCTGCTGACGCAGTTGGCGTCGCCGCTCCAGGCGCTGGCCACCGATCTTGCAGATATCCCGATGGCGGTGCAAAACCGGGTGAGCCCGAACCTCATGTATACGCTGGATAATTCCGGCAGCATGGCTTGGGGTTTCATGCCGGATAGCGTTTACGGCGGCATAAACAATAATTGCTATGAAAATTCCTCATATAACGGAATTTATTACAATCCGAATTTCACCTACCTTCCAGGCAAGGATGCCACCGGCCAGCAATACCCTAACGCCAGCTTTACCGCAGCGTATGTAGATGGTTACGCTACTTCCTATAGTTATACGCCGGATGGAAATTCCTATTTCAATTCACCGGTTGATCTATCCAGTGCTTTTCAGGCTTATTTTGACAACGATAACAACAGCTTCGATACGCAGCAACCAGCTTATTACTACAACTATGTGGGAACCAGCCCCGCAACGCCAGTAGTCGGAACCTGTTACTCGAATAGAAGATATCAAGCAGTCATCGTTGGAGCCACTTCCGGCCCCGGGGGGACTGATGAAAGAACCAATTTTGCCAATTGGTTCAGCTACTATCGCACGCGAATGCTGACGATGAAAACCGGGCTGAGCCGCGCCTTCGCCACTATCGACAAAAGTTTTCGAGTCGGTTTCTCTACTATCAACGACAACAGCGGCAGACTGAATAATTCAGGCACCAACTTTATTCCAATTAACTATTTCAATAGCTGCGCGCTTGGCGCAGGGTGTCAGAAAGATATCTGGTACCAAAACCTGCTATCCATCCAGCCGGTCGGAAGCACGCCGCTCGGCGAAGCGATACGCAAAGTGGGGGAATACTACGCGACCGGAAAAATGCCTGGCGTTTCGCCAAGCACAGCGGACCCGATTCTATATTCGTGCCAGCATAACTATCAAATTGTGTCCACAGACGGATTCTGGAACCAGGGCTTATCAACCTCTGTAGGAGATAACGATCAAACTGTCCCTACCTTGCCTGCGCCGGTTCCTCTGGATCCTATCGCAGGTGTCGCACTGACAGCGGGTCAGCCGTTTCCGGCTATCTTTAGCGAGGGATCCACGGCATCATCCGATACCTTGGCCGATGTCACCATGAAGTACTGGATCACAGATCTGCGTCCTTCCGCCACCAATAATGTATTGCCCAATGCCTCTGACCCGGCCACCTGGCAGCATATGGTGACATACACTATCGGTCTCGGAGCGCCGGGGACGTTGACCAACAATACTACGACCTACAATAATTTGAAGAGTGGCGCTATCAGCTGGCCGGTACCCGTTTCCAATGGCCTGACGACCATTGACGACCTGTGGCATGCAGCCGTCAATGGCCATGGCATCTACACCAGTGCGAAAGATCCGACTGCTTTACAGGCGGCGCTGGGCAACGCGCTTTCTGACATCATCGGCCGCCAGGGATCAGGCGCAGCGGTGGCAGTGAGCAATCCGAACGTTTCCACAACCGACAACAGTTCCTTCTCGTCGAACTACAATTCCGGTACATGGACCGGCGATTTGCAGGCCTACCCGATCAGTCCGACGACAGGGGTAATCAACACTGCGGCGCCAATCTGGACGACCGGAGCGCAGGCGCAGCTGGATGCGCTGACCTGGAGCGGCCGCTACATTGGCAGTTATTCGGGTACAGCGGGAGTCGGGTTCAACACCGGCGCCACGGGACTGACGACGGCCCAAAAGGCAAGACTGAACTCTCCTGTCACTCCGCCAGGCCCGAGCGACGCTTCCGCCGTCATCAATTTCCTGCGTGGCGACCGCAGCAACGAAACCACTCTGTACCGCACCCGCACCCATGTGCTGGGAGACATCATCAACTCCGAGCCGGCTTATGTGACGGTGCCGAATGCGGGCTACGCCGACGCCGGATATTCTTCCTTTGCCTCCACTAATTCGACGCGGCAGAAAATGGTGTATCAGGGCAGTAACGACGGCATGCTGCATGCTTTCAACGCCACTACCGGCGCCGAGGCGTGGGCTTATGTGCCCGGCATTCTCGTCAACGCACCCTATGTGACGGCCAGCACCAACCCTGCGACCAACTATCCTTCCACCAGTGCTTTGGTCAACCTCAGCATGAAGACCGGATTTACCCATCTTTACTATGTGGACGGGACGCCGGTGCAAGGCGATATCGACCTGAACTACACTTCACCGCTGCCGAGCACTCCGTCCCCCAGCTGGATTAGCTTGCTGGTCGGTGGCCTGAACAAGGGTGGCCGCGGCTACTATGCGCTGAATGTCACCAGTCCAACGGCGACCAGCGATGCCAGCGTTGCCTCCAAGGTTCAATGGGAATTTCCGAATACCGCCACCGCCAGTACGGTTGTGCCCAACATCGGCTACAGCTACGGCAAGCCGATCCTGGTCAAGACTACAGCGGCAGGATGGGTAGTGCTGGTGACATCGGGTTATAACAACGGTACCGACACCAGTGGCGACGGCAAGGGCCATCTGTTTGTACTGAACGCCAGCACCGGCGCGCTGATCCAGGATATTTCCACCGGCGTAGGCACTGCCGCAGCACCGAGCGGCCTGGCGCAGATCAGCGCCTATGTTGAAAACGCCAGCGTCGACAACACCACGGATTATGTCTATGGCGGCGACCTGCTCGGCAATCTGTGGCGTTTCGACTTGACCGGATCGAGCAGCAGCAGCTGGAACGTCTCCTTGCTGGCAACCCTGGTCGACGGCACCAGTGCCGCCAACCCGCAGCCGATTACGACTGCGCCAGAACTGGGCAAGGTTAACAACAAGCGCATGGTTTATGTCGGCACAGGTCAATACTTTGGCGCAACAGATATTCCCGGCTCTACCGGCGCGAATGCAAATGCCTCCCAGGCGCAAACTTTCTACGGGCTGGTCGACAACCAGTCCAGCACTCCGCTCATCAAGCCCCTGCGCTCAAACCTGGTGCAGCAAACGTTGACCGTGAGCGGCAACGCTGCGACTGCAACAAAGAGCCCGGCAGATGCGACTAAGCAAGGATGGTATGTCGATCTTCCTAACAGCGGTGAACGCTCAACCACGGACCCGGCTTTGGTGCTGGGGGCGATCAGTTTCACCACCAATATCCCGAGCACCGATGCCTGCGCGCCCGGTGGTTCATCCTGGCTTTACCTCTTGGATGCCGCAAGCGGCGGGTATGTGGCGAATTCGACGGCAAGCTGGTCCGGAACCTTCCTGGGAAGCGTTCTTTCCAGCCGTCCGGTGCTGGTCAAGCTTGCGAACGGTAAAGTTGTCGCGGAAACCAAGGGATCGGACGGCTCCTCGACAAGTACAGTGTTGCCTCTTCCTCCGTCAAATCAGGTAGGCCAGCGCAACGCCTGGCGCGAGGTGATCGACAATTAGAGCTGATGTAAGGCAAGCATATTGTCGTCAATAAGAAACGGGCCTTCGCGGCCCGTTTTGCTTATCTGCCTACAATCGCAATATTTCATGCTGGCATGCGAGTCCGGCGAGTTACGCTAACGATCCGTCATCTGAATCAACGTCGTTGCTGGCGACGTCATTTGAGCTGTCTGAGCTATCGTTCGATGAACTGTCGTCCGCGTAGTAATTGTTGATGGTCGTGTTTTCCACAGGTGCCGCCAATGGCGCTGCCGCCTGCTGACCAAACAGCCCACCACCGTGATTGCCGCCATTCCCCATCAGATGCTCAATCCCCTGGAACAGGAACGCGCCGCCGGCGACGCCCGCAGCGGTAGTCGCGACGCTGCCCAGCACATTGCCAATCCCGCCGCCAAAAAAGCCCGGTGCCACGGCCGGCGCTTGCAGCGGCGACTGATATGCCGCAGGAGCCTGCTGCATTGGCGGCTGCTGATAAGGCGCTGCCGCCACGGGACGCGATGCCGGCGCCGCACTGTTGCCCCATGTATTTGCCGGATCAAGAAAACCGCGCGCTGGCGCTTGCGCCGCCTGGACCTGGCTTTGCAAGTTCGCGATCTGCGCCTTGGCCGCATTGAGGGCCTGATCCATCAGCAGCGCGCGCTGCACCAGCAGATAAGCCGCATCTGGCTGCTGCGCTACCGCACTTGCTATCAATGCATCGGCTTGCGGATCCTTGGCGATGCCTCTGGCTTGCGTGAGTTGATTCAGGAAATCTTGCAAAGCTTGCGATTCTTGCGGACTCATATGAAGTGCTCCTTCGGGATTTCGATGGTCAGGTGCTCTATATCGGGTCGTTTGCAAGGGGCTTCAAGAGGTGTTCAGCGCGGGCATGCTGATTTGGGGCGGCTAGATGGACAAAATGCTAAGGAAAATATTCGCAGTAGATGGAGAGATCTGTTCGGCTGGATGTTTGTACGGGATAGGTGGAATTTAATAATCCTTGCAAACCCAATAAATAAAATGGTTTGTTCGTCTCTTAGATGAAATATACCCGCACTGATACCCACAAAAAATTTTCTTTGTAGTCGATTGCGCTTAATTGGAGCGTGGCCCATTTTTAAGGGGCTCATATCAATTCATATACGGAACGCTAGAATGGTGCTAGATTGATATAAGTAACAACGGGCAAGTTTGTATTTGCTTGTTGAGTTGATAAGTAGATTCCATGGCATGGATGGCAGTCAAATGCCCTAGATTAATTGCATGATGAATTTTCCTAGACTGAATATATTCGATCATTTAAGGAACATATCGTTATGACGAACCACGATTTACTTCTGTTAGCGCTGTCCGCTGGTGGCCAGCATGAGCATTCGCCAGTTCAGGTTCAGAAGCTTCTATTTTTGATTGATAGAAATATTGGAGAGTCATTAGGCGGTCCGGTGTTTGATTTCAAGCCCTATGACTATGGCCCCTTTGACTCCACCATCTATGAATGCCTCCGCACGTTAAAACAGGAGGGATTTGCGAAGGCTGTGCCCACGGCTCGTGGATGGGAAAAATATGCTCTAACGGATGTGGGACTCGAAGCAGGTAAACGAATAGCGGTAAATATAGATCCGACACTGGTTAAATACATTGCCGAGCTATCAGTTTTTGTTCGCACTTTATCGTTTACGGATCTTGTAAGCGCCGTATACAAAGCTTATCCGGAAATGAAAGTAAATAGCGTATTCCGAGGGGCTTAGATGACTATTCTGGTCGGTATTAAATGCAAAAATGGCATTGTCATTGGATCCGACAGTTCAGCAACCTTTGGTTCCGGCCAAATACGCACGATTGAACAAAAAACGAAAAAAATAGAGATACTTCATGGCAAGATTATCGTCGCAGGTACGGGGCAAATTGGTCTAGGGCAGCGATTCTGCGATACCTTGGGCAACGGTTACGCAGCAGGAGGATTTAAGACAAAAAATGGTGTTCAGATGGGAGCACACATATGCCATTTAGTCCGAGCAGAATTTGGTACCACCTCTGCACCTTTGGGGCAATACGGTTCCCTAGTTGCCTATCCCGCAGACCACGACATCCATCTGTGCGAATTTGCGATTAGCGACCTCCAACCAGAGTTGAAAACCACTGGGCTTTGGTACGCGTCCATGGGAAGCGGACAGCTCATAGCCGATCCGTTTCTTGGCCTGATGCGAAGCGTGTTTTGGGAGCAGGGAATGCCAAATCTTGAAGAGGGTATTTTTATCGCAACCTGGGCATTGCAGCACGCTATTGACGTGAATGCTGGTGGGGTAAATGGACCTATTCAGATGGCTGTACTAACTAACGAAAAAGGTACGCCATCTGCGAGAATGCTAACACCCGACGAACTTAACGAGCATCAAGAGAATGTCACTGGTGCAGTAAGTCATCTGCGGACATATCGTTGTAAGCTGGCAGGAAAGGGCGATGCTGCAGTTCCTGCCATCCCTAGCACACCTCCTAGTGCGGTCGTTGCGTCTAAATCGAGCTCATCACCGCCGTAAGAAGGCCTTTTCGTATTAATGAGAAACTGGGGCGGTGGTAGCCGCGCTTCTGACAGCAATATTTCGGGGTAAGTGCCTAGCCGCAGGGAGGTTTCCATGCCCTGACGCTTGTAAACCATCTGCCAGCGCTTTATGCCCGTGGGCTCAACCAATATATATAAGCCGTGCCCGTCGCCAATTTTGTACCTTTTGGAGCGCGGTTTTAGCTCGGCAATCTGTGTTTCAGTCAGCGGCGTGGCTAATTTAGGCATTTTTGTTGGTATGTGATTTTGTTGAACGTTCTCGTATCAACAAGGGTACCAACATAAACTTTGGATTGCAATGGACGCTAAAAACGCTCCAGAAACAAAAAACCCGCATCAGCACTAGGCTAGAAGCGGGTTTCTGTACGTTACTGGACTTCTTAAAACGTGTTCTTGGTGGGATAGGTGGACTTTAATATCGCTCTAAAATCCTTATATATAGCCGTCTCTATACTATTTTTTATGGAAGATGGATTAAAACGTGGATGCAAAAAAATTTCCTTATGTATCTAACGCCGCCGTCCAGTTTCGAGAGCTCCACTGATTTCCTGCGTTTCAACGTCCCGCTACGTTTTCCCAAGAACGACAATCTTGCGAGAGGCAAAGAGTCGACAGTGCTTGGACGAACGCTGTCGACAGGTGAGCGAAGGAAGAGGCAAATTTGAAGTACTAATTTTTATGGTGCCCTTCAATCTCTCCAACGTATTCACAATAAGTTTGTGCAAGAAAACTTTGTAGTGAGATTGGACAGCGTACTCTCGGGGCAATAAACGACATTGCGTTTGATAGTCCCATTGAAATTTTTAGTTTTGGGGGGCGGGTATATTTGTTGCAAATACTGGCTATCGAACGATGAATCTCTAGAGAAAATTCGACTAAAAACCAGATCAGATACTTTCCACGAATGAATTTTTCAATGCCCTGATTCTCGCGAAACTCCAATTCGATTTTGGCTATTTCTTCCATTGGTGAGGCACCTACACCCGTACGGTGAGCTGCATCCTGAATCCTTGTTTCTGTGAGTGCAAACTCAGGCTTCAACGCAATAGTCCCATTTTCTAGTAGGAAAAAATTCTTTGGTTCGATCTTGCCCAACACCGGACGATTTCCTGTTCGTCGCCATATTATTATTTGTGCCATGATTGGGGTCATCGCCTCTCGAAATACCGTTAGGCCTGCGAAAAAGCGATTTTTTATTTGTTCGTTATCGTCGACGCTAAGTTCGTGAATGTTTAATATTTCCTCCAAAATACGCTTCAATGTCCCGGCGTTAATGGCATCGTTCTCAATTGAGTAATTGTCAGTGACGTAAATATTTTCGGCGGTCACAATTTCTTCTGGAATAAATTCAGATAAATCTCTGTCGACAAAAAAACAAATCCTTTTCGATGAAAATCTTGTCCAGTCGAAGATGCCAAATGCTTTTAATACTTTATCTTTGCATCCAGATTTGATTAGTTCGACTTCCCAACCTGCCGGGAGATTGTGTTCAATTAAGCCCCTATAAAAAGCCGGATCTTCTTTACCTTCAACAAGACCATAAACGATTTTTGCGTTGGTCTTGTACTTAAGAAGGAACTCATGATATGAGGTATTTACGCCTTCAAGCGCAGCAGTGTGAATATCGAGCATTGTCATAAATGTCCCCTCAGACGCCTATGAATTCACCGAGCGAATGCGTATAGGTGCGCAGTTCGTTTTCGTAAATAAATGGGGAATGAGTGACCGCGACCAATCCCTTGCAGAACTTACCGTTAGTAATATCTAAAAGAAAACGGCGCTGCCACGGAACAGAAAGAGACAATTCAGGTTCGTCAATCAATACGAAAAAATTACGGTGCCCTGAAAGATAGAGGTGACTAAACAAGGAGACGATTTGTTTTTCGCCTGAAGAGAGATCACTAAGGCTGATTCCTCGCTCCCTTAGCCTCTCATCTTTAGGGACAATTTTGAAAGTGAACGTCGGATTATCATAGAGGAATTGCTTATCAACAATGTACTCAGAACATAAATCACAGAATGCGGTTATCTGTTTTTCCTTGTCTTGAAGTGATTCTTGAAATCTCAATAGCTTCAAAAAATAATGGCATATTATTTTTTCGCGCTCGCCTGGAGTCTCAGAGGAGCGCACTGAATTGATCACACTAAAAAGGTGATCTTTATGTGCTTCAGTAAGAATGCTGTCATCAATTCGATTGAGAACCGTCCTTACGGTCGTCTCAGGAATATCGGAAATTTCTTTCATTCCGACATTTTCGTATTCACCATTGACGACATCACCAAGGTACCCAAGCGTTAATTGATTCAAACTCTCGCGAGCAAATTCTTTCAGCTTGCCCAATGTTTGATCAACGGCCTTTTGAACGTCCTTCATTCCGAATTCAACTAACTCAATATATGAACCATCCGTTTCTGGCTCATGAATTTGATTCCGGCTGCGTTGTAGGTCAGTTGTGTCAGCGCCTTCAAAAATGCTATTTAACTCGCGTTCTATACGCCGATAGGTTGGTAAATAGAGGATTTGAGCGTCGATTGAGCTGTGTATTTTTTTGATTGCATCATTAAATCCCTTTTGCGGTCCTTTCGGATCTTCTTCCAGGAATTCAAGTTGCCTCATAATTTCCAACGGTGAACTATGTCGGCCACTAAACCTTGAAAGTTCGTAGGATGCCCTTTCGGTTTCTCCGCGCTCCAAAAACTCCAGAATCTTTCGTCTAATTGAAGGCGGTACCGACGAAAGGAAGCGGCGGTCCACGCCCTTGAATGCGTTGACGAGCTCCTCGTGGCTGACTTTATATTCATGTCCGGCAACGGTGGCAACGATGTATTCAAAGCGAAATTGAACTAGAGAAAGCCAGCGACCAGATAAGAAATAAAAGAGAATTCGAAGAAACGTAGTTTTACCGGATCCGTTTTCTCCGACAAGGATCAAGGTGTTATTGCGGATCGTTGCGTCGATCGTCTTTTGGTCATGCAGTCCTATAATTCGAAATCGCTCCAGCGTGTTTTCCATTATCTTCTTTCCAGAAATACAAGTCTGCCTATCGAGAGGATATTCTGCGCGCCGATTGGTAAAACCGCAATAAATTTTGTTGCGCAAATTCAACTTATTAAAATGGCTAGATTGGGAGATGACGCGAGCCGATCCCGGCGCTGTATCGCAAAACCTTGGATCGGCCTTGATCTGATTATGGTGCTATGAATGCCCCGTAAACCAGCGCTCCAGGTGCTTCAACTGCCAAACCAAGTCGCTCCTCTACGAGAATAGTTACCATGTTTTTCACGAAATTGTCCCGGTCTTCCCGGCTTATTTCAATGGTGGCTTCCTGGCGGTCGTAGACCACGGCCGCGGCTGGAAAATCACCGACCAAGAAATTGCCTGCTGCAATCGCATTGGTGGGCACGACTGCCAAGCGCCATACCTTGGATTCGCCGCCGGTCGTCACATCAACCCAAATGTACTGCCCCGTAGAGTCTTTCTGTAACTCGATGTCGGCCCAGTCCGTTGGATTTAGCACCACGCCGGTTGGGTCACGTTCAGCCAGCTGGAGCTGAAGAATCGCGCGACGGATCACATCAATTTTTGTGTCACCTTTCTGACGCAGATCGTTGTTAAACGCTGTGAAATTGCCTGGCTTGAGCAGACCGGCCAAGTTGCCCAGCTTGCCGTCCCCGTTCAGCAACTGATCCTCTTCCTTGATTTTCAAACCCTGCAACAATCGATTTCCGATGAAGGACTGCAGCTTCGGCGCATCGTCAAGGATCTGTTTTGACGCCGGCAGCCAGTGCGCAAGCGTGACGACTGGATCCTGTACCAGCTCAAACGAGAGGCCGGATTCATTCTTCAGTACGTTTTCTTTGGCGCCGGCCGCAAATTGTGGGCCGGCGTTGTTGATGAACTCCAGCTCACGGGTGTACTCAACCAGGTTGGACGTGGTGGTTTCGTTACGCAGCAAGTTACGGATGGTCAGGCGACGCAGTGGGGCGACGCGGATCTCAGTCTTGCGGTCAGATGGGACCAGCGGCTGATTCTGGCCGGTTGCATTTACCAATGCAGCTTTGCTCATGAACCCTTGATCCAGCGGGATACGCGCCCGCGGCGTCTGGCCATTCTTGAACATTTCATAGGCTGGCGAGTCGATGATGTCCTTGATGCCGCTTTCCGATTCGCCGGCCTGGCCGCCATTGCCCCCTGGTCGTCGGGCCTGCTTCTGCTCAATCTCAAAAATCCGTGAATTGTGCTCGCTGAGGGTTTCGCTGTGCTTGGTGTGCGCGTCCTTCGCTTCGGCCAGGACACCGCGCACGTTTTGCGCCAACGTCTTGACCAAGACAACGACGTCATCATCCTGATCGTCATCTTGACGCGGTGCTTTGGTATGCAAGGCAGTTTTGGTTTGCAGGTGTGGTTCTGGAAATTTCATATTCATCCTTTAAAAGAAAAGTCGGTGAGTGATTTGATTGCTACATCCAGCTCATTGATGAGCCGATCATTGCTGCGTGGTGCGTCGGACCATCCACGGGTTGCAAGCCGACGGGCGTCAGCGCGTGAATAGCCGATCTCATCGCGAAGAAGGCGTTCAAAATCGCGAATGTTGGTTGGCGCGGATTTAACTTCGGTAATGCGGGCTGCGTGGTTGGCCGGCACGCTGACCAGGCTGATCTCGACCAGATCGACTTCCTTGATGAGCTGGATCTTGCCCTCGTAGGCGGCGTCCACGAGACGGTAGCCTATCGACATGCCCAGGGCGCCATCCTTGGCCAGCGCATGGGCTTCCTGGCCGCGTTGTGTGGCAAGCGTGAAGCGACCTGTCACCTTGAGGCCATGGCGGTCCTCAGTGATTTCTAGCCAGCGGCCAATCGGTTCTTTGATGTTGTGCGCCCAGAGCATAGCGGGCGCTGTTTGATTGGCGCCGTGTTGGTCGAGAGATTTGAGAAAGGCACCGGCTGCAATAACGTCGCCGTAGGAATCTACGGGGCCGTTGAAGGTGCTGGCATAGCCAGAAAAAACGCCATCAGATGCGGTTTTTGCATCCTTCAGGATAAGTGCGGGGGTGTAGCGCTCAATCATGTAGTGGTCTCATTAAGCAAAGTAAAACAAAGCCCGTCGGGCCTCCTTTGCCACATAAACCGCTCATCTCAAGCGCTAAAGGTGGGGGTGTTGCGCATCTCACGCAACACTTATGAGACAGGAGCATAACAGGCGAAATGGATTTGGTCAATCGTGTTTCATTGAAGGGTGCTGCTGCCGTTGACCGTGGCAACCTCGACGAGGACGCGGCGTGTTCCTTCCAGCTCAATCATCACCAGGCACACCGAAGGGACGCCGTGGGCGTTGACGCATAGCTCGATGCCGATTTGACCGCCGGCGCGCATGACCGCCGCAATCTTGCTGTGCTGCGTTTCCGACAGGTCGTTGGAGATGATCTCCAAAAGCTCGCTGCTGGTGCTGAGGGCGGCGCAAACGGCCTTGGAGAGGTTGCTGGTGCTGGCAGTAGGGACGAATTGAGTGGTCATATATTGATTTTGAGAAATGGTTTTAATTTTTAATTACGCGGGTGTAAAAAATTGACGAAGCGGACGGTCTGGGTGGGGAGGTGCTGCAGACTTTGACGCCCCCTACCCGGGCCCAGGACAGCCGGCCCGACCGCATTCCTTGCAATTTCATTTTGTGGAAATAAAAAAATTGCTAGACATACGGTCTTGCCAGGAGCTGCCCAAGACTTTTGCCCCCCCCTGGCTATAACGTGAGCGTCAGCTCGCTACCGATCTGCGGAACCAGAGTAGGGCAGCAGGTATTGATGCCAGGCTCTGCCTCATCCTCGCGTCGTGTATCCGCCGTCTGTCCTCGATGCTCAGGCCGCAGACCTCGCAGTAGCGATCGATCAGGCCGTCAAGCTCAGAGATCATCGAGAGCCACTCGTCAGGCGTGCGGCGAGGCGCAGAGATCGATGCCAACTGCTCGGCATCTTGCTGCGACAGGCCATCAACTTCCATGAACTCGCGAACCAGGTTCGATGCCTCGGCAATGATCGCTGCCTTGTATGGCCGTAGCTGCGGGGCATAATGCGCGACCAATGACTGATCGCCCTCAAGTGATACAGCGTTGCCTTGGACGATGATGGACACACCAGCTCTCTGACATTCCGCCATCAATTGACGGGCGTTCATAGATCCACCTTGGTGATGGCTTGACCAGGGGCGAGCGGTGCTGATGCGGGCAATGAGAGGTTGCTTTTAGGTGTTTCTCCGTCGATCTCAACAAACCCAATTTCAGAAGATTTCGGAGAAGATTTCGAAGATTTCGCTTTATTTTGAGTGGAATCTTCTGAAATCTTCTGAAATCTTGTGCTTACTCCGTTGGGCAAATACCAATACCAGCTGCCTGATTTTGTCCCGGAATCCTTGGCCGATTCGATCCCCGCCTTAGCTTTTGCCCGATTAGCAGCTGCCCAAGAAAACCCCGCGTCACTGAGTTCTGCCTTGACGACTTTGGCTGGCATCTTTCCGCCATTTTCGATCAGTAGATCAATCAGCATCTTTTGGAGGTCGCCTTGGTTTTCAGCGTCGCCGTTCTCATCATGCTCAACGTCGCCTAGAATCTCCCGTGCCGTGCCCTCAATCGTTCCTTCCCATTTAACGCAAGTGGCCTCAATGCCGGAGTCCAGTGTCGATAGCTCAATGTTGTACGACACACCGCCGTCATCCGGAGCGATGTTCGACTTTGCCCGGGCAAGGACGCGACGGCTACTGTCTTCTTCCTTCGCAGTTACCAGTACCATCCGGGCAAGTGCACCGAAGGCTTGAGAGCCGATTACGCGGTCCAGCGGGGACTTACCCGCGCCGGCTTTGCTGAAGTGACTGATACCGAGAATGGCGCACTTGTGTACGTCCCCAAAATCGACAAGAGCTTGAAGACTTCTTCGGACGTCGTTGGCTTTGTGCATATCGCCACTGACGGCGCTGACGATCGGATCCACTATCAACAGGGATACCCCGCCGATATTGATTACTGCCTTGTGCAACTCGTGAATGTCTTGTGCTGGATCAAAGGGCAGCCGCTCGCCGTTCTCGGTAATGCCGTCGATGAAGTGGCAGCGAGTCATGTCGGCGCCGGATGCAATCAGCCGCGGCACTAGCGTATCGTCCGGATTGTCCTCACTGGACCAGATCAAGACGTTCCCAGGTAGTACGCATGGGGCGCCATCCGGCCATTTCCCCAGTGCTGTGAGTATGGAAGCCAAACCCAATGCCAGAGTGGTCTTTCCCGTTCCGCCATTGCCGGCCAGGATGGTGAGCTTGCCAGCAGGTAGCCAGCCCTTCCACAACCAGGTAATAGGTTTGGCTACGATGTCCGCCGCGCAGCGCAGATTCACTACACGATTACCCGCTACTGTCGTTTCAAGCAAAGCACGAGCTGCTTTCGAGTCTTCCGATTCAGCGCCTAATTTAAATCCTGTCATGTCGTCTATCGCTTCCATGTGGCCACCGTTTTAAGAAATGCACTGCGACTGTGATCAAGATCGATAATCAACAGGCGGCGCGGCCTGGCTTGATAGAGAGAGCCAGTAAGTTTCCGGAGCACTCCGTATTTCGCGGAATCGCCGCGATACACGAGGACGACATCCAAACCCGCGACTGCAAAACAATCTCGGTCAGTAGGTAGGTGTGCGGGGTCAATGGCAATTGCATTGGCCTTTGGTGGGCGGAAGCCAAGCCCGAGGTAGATCAAGCCATTCACAGGCGCTAGTCCATGCTCTGTGCGAATGCGGTCGAGTTCTTTGAGAGTGCTCATGATGCGCGCCTCGATCGATCTGCCATCCGTTCCGGGCCGTACTTATTGATCCAATCGACGGAGCGTTCAGCGGACTCTTGCAGCAACTTCATTGATGCTATCGAAAGGGTCATCAAGGCATCGCAATCGAATGTATTCAATGCTGGCAAAACCTCTTCATCAGGATCTGCGTCCACGTTGAGGGTCCGCTGCAAATTGGCTGCATTGATGATTTCTAAGCAGGTTTTGACGCCGAAGCTAATGTCATGCGTGAGCGCAACAAAGTTACCCAGTGGGTAGTTCTTGGCGGCCCCGCATAAGGGGCTAAATGGCTCGTGAGCGCTATCTGTGTGGGAAAGTTTAGACGTGCTGGGACTAGGCAATGTGGCCTCCGTGTGTAGTGGAAGACCCGCTGCTCATCGCCAAATGAGGGAGGCGGGCACAAGGCAGGGTTGGCGAACCGGTACACACAGCAACCGGCATACCCGAAGGTATCCCCACCAAGGCCCGCCATTGAAGGCGCACTAAGGCAGTACGGACGTAAAAAAACCGCTTGATCGCGGCTGTCCGCCGTGTGTCATTCGAGTCGCCAAACCCGATCCATTTTTTCTCAGGGATGCGTTTAGAATACTCCGGCTGTAAACCGGCGTCAATGCCTAATGCACAAGTCATCGAGCCAGCGCTTTGATAGAAGCCTAGCCGTTGCTGGACGCTCACCATCAAACCCCTTGCTGAATCAAGGCGCGGATTTCTTCGACCTTCCAAGCAGTCACGCGCTCGGACAGCTTTATGCCGGCCGGATATTTGCCGGATTTGATGCCAGCCCACCAGGTGGACTTGGAGACGGGATAGACTTTGAGGACGACAGGCAAACGAACGTAGCCGGCAGTAGGTAGGGATTCAAACATGTATTGCACTCCTTTGGATTAACAACAATCCGAAGCGGGTAATTCCGCATCGATGGAGTGCATTACATCTTTTTTTAGTTTGCCAAAATAGCCCGCGTCCTAGGTGCGTGTGCGACTTACTAGCAAGGATTACGGTGTGCTAGGAGAGCGTCTTTTTTTTGCGACCGAAACATAATCGCTCAACGTTCTGAATGAGAGAAGCGGGCTAAAGTAGGTTGCGAGTATGGTCGCTGCTTTGTCTGCGCTAAGTGTGCGATCTATATTTTTTTCCCAATAGTCCAAGACTTCAGCTTTGAGCTTGTATGTTTCTGCGTGACGTTTGCCAGAGTTGATTTTCGCCACAAGTGTTTTTTGTTCGTTACCCCCTACAAATCGGCCTATGGAATGAGAGCTTGAGATTAATGAGCCCACAACTTTATCAAGGCGATTTTTACGTAAATAAATTATTGCTTCGTTGTGCAAAACAATCGCAACTACCAAGTGACTGCTGGAATTATTTTCTTCAATGCTTCGCACTACCGCATCATGTAGAGCAACGTCGCCATGAGCGTCGAGATACTCTAAAAATAGCGGGATTAGAGTCTCTTCTTTGATGCTTAGTATCGCGTCTCGTAAACTTTTTTTGTTGATGCTTATAGCGCCATCAAATATATCTGCTGACTCCATGTGGACCTTTTCCACACCTTAAATCGGGAGCCATGCCGGCCAAGTAAGGTTCTTGGTTTTCCCGCCGTCGCGGTAGGCATGGCTAAACTGGTGTTATCTCATTTTCGGCAATCTTGGTGTAGAGGGCTAAGCAACTTTACCGAACTTTCCGGCGATTACCTTCCCGCCGGCCGCCGAGTACAGATAGTCCGCATACTGCTGCATCATTATCTTGCGCTCATCAAGGAATAGGGCGCGGTCGTAGGCTTCGCCGTAGGTGTCTCCGGACGCGTGGGATAGCTGGCGATCTACGACCTCGTGGCGGTAGCCCAGACGCTCTTTGATTACGCCCATGGCCAATGAGCGGAAACCGTGGCCTGTCATCTTGCCGCTATAGCCCATACGCTTTACTGCCGCCAATATACCGAAGTTGGTCGCCGGTTGGCTTGGGTCGCGCAGATTGGGGAAAAGATGCTTGTTGTTGCCAGTGTGCTCCTGCAGCTCCCTAAGCAGTTCCCAGCCTTGGCTTGGCAGAAAGACGTGATGATCGACCTTTCGCGGGTTCAGCTTCTTCTTGCCCATCTTCATGCGCTGCCAGGGGATTACCCAGTCTTCATTTTCTAGATCGATCTCGGACCATTCTGTTGTCGTCAGCTCGCTGGTCCGCACAAAGGTCAGCATCATCAGCCGGAACATGATGCGTGTAGGTGCGTACATTCGGCCCTCTATCTTTTCGAAGGCTCTTAGGAACTCGGGCAGCTCGTCGGGCGTGATTGCAGCATGGTGACCCTTTGAGGTTTGCTTGAGCGCGCCCCGTAGGCTCGGCACTGGGTCAATCTCGGCTTTCCCGCAGGCAATTGCATACCGGAATATCTGCCCGCATACCTGGCCTTGCCGCTTCGCCATGTCCAGGGCGCCGCGTTTTTCGATCTGCCGCAGCACATCCAGCATGACGGGGGCTTTGATGTCGGTGATGGGGTGCTTGCCGATCAAGGGGAAAACGTCCTTTTCCAGCCGGTGCAAGATATTGGTCGCAGTACGTGCCTGCCAGGTGTCGAGCTTGTTTGTATGCCACTCGCGCGCCACGGCCTCGAAGGTATTGGCGTTGGAAGTCGCTCTGTGTAGTTTTTCTATCCGTTTGGCTTGGGCGGGGTCATTTCCTGCCGCTTTCAGCTTTTTTGCATCCAAGCGCTTTTTGCGTGCATCCAAGAGCGAGACTTCGGGGTAGGCTCCGAACGTCAGCCGGTTGTTTTTACCGTTCTCCTGGCGATAACTCATCCGCCATATCTTTGACCCGCTGGGCATAACCTCAAGATACATGCCGCCACCGTCGGCCAGCGTATAGGGTTTGTCCTTCGGTTTTGCGGTTTTGACCTGTATATCCGTCAGCGGCGTGGCTAATTTAGGCATTTTGCATCCATGCTGTTCAGGGGTTTGAATCCATGGATGCAAGTATGGGTGCAAAAAAGTTGGATGTAAATGGACGCCAAAAACATCCAATAAACAAAAAACCCGCATCAGCACTAGGCTAGAGGCGGGTTTCTGTACGTTGCTGGACTTCTTGAAACGTGTTCTTGGTGGTGATAGGTGGACTTGAACCACCGACCCCAGCATTATGAGTGCTGTGCTCTAACCAACTGAGCTATATCACCAATGAAGCCCTAAATTATGACGCATTTCTCCAAATGCTGTCAAGAAAAACAGGTTTGCGATGCTGCAAAATGGCAACTAGGCCGTGTTGTCAGCGTTTCAGGGCGTTTGTCACCGTCTCCAGCGCGGTTTGCGCAACATGCTGGCCGATGCAGTCGATCACAATCCGTTCCGGCATGGCGCGCAGCCAGGTGAGCTGGCGCTTGGCCAGCTGGCGGGTGGCGGCGATGCCTTTTTCGCGCATTTCCTGGTAGCCGTACTGGCCGTCCAGGTATTCCCAGGTCTGGCGGTAGCCGACGCAGCGCATCGAGGGCAGGCCGAGATGGAGGTCGCCGCGGGCGCGCAGGGTTTCTACTTCATGGATTAGGCCGCCGCTCTCAGGATCGAGCATGAGGTCGAAGCGCTGGGCGATGCGGCCGTGCAGGACGCTGCGGTCGGACGGTTCCAGGGCGATCGGCAGGATCTCGAAGGGCAGTTCCGGCGCTGGCTGGTTGGTCAGCAGCGAGGACATGGTCTGGCCGCTCAATTCGATGATTTCCAGGGCGCGCTGGATGCGCTGGCTGTCGTTGGGCTTGAGGCGTTCGGCGGTGACCGGGTCGAGCAGCGCCAGCTTGGCGTGCATGCCGGGCACGCCGATCACGGCGGCTTCGGCGTCCAGCCGGGCGCGCAGCGCCGGATTGGCTTGCGGCAGGGCGTCGAGGCCGTCGCGCAGGGCTTTGAAATACAGCATGGTGCCGCCGACCAGCAGCACCTGTTTGCCGCGCGCGTGGATGTCGGCGAACAGGCGCAGGGCGTCGTCGCGGAACTGCATGGCCGAATAGGATAGTGTCGGCTCCATGATGTCGATCAGATGATGCGGTACCGCGTCCAGTTCGGCGCGGCTGGGCTTGGCGGTGCCGATGTCCATGCCGCGGTACACCAGGGCCGAATCGACCGAAATGATTTCAGAGGGGATGTGGCGGGCGATTTCCAGCGCCGAGGCGGTCTTGCCGGAGGCGGTGGGACCCATGATGGCCACCACCAGCGGTTTACGCACGGATGTTGCTGACTTTGACGGCATGCTGCTTTTCTCCGCCATCACTGGCCGCGCAGGAAGAGCTTATCCAGGTCGGACAGCGCCAGCTGGCTCCAGGTCGGGCGGCCGTGGTTGCACTGGTCGGCGCGTTCGGTGGCTTCCATCTGGCGCAGCAGGGCGTTCATTTCCGGCGCCGTCAGGCTGCGGTTGGCGCGCACCGCGGTGTGGCAGGCCAGCGTGCCCAGCAGTTCATTGCGGCGCTCCACCAGCACCCGCGAGCCGCCGAACTCGCGCACATCGCGCAGGACGTCGCGTGCCAGCGTCTGGGCATCGGCGTTCTTCAGCAATGCCGGCACCGAACGTACCGCCAGCGTGGTGGGCGATATCGCGGCGATGTCGAAGCCGAGCGCATGCAGGGTTTCCTGGTTTTCTTCGGCGGTGCCGACTTCGACCGCATCGGCAAAGAAGGTGACCGGGATCAGCAGCGGCTGCACTTGCATCGCGTCTTCATCCAGTGCGCCTTTGAGTTGTTCGTAGAGGATGCGTTCGTGGGCGGCATGCATGTCGACCAGCACCAGGCCCTTGGTGTTTTGCGCCAGGATGTAGATGCCGTGCAGCTGGGCCAGGGCGAAGCCGAGCGGGAAGTCATCGCCGGGCAGGGTTTGGCTGGCAGCCTGCGGCAGCGCTTGATAACCCGGAACGCCATCGTTGGCCGGGCGCGTGGAATCCGCAAACAATGCGCCGTAGTTGGCGGTGCTTTGCGCGACGCCGCTGGCGCCATGGGCGAATTGCGGGCCGAACGAGGTTTGCTGTTGCGGCACCTGTGGGACACCCGGTTGCAGGATTGCTTGCAGATGTTCTTGCGAGCCGCGGATCCAGGGCATGGCGCCGCTAGGCGATGCCAGCGGCGCCGGCGTCGCGCCGAAAGAGGTGGCGGAGGTCTGCGCCAGTGCCCGGCTGACGGCATGGAACACGAACTGGTGCACCGCGCGGCTGTCGCGGAAGCGCACTTCGATTTTCGACGGATGCACATTGACGTCGACCAGCGCCGGATCGAGGTCCAGGCCCAGCACGTACGAAGGATAGCGGTCACCGTGCAGCACATCCTGATAGGCGGCGCGCACTGCATGCACCAGCAGCTTGTCGCGCACGAAGCGGCCGTTGACATAGAAATACTGAGCATCGGCGCGCGCCTTGGAGGCGGTCGGCAGGCCGACGAAGCCATGCAGCCGCAGCGGGCCGGCGGCCTCGTCCAGCGCCAGGCGGGCGTTGGCGAACTCATTGCCAAGAATGCTGGCGCTGCGCTTGCCGATTTCGGTGACGATCCAGTGATCGACGGTCTTGCCGTTGTGCGTCAGCGAAAAGGAAACATCCGGCCGCGCCAGCGCGATGCGCCGGACCACTTCGGCGCAATGGCCGAATTCGGTCTGCTCGGATTTCAAGAACTTGCGGCGCGCCGGGGTATTGAAATACAGGTCCTGGACGTCGACCGTGGTGCCTTGCGCGCCGGAGGAGGGCGTCACCGCCTGCGTGCTGCCGTCGATTTCCGAGGCGTGCGCGGCGTCGGCGGTGCGCGAGGTCAAGGTCAGCTGCGACACCGAGGCGATCGAGGCCAGCGCTTCGCCGCGGAAACCCAGGGTGGCGACGTTTTCCAGGTCGTGCAGCGAGGCGATTTTTGAGGTGGCATGGCGCGCCAGCGCCAGCGGCAATTGCTCCGGCGTGATGCCGCGGCCGTTGTCGGTGATGGCGATGCGCTTGACGCCGCCTTGTTCCAGGCGGACGGTGATCTGGCTGGCGCCGGCGTCGAGGGCATTTTCCAGCAATTCCTTGACCACGGCGGACGGCCGTTCGACCACCTCGCCTGCTGCAATTTGCGAAATCAGGTTGTCGGGCAGTTGCTGGATGGAGCGGATGGGGGAGAGCGGTGCATTCATGCAGCGATTATACCGAAGCCGGCGCTGCCGGTTGGCCGGGCTTGCCTGCGCAAACAATTGCCAAAACCGCCTTTGCCCAGTCTTCGGTAGTGTATTATTCCGGCGCACCCTGAGGAAAAGTCGGCCGGACTTACCGGCCGGACAGGCAGGATGGCAAGACGCGCCTGCCGCGTTTCGCGCAGGCGGGTGAACTTAATTCAACAAAGGAAAGTCAGTGTGCATAGACTTTTCAAACATAAAAGCGGTTAACTGAGGAACACGGACTATGGACTTTATGCAATTCATCGATGTCATCCTGCATGTCGATAAATCCCTCGGCTTCCTGATCCGGGAATACGGCACGCTGGTCTACATGGTCCTGTTCCTGATCGTTTTCTGTGAAACCGGCCTGGTGGTGCTGCCGTTCCTGCCCGGCGACACCTTGCTGTTTATCGGCGGCGCCTTTTGCGCCACCGGCGAGATGAATATCTGGGCGCTGATGGGCTTGCTGATCATTGCCGCCACCACCGGCAACACCCTCAACTACTGGATAGGCAGCTTGATCGGGCACAAGGTCTATACCCATGACTACCGCTGGCTGGACAAGGCTGCCTTGCAAAAGACGCACGCTTTCTATGAGCACCATGGCGGCAAGACCATCATCCTGTCGCGCTTCGTCCCTATCGTGCGGACTTTCGCGCCGTTCGTGGCTGGCGTGTCCGAGATGAATTTCTCCAAATTCCAGTTCTTTAATATTACCGGCGCCCTGATCTGGGTGGTCGGCCTGGTCGCGGCTGGCTATTTCTTCGGCAATATTCCTGTGATCCGCGATCATCTGAACACGATCGTGCTGGTCGGGGTCGGCGCGGCGATCGTGCCGGTAGCGCTGGGCGGCTTGTGGAAGTTTTACAAGAAAATGCGCAGCGCCTGAGCAAGCGGCTGCGGTTCAAAATGAAATAAGGGCGCGCTGCAAGATTTGCAGCGCGCCCTTGTTGTTTTGCGCCATTACTGTTTTGACATCATGTTTGCACGGCATGAAGCGGTCTCAGGTCAGGATATTCCTTGCCAGCGGCGGATTGCGGGCGAAATATTTCTTGATGCCCTTCAGGATCGCGTCCGCCATCTGGTCCTGGTAGGCATTGTCGGTCAGCTTGGCTTCTTCTTCCGGATTCGAGATGAACGCGGTTTCGATCAGGATGCTCGGAATATCCGGCGCCTTCAGCACGGCAAAGCCGGCCTGTTCCACCGAGCCCTTGTGCAATTTGTTGATGCCGCCGATTTCGCCCAGCACCGCGCCGCCGAGTTTCATGCTGTCGCTGATCTGCGCCGTGGTCGAGAGGTCGAGCAGCACGCTGGCCAGTTGGCGGTCGTGGCTCTTGATGTTGATGCCGCCGATCATGTCGGCCGAGTTTTCCTTGTTGGCCAGCCAGCGCGCGGCGGTGGAGCTGGCGCCTTTTTCCGACAGGGCGAACACCGACGAGCCGCGCGCCGACGGCGTCACGAACGCATCGGCGTGGATCGAGACGAACAGGTCGGCCTGCACCTTGCGCGCTTTCTGCACGCGCACGCCGAGCGGTACGAAGAAATCGGCGTCGCGTGTCAGCATCACCCGCATGTTCGGCTGCTGTTCGATCCTGGCCTTGAGGCGCTTGGCGATCGATAGCACCACGTGTTTCTCGTGATTGCCGCCGCTGCCGGTAGCGCCTGGATCTTCGCCGCCATGGCCGGGATCGAGCGCGATGGTGATCATGCGCGTCAGGTTGGAAGTACGGTCCGGCTTGGGATCGATCTTGGCGACCTGCGGCTGCTCGGGCTGCGGCTGCAACGGCGGCGTCGGTTTCGGATCAGGCTTGGTCTGCGCCACCGGCGGCGCCACTTCGCCCGGATTGGCGGAGGGCCATTCGCCTTTTTCGATCATCATCGCGATCGGATCGGGCGGGTTGACCGGATACAGGTCGAACACCAGCCGGTGCTGGTAGCCGGCCACCGGCGGCAAGGTGAAGACCTGGGGTTTGACTTCTTCCTTGAGGTCGAACACCAGCCGCACCACGCCCGGACGGTTCTGGCCGACGCGCACTTGCTTGATATAGGGATCGTTGGGCTGGATCTTGGCGACCAGTTCCTTCAGCGTCGCATTCAGTTCGATGCCTTCGATGTCGACCACCATGCGGTCCGGATTCTGCACCACGAAGTGCGTGGTTTTCAGGTCCGAATCGTTTTCCAGGGTGACGCGGGTGTAGTCATCCGCCGGCCAGACCCGCACTGCGACAATTTGCGCGGCGTGCGCCAGGCTTGGCGCCAACACCGAAATGAGCAGGGTCCCGCCCGCCTTCAGAACAGTGCGGCGGGTCTTCGATTTTAGAGGTTTGGTGCAAATTTCAGTCGAGCGAGACATTGACTACCCTTATCAGATAACGCCTGCAATTCTACATCACGTCCCGTGTTGGAAATACTGGAAACACTGGAAACGCTGAGTAATATACTGATGTCGGGCGGCGGCAACGCTGCGGCGGCTTTTTCCGGCCATTCGACGATGCAGATGGTGCTTTGGTTGAAATATTCGCGGAAGCCGGCTTCCAGGAATTCATCCGGACTGGCCATCCGGTACAGGTCGAAGTGCATGACTTCGACGCTGTGTTTGTCTATCAGGATGGAATAAGGTTCCACCAAAGTGTAAGTCGGACTTTTTACATGACCCTGGTGACCGGCCGCATGCAGCAGGGCGCGCGTCAGCGCGGTCTTGCCGGCGCCGAGATCGCCATGCAAATGGATCGCCAGTCCGGGCAGCAAGGCACGCGCCAGGGCGGCGCCCAGAGCATTGGTGCCGGCTTCATCATGCAGGTGGGTTGTAAAATGCGGCATCTCGTAACATAGTCCTCTATAGTAAATTCAGTAGTGTCTTTTGGAATCGCAGCAGCCATGGCCGTCACGCAGCAACACTTTACCGGGAAACCCCCGCCCGCTCCCGATCTGGCGGCGCTCGCCGTCGCCATCAAGGCATGGGGGCGCGAGCTTGGCTTTGCCGATATCCGCATCAGCGATGTCGATCTCGCCGAGCAGGAGGCCGGATTCCAGGCCTGGCTGGCGCTCGGTTATCACGGTGAGATGGATTATATGGCAGCGCACGGAATGAAGCGCGCCCGTCCGGCGGAATTGGTGCCGGGAACGATCCGGGCGATCGCGGTGCGCATGGACTATCTGCCGCGCGGCTACCAGGATGCGCCGGGCCAGTGGCGTCCGCGCGAACAGGCGCGGCTGGCGCCGGCCGCTGCGGGCACGGCGACCGTGTCGCTGTACGCGCGCGGCCGCGATTATCACAAGGTGATCCGCTCGCGCCTGCAGCAGCTGGCCGATCGCATCAAAGGCGAAATCGGCGAATTCGGCTACCGCGTGTTCACCGATTCGGCGCCGGTGATGGAAGTGGCGCTGGCGCAAAAGGCCGGGCTCGGCTGGCGCGGCAAGCACACCTTGCTGCTGAATCGGGAAGCCGGTTCGTTCTTCTTCCTCGGCGAAATCCTGACCGATTTGCCGTTGCCGGTCGACCCGCCCACCAGCTCGCATTGCGGCCAATGCAGCGCCTGCATCGATGTCTGTCCGACCCAGGCCATCGTCGGCCCTTACCGGCTCGATGCGCGCCGTTGCATCTCTTATCTGACGATTGAGCTGAAAGGCAGCATTCCGCTGGAACTGCGGCCCCTGGTCGGCAACCGCGTCTACGGTTGCGACGATTGCCAGCTGTTTTGTCCCTGGAATAAATTTGCTCAGCCGTCGACGCTGGGCGATTTCGATGTGCGCAACGGCCTTGACCAGGCTACGCTGGTGGAACTGTTCGGCTGGAGCGAGGAGCAGTTCAACAGCCGCATGGAGGGCAGTCCGATCCGCCGCATCGGTTATGAGCGCTGGCTGCGCAACATGGCGGTCGGTCTCGGCAACGCCGCCGCGGCGGGCGCCGGCACGCCGGAAATCATCGCGGCGCTGCAGTCGCGCAGCGCCGACCCGTCAGAGCTGGTGCGCGAGCATGTGGCGTGGGCCTTGCAGCAGCACGGCGCCTGATCGACCATTTAGCGCTGCAACATCCACAGCCAGAACGGCAGCGTCAAGGCTGACAGCATGGTGCCGGCAGAAATCAGGAATGCCACCAGCGGGCCGTTGCCGCCCATGCGCGCGGCCAGTATGTAAGCGCTGGAAGCGGTAGGCAGGGCGCAGAACAGCACCACGATCTGCAGTTGCGACGGCGCCAGGCCGAGCCACTGCCCCAGCATCCAGGCCATGGCAGGCAGCGCCATCAGCTTGAGCGTCAGGAAATAGGCGGATAGCGCCTTGGCTTGATGCACGCCGCTCAGGCGCAGGCCCGCACCCACCAGCAGCAAACCCAGCGCCAGTGCGGCGTTGCCCAGGCGCGACAAGACTGCGCCCGCCACTTCCGGCATCGGCAAGCCGCACAAGCTATACAGCAGGCCGCAGGCAGTGGCGATCAGCAAGGGATTGCGCGCCAGTTCCTTGAACAGGCCGCCGCTTTTATGCGCCAGCGCATGCACTGCGGCGAGATTGCATAGAGGCACGCCAAAACCGATCAGCAAGGCCATCATGCCGGTCGCCTGCTCGCCGCCCAGCCGCGCGGCCAGCGCGAGCGCCATATAGGAATTGAAGCGGTAACCGGTTTGCATGCCGGACTCATAATCCATGGGCGCCGCCTTGATCCAGGGTTTGCCCAGCCAGGTAAGGATGATGGAGCCGAGCAAGGCGCACATGCCGACCGCCAGCATTTTGCCGCTGGTGTCGAAGCTCAAAGGGGTACGCGCAGTGGAGTAAAACAGCAGGGCGGGGAACAGCAGGAAATACACCAGTTTTTCCGCACCGGTCCAGAACGCGCTGCCCCAGTCGCTGAAACGGTGCAAGACCGCTCCCAGCAGTATCAGTGAAAAATCGGGAAGCAACAGGTTGACGATGTACATGGAGAGGCGGATATTGTGTGAAGTGGTCTGGTACAGCGCGGCGTTTCGCGCAAATTACGATGCAATGGCGACGTTTATTTCCATGTGGAAATTTAATCGAAGTTTATTTGATTGGTTTGATAAGGGTTTAGTCTAAACCTATGTTGTTTGCGCAAATTCATTCATATAAATTATTTGTTAAATCTGGGTAACACCTGTTACAGTGCGACCACAATTTGACATTGCGAGACAAAAAGCAGCGGCTCAGGCCAGTTGAACCGCATTTTTTGGTTTCCAGCAGGCAGCACAGGATTCAGATTTTTTAAGCAGCAGAAAAAGCGGCAATGCGCTTGAATGACAGAGTTATAGGTGGTGGTGCATAAAAACGGTATTGATACCGGGGATACTGAGGAGACCGTGCGGTCCAAATGAAGCTGTCTAAACAGCCGGGATTGCACACGGAGTAATTTGAGGCGCATCGACAGATGCGCCTTTTTTATTTTATGCTGTGGCTATGAACATTATTTCCGATAGTCCGTTGAAGCGAGTCGCAGGCGGCCAGCTTCCCTCCCAGCACTTCACCGCCGTGGTCGCTGCGCCATTCGGCGCGGTAGGCATACGCACCGACGCCGGCCTGCTGCGCGAACTGGTCTATCTGCCTCCTTCCTTCCACGAGAAAGATGCCAGCGACGCGTTGTCGGCGCGCGTGGCCGAGCAGGTCAGCCGTTACTTCGAACAGCCCGATTTCCGTTTCGACCTGCCGCTGGCGCCGCTGGGCACCGCCTTCCAGCATCGCGTCTGGAAAGCGATTTCCGCGATACCGCGCGGCCAAGTCCTGACTTACGGCCAGGTCGCCAAGCTGATCGAATCGGCGCCGCGCGCGGTCGGCCAGGCTTGCGGCGCCAACTGGTTTCCACTGGTGATTCCCTGCCACCGCGTGACTGCCTCCGGCGGCATCGGCGGCTTTTCCCACCACGACGATGCCGACGGCTTTCACCTGCGGGTCAAGCGCTGGCTGCTGCAGCACGAAGGCGTGACCGGCCTGTGAGAAGATCCAAGGCCGAGCTCGCGGCCAGACCCGTGCTGCAGGCAGAGCATCAAAGCGCAATCGACGAATTTTGCGACAGCCTGTGGCTGGAAGACGGCCTGGCCAAGAATTCCCTGGAAGCTTACAGGCGCGACATGACCCTGTTTGCCTTCTGGCTGCAGGAGCAGCCGGACGCCAAATCGCTGCTGGCGGTCAATGCCGGCGACCTCAACGCCTATTTCCTCGCCAGGCACGACAGCAGCAAGGCCACCTCGTCGAACCGGCGGCTGGCGGTGCTGAAGCGTTTCTATCTGCTGGCGCTGCGGCAAAACCGCATCAGCGTCGATCCCTGCCTGCATCTGCGCTCGGCCAAGCAGGCGCCGCGTTTTCCCAAGGTGCTGTCGGAGGCCCAGGTGGAGGCGCTGCTGGCCGCGCCGGATGTGGCTACGCCGCTGGGCCTGCGCGACCGCACCATGCTGGAACTGATGTACGCCAGCGGCTTGCGGGTCTCCGAGCTGGTGCTGCTGAAGTCGCTGGAAGTCGGCATGAATGAAGGTGTCTTGCGGATTACCGGCAAGGGCAGTAAAACCCGTTTGCTGCCGTTTGGCGAAGAGGCGCGTAACTGGATCGTGCGCTACCTGCAGGACGCGCGCGGCCAGATCCTCAACGGCCAGATGGACGACGCCTTGTTCGTGACAGCGCGCGGCGGCGCCATGACGCGCCAGATGTTCTGGACCCTGATCAAGAAGTACGCCGCCAAGGCGATGATCAACGCCCCTTTGTCGCCGCATACCCTGCGCCACGCATTCGCCACCCATTTGCTGAACCACGGTGCGGATTTGCGCGTGGTGCAGCTGTTGCTGGGACACGCCGACATATCGACCACGCAGATTTATACCCATGTGGCGCGGGAACGCCTGAAAGCCTTGCATGCCGCGCATCACCCGCGCGGATAAAACCACGCCTGTGGAAGTTGCTATAATGAAACAATAAGTGGGCGCTTTGGCAAGCTTCCGCGGTGCTGAATTCTGCATCTTCCCAATTATTCTCCTGTATCCTGTACTACATCATTCAAGAGTCTATTTAGGGGGCGCAATTGGCAAAAACGAATTTTCAGTATGAAAAACGGCAAAAGGAATTAGAAAAGAAAAAAAAGAAGGAAGAAAAGCTGAAGCGCAAGCTGGAGAAGGGTTCTTCTTCCGAAACTGAAGTCGAAGAGGCAGCCGACGAGGGTGCTGAACCTGCGACTGGCGAACCTGCCGCCGACGAGCCGAAGCAGCCTTGAGTACGATGACGGCAGCTTGACTCCATGGATTGCGGATCGAGGACGACTCCTATCCGCGGTCTGTCGCTGCATCAGGTTTTAAGAAAGATAAAAAGCAAGCAGACGTCCGGCACAGGGCGCTGCATCCGCATTCCCGGTATGGCAAAACATATTTCAGAGACCCCGGCCACGCAATTCCTGCGCAAGCACGGCGCAGTCTTTTCCGAACATCCCTATGCATATGAGGAACACGGCGGCACCACGGTATCGGCGCGCGCCCTTGGCGTCGATGAACATCATGTGGTGAAGACCCTGGTCATGCAGGATGAAGCGGCCAGGCCGCTGATCATCCTGATGCACGGCGACCGCAAGGTGTCGACCAAGAACCTGGCGCGGCAGACCGGCCATAAATCGGTCGAACCTTGCAAGCCGGAAGTGGCCAACCGCCATTCCGGCTACCTGATCGGCGGCACTTCGCCGTTTGCCACGCGCAAGCAGCTGCCGGTTTATATAGAAGAAAGCATCCTGAGCCTGCAGAAGATATATATTAACGGTGGCCGGCGCGGCTATCTGATCGGCGTGGCGCCGCAGGTCGTGGTCGATCTGCTGCAAGCGAAAACGGTCCAGTGCGCACTGGAAGAGTAAGCGCCCCTAAATTAAATTAATTGAATTGATTAAGACAAAAAGAAAGAGACACGCATGTACACATTGTTAGCCGTGATTGGCGCCTACCTGCTGGGTTCGGTTTCATTCGGCATCATCATCAGCAAGCTGTTCGGGCTGAGCGATCCGCGCAGCTACGGTTCCAACAACCCGGGCGCGACCAACGTCCTGCGCAGCGGCAACAAGGCTGCTGCTGCGCTGACCCTGCTGGGCGATGGCTTCAAGGGCTGGCTGGCGGTATGGCTGACGCAAAGATACGGGCCGCAATTCGGCCTCGGCGACGGCGCCGTGGCGCTCGCTGCGGTAGCCGTATTCCTGGGCCATCTGTGGCCGGTGTTCTTCCGCTTTGCCGGCGGCAAAGGCGTGGCCACCTTGCTGGGCATCCTGATCGGCCTCAATCCTTGGCTCGGCCTGGCTACCATCGGCACCTGGCTGATCATTGCCTATGCTTTCCGCTATTCGTCGCTGGCAGCCCTGGTCGCCAGCCTGTTTGCGCCTTTCTTCTATGCCTTGATGGAAGGGCCGGACATGATCTTGCTGGCGATCGTGGTAATGAGCGCCTTGCTGATGTATCGCCATGCCAAGAACATCGGCAATCTGCTGGCCGGCAAGGAAAGCCGCATCGGCGCCAAGAAGAACGGCGGCAAGGCGGCGTAGCCAGGCCGGGATTGCCTGGGCAGGTAACGGGAGTGTGGATAAAAAAGCGCTGACCATTTCAGGTCCAGCGCTTTTTTATTTGGATTTATGGAATTCCTTATATCGAATTGACTATAAGTCTTAATTTTATGATGTCTATATGTAATTATTGTTGCGTCGCGACATATGAATAAGCCTGCATATTTTGCTTACAGACCAATGACATTACTTTTGGGATAGATGTTTTTATGAGGATTCGCCTTGCTATGCAGCATATTTTCATAATATGAAACGTCATATCGCTATTTGGAAATGGAAAAAACTCCTGTTAGAATTTGGCGTCCGTCTACAAAGTGACGTAGATGCTTGCGACCCAACCCGCTAATCCGATGCTAAATTGGACAGGCGCACAAATTCAGGAGACTCAGCATGTCAGCCCAGCTCGACCAGGTTTTGGCCCAAGCCGCCAACGATCCAGATGTCATAGAAACCCAAGAGTGGCTTGACGCGCTCGAAGCTGTTATTGAAACCGAAGGTCCTGAACGCGCCCACTATCTGATGGAAAGAATGGTCGACCTGGCGCGCCGCCGCGGCGCCCAGATCCCGTTTTCCAGCAACACCGCTTACGTCAACACCATCCCTGCCCACATGGGCGAGCATTGCCCGGGCGATCTGGAGATCGAAGAGCGCTTGCGCTCGTGGATGCGCTGGAATGCGATGGCGATGGTGGTCAAGGCTAACCGCCTCGACGGCGACCTCGGCGGCCACCTGTCCAGCTTTGCCTCGCTGGCCAACATGCTCGGCATCGGCTTCAACCATTTCTGGCACGCGCCTTCCGAAAACCACGGTGGCGACCTGCTGTACATCCAGGGCCACTCCTCGCCAGGCATCTACGCCCGCGCTTTCCTGGAAGGCCGCCTGACTGAAGAGCAGCTGCTGCATTTCCGCCGCGAAGTCGACGGCAACGGCCTGTCTTCCTATCCGCATCCGAAGCTGATGCCGGACTTCTGGCAATTCCCTACCGTATCGATGGGCCTGGGCCCGCTGATGGCGATCTACCAGGCGCGCTTCCTCAAGTACCTGCATGCACGCAGCATCGCCGATACCGCCAACCGCAAGGTCTGGGCCTTCTGCGGCGACGGCGAGATGGACGAACCGGAATCGATGGGCGCGATCGGCATGGCCGGCCGCGAACGCCTGGACAACCTGGTGATCGTGGTCAACTGTAACCTGCAGCGCCTGGACGGTCCGGTGCGCGGCAACGGCAAGATCATCCAGGAACTGGAAAGCGATTTCCGCGGCGCCGGCTGGAACGTCGTCAAGGTGATCTGGGGCGCGGGCTGGGACGATCTGCTGGCGCGCGACAAAGAAGGCATCTTGCAGCGCGTGATGATGGAAACCGTCGACGGCGAATACCAGAACTACAAGGCCAAGGATGGCGCATTCGTGCGCAAGCATTTCTTCGGCAAGCATCCGAAATTGCTGGAGCTGGTCAGCAAGATGTCCGACGACGATATCTGGCACCTGACCCGCGGCGGCCACGATCCGCACAAGATCTACGCTGCCTTCAAAGTGGCGCAGGAACACAAGGGCCAGCCGACTGTCTTGCTGGTCAAGAGCATCAAGGGTTACGGCTTCGGCAAGTCCGGCGAAGCGCGCAACACCGCGCACAACACCAAGAAGCTGGACGACGAAGCCATCAAGGCCATGCGCGACCGCTTCCAGTTGCCGATCTCCGACGAGCAGCTGCCGAGCGTGCCGTTCTTCAAGCCATCCGACGACACCCCGGAAATGCAATACCTGCACGCCCGCCGCAAGGCGCTGGGCGGCTACCTGCCGCAACGCCGCCAGAAAGCCGACGAAGAGCTGATCGTGCCGGAACTGTCGGCATTCAAGGGCGCCTTGGAGCCAACCGCTGAAGGCCGCGAGATTTCCACCACCCAGGCTTATGTGCGCATCCTGAACACCCTGCTGCGCGACCCGAGTCTGGGCCAGCGCGTGGTGCCGATCATGGTCGACGAATCGCGTACTTTCGGTATGGAAGGCCTGTTCCGCCAGATCGGTATTTTCAGCCAGGTCGGCCAGCTGTACGAGCCGGTCGATAAAGACCAGGTGATGTACTACCGCGAAGACAAGGCCGGCCAGATTCTGCAGGAGGGCATCAACGAAGCCGGCGGCATGAGCTCGTGGATCGCGGCGGCGACGTCGTACTCGACCAACAACCGGGTCATGATCCCGTTCTACACCTACTACTCGATGTTCGGCCTGCAGCGTATCGGCGACCTGGCCTGGGCAGCCGGCGACATGCGCGCCCGCGGCTTCCTGCTGGGCGGCACCGCTGGCCGTACGACATTGAATGGCGAAGGCTTGCAGCATGAAGACGGCCACAGCCACGTGCTGGCGTCGACCATCCCGAACTGCGTGCCTTACGATCCGACCTTCTCGCACGAAGTGGCAGTCATCATGCATGACGGCCTGCGCCGCATGGTCACCAACCAGGAAGACGTGTTCTACTACCTGACCCTGATGAACGAGAACTACAGTCATCCAGGTCTCAAGGAAGGCCAGGAAGAGGGCATCATCAAGGGTCTCTACCTGCTGCAGGAAGGCGGCAAGAAGAACAAGCAGCGCGTCCAGCTGATGGGCTCCGGCACCATCCTGCGCGAAGTCATCGAAGGCGCAGCCTTGCTGGCGAGCGACTGGGGCGTGGATGCCGATGTCTGGTCGGCGCCGTCGTTCACCCTGCTGGCGCGCGACGGCCAGGACGTGGAGCGCTGGAACATGCTGCACCCGACGGAAACTCCGCGCGTGGCGCACATCACCCAGTGCCTGCAAGGCACCAGCGGTCCGATCATCGTCTCCACCGACTACATGCGCACCTTTGCCGAGCAGACCCGCGCCTTTGTGCCGGCCGGCCGTACCTTCAAGGTGCTGGGCACCGACGGTTTCGGCCGTTCCGACACCCGCGCCAAGCTGCGTGAATTCTTTGAAGTCAACCGCTACTATGTGGCAGTGGCGGCACTGAAAGCATTGGCCGACGAAGGCAAGATCAAGGCCTCGGTTGTGGCCGATGCAATTACCAAGTATGGTATCAATCCGGACAAGCCGAATCCGGTCACGCAATAAGGTACTGGTCTTAATTACTGGGTAAACAGCCAGTATTAAAATTTCCACGGCTGCATATGCGGGCCTGAATTTTCTGAAAAGAAATTCAGGCCCGTAATATGCAGCGGGCAGAATGAATGGAGCTAAGCGATGAGTATGGTGGAAGTCAAAGTCCCGGATATCGGCGACGTCAGTGAAGTTGAAGTCATTGAATTGATGGTCAAGGTCGGCGACACGGTCAAGGTCGACCAGTCGCTGATCACGGTCGAATCCGACAAGGCCAGCATGGAAATCCCGTCCAGCCACGCGGGCGTGATCAAGGAATTGAAAGTCAAGCTGGGCGACAAGGTCAAGGAAGGCACGTTGGTGCTGGTGCTGGAAGCCGATGCTGCCGCAGCGCCGGCCAGCGCGCCGGCCGCGGCGCCTGCACCAGCCGCAGCGCCGGCTGCAGCTGCTCCGGCTCCTGCGCCAGCAGCAAGCGCACCGGCGCCAGCGCCAGCGGTTCCTGCACCGGTAGCAGCAGCCCCGGCCCCCGTCGGCGGCAGCATCCCGCATGCATCGCCATCGGTGCGCAAGTTTGCGCGCGAGCTGGGCGTGGACCTGAGCAAAGTCGCCGGCACCGGCATCAAGGCACGCATCACCCACGAAGATGTGCAGAACTACGTCAAGGGCGTGATTGCAGGTAGCGCAAGCACCAACGGTGCGGCAGCCGCAAGCAAGGGCGGCAGCGGTGTCGGCCTGGATCTGTTGGCTTGGCCGTCGCTGGACTTCAGCAAGCAAGGTCCGACCGAATTGCTGCCACTGTCGCGCATCAAGAAACTCAGTGGTCCGAACCTGCACCGCAACTGGGTCATGATTCCGCACGTCACGCAGTTCGACGAAGCCGATATCACCGAGCTGGAAGAATTCCGCAAGCAAGCCAACGACAGCTACGCCAAGGCCAAGTCGCCGGTCAAGCTGACCATGCTGGCGTTCGTGATCAAGGCCAGCGTCGCGGCGCTGAAGAAATTCCCGGCATTCAATGCCTCGCTCGACGGCAAGGGTGAAAACCTGATCCTCAAGCAGTACTACAACATCGGCTTTGCCGCCGATACGCCGAACGGCCTGGTGGTCCCGGTGATCAAGGATGCCGACAAAAAAGGCATCGGCCAGATCGCCCAGGAAATGGGCGAGTTGTCGGCCCAGGCCCGCGACGGCAAGCTGAAGCCGGCCGACATGCAAGGCGCGACCTTCACGATTTCGTCGCTGGGCGGCATCGGCGGTACGGCTTTCACGCCTATCATCAATGCGCCTGAAGTTGCGATCCTGGGTTTGTCGAAAGCCTCGATGAAGCCAGTGTGGGACGGCAAGCAGTTCGTGCCGCGCCTGATGATGCCGACTTCCCTGTCCTACGACCACCGCGTGGTCGATGGCGCCATGGGTGCGCGTTTCAGCGTCTACCTGGCCGATGTCCTGGCCGACATGCGCAAGACATTGTTGTAATACCAGCGGGCGGAAAAAGATCGTCACCCTGCTTTTTCCGCCACTTGCGGTCGTTTGGCAAACCGATGGAGAACAACTATGACTACCTGTGTCGTCGTTAAAAAAAATGGGCAGATCGCGATTGCCTCGGATTCGCTGGTGACATTCGGCGATACCCGCTTGTCGCATGCCTACGAGGTCAACAACAAGATCTTCCAGGTCGGCGAATCGTATATCACCCTGGCCGGCACCGCCGCCCATTTCCCGGTCATGCGCAAGCTGCTGACCGGCATGGGCGAAGACTGCAAGCTGACTAACCGCGAAGACGTGTTCGAAACCTTTTCCAAGGTGCACGGCATTCTCAAGGATCAGTATTTCCTGAACACCAAGGAAGACGAGGATGACCCATACGAGTCGTCGCAGATCACCGCGCTGATCGCCAATCCTTACGGCATTTTCGGCGTGTATTCGTATCGCGAAGTATTCAGTTTCGACCGTTTCTGGGGCATAGGCAGCGGCCGCAATTTCGCCCTGGGGGCGATGTATGCGGTCTACGACCAGGATATCAGCGCCCAGCGAATTGCCGAGATCGGCATTCATGCCGGCGTCGAATTCGACAAGAGTTCTGCCACGCCGCTGCGTATCCACAGTTTTGAAATGAAATCCTGAGCGGCGCACAACGCATCGCCTACATCACACACATCGTCTTCCGGCAGGGAGAGAGAGCATGGAGCAAACGCTATGAGCATGGTTGAAGTCAAGGTCCCGGATATCGGCGACGTCAAAGAAGTTGAAGTTATCGAGCTGATGGTCAAGGTCGGCGACACCGTCAAGGTCGATCAGTCGCTGATCACGGTCGAGTCCGACAAGGCCAGCATGGAAATCCCGTCCAGCCAGGCTGGCGTCATCAAGGAAATCAAGGTCAAGGTTGGCGACAAGGTCAGCGAAGGTTCGCTGGTCCTGGTGCTGGAAGCCGCTGGCGCCGCTGCGGCCCCAGCCGTCGCTGCCGCGCCCGCGCCTGCTGCACCGGCGGCTGCTCCTGCAGCGGCTGCAGCACCAGCAGCCCCTGCTGCCGGTGTCGCCAGCACGATTGAAATCAAGGTGCCGGATATCGGCGACGTCAAGGAAGTCGATGTCATCGAACTGATGGTCAAGGTTGGCGACACGGTCAAGGTCGACCAGTCGCTGATCACGGTCGAATCCGACAAGGCCAGCATGGAAATCCCATCCAGCCAGGCCGGCGTCATCAAGGAAGTCAGGGTCAAGGTCGGCGATAAGGTCAGCGAAGGTTCCGTGGTCGTCCTGCTGGAAACCACCAGCGCTGCCGCGCCGGCCGCTGCTGTTTCTACCGCCGCTGCGCCAGCTTCGGCAGCAGCACCAGCAGTTGCCGCGCCGGCTGCCGCCAGCTTCGGCGGCAAGGTCGATGTCGAGTGCGATACCGTGGTGCTGGGCGCCGGTCCTGGCGGCTATACCGCGGCTTTCCGCGCCGCCGACCTGGGCCAGAGCGTGGTCATGATCGAGCGCTACCCAAGCCTCGGCGGGGTCTGCCTGAACGTCGGCTGTATTCCGTCCAAGGCCTTGCTGCATGCAGCCAAGGTGATCACCGAAGCGGAAGAGATGGCGCACTTCGGCGTCAAGATGTCGGCGCCGGAAATCGATATCGATGCGCTGCGCGGCTGGAAGGAAAGCGTCATCAAGAAACTGACCGGCGGTTTGTCCGGCCTGGCCAAGGCGCGCAAAGTGCAGGTGCTGACCGGCAAGGGCGAATTCAGCTCGGCCAATACGATCACCGTGGCAACCGCGGATGGTCCAAAGGTGGTCGGCTTCAAGAACGCCATTATTGCAGCCGGTTCTTCAGTCGCCAAAATCCCTGGCTTCCCTTACGACGATCCGCGCCTGATCGATTCCACCGGCGCGCTTGAGCTGCGCCAGATTCCAAAGAAACTGCTGGTCATCGGCGGCGGCATCATCGGCCTCGAAATGGCTTGCGTGTATGACGCGCTGGGTTCCAAGGTCACCGTGGTCGAATTCGCCGACGGCCTGATCCCCGCGGCCGACCGCGATGTCGTCAAGCCGCTGCAGAAACGCATCGAGAAGCGCTACGAAGCGATCTACCTGAAGACCAAGGTGACCAAGCTGGAAGCCTTGAAGGAAGGCCTGCGCGCAACCTTCGAAGGCGCCGACAGCAGCTCGCCGGCAGCACCGGAACCGCAACTCTACGATATGGTGCTGGTGGCCGTGGGCCGCCGTCCTAACGGCAAGGAAATCGCGGCAGAGAAGGCCGGCGTCATCGTCAACGAGCGCGGCTTCATCCCGGCCAACAAGCAGCAGCGCACCAACGTTTCGCACATCTTCGCCATCGGCGACATCTGCGGCGATCCGATGCTGGCGCACAAGGCCACCAACGAAGCCAAGGTGGCGGCGGAAGTCATCGCCGGCCACAAGGTCGAGTTCGACGCCATGACGATTCCTTCGGTGGCATACACCGATCCGGAAATCGCCTGGATGGGCCTGACCGAAACCGAAGCCAAGGCCAAGGGCATCCCGTTTGAAAAAGCCAATTTCCCGTGGGCCGCCAGCGGCCGCGCGCTGGCGATGGGACGCGACGACGGCATGACCAAGCTGCTGTGGGATCCGACCACCAAGCGCATCATCGGCGCCGGCATTGTCGGCGTGAATGCGGGCGAGCTGCTGGCGGAAACCGTGCTGGCGATGGAAATGGGCGCCGACCTGGAAGACCTGGCGCTGACCATCCATGCGCATCCGACCTTGTCGGAAACGCCGATGTTCGCGGCTGAAATGGGCCTGGGTACGATTACCGATCTGTTCATTCCAAAGAAAAAATAAGCAGATGGTAGGGTGGGCACCCCGTGCCCACGCGGATCGCAAATTTTGCTGGTGTCGCCCATCAACATTCAGCGTGGGCAGGAAAACCTGCCCACTCTACAAAAAAACGCCGCTCCGGTTTGCATCGGAGCGGCGTTTTTATTATTGACAGTCAATCTCAATCAGTCGAAATATCTGCGCACTGCCTCAAAGCGCGCCGCGTAATAGCTGTTGTCGAGACGGTCTATGCGCACCTTGCCGTTGGTCGACGGCGCATTGATGAAGCGGCCGTCGCCGATATAGATGCCGACGTGGGAAAACGGGCGGCGCATGGTATTGAAGAACACCAGGTCGCCCGGCCGCAGTTCGGCCTTGCTGATAGGGCGGCCCTGGCGCGCAATGTCGGCCGCGCTGCCGCTGACCTTGAGGCCGGCCGCCTGGCGGTAGACATAGCTGACCATGCCGCTGCAATCGAGCCCGGCTTCCGGATTCTTGCCGCCGAAGCGGTAGTTGGTGTCGATCAGGCCGAGCGAGTAGATGACGATATCGTTGCCTTTATCGCTGATCGGCGTGTTGTCGTCGGAGCCGGGGCGGACCAAGCCGGTGCCGCCGCAGGCTGCCAGCAGCAACGCCAGGCAGCAGATAAAGAGATTTCTGATCGTCATCAAGCATGCACCCTTATTCGGTTTTACTTCTTGATCTGGCTGATCACGTCCGACAGCATCGCGATCATCTGGTCGATTTCCGCAATCGTCACATTCAGCGAAGGCATGAAACGCAGCAAGTTAGGCCGCGGCGAGTTCAGCAGCAGGCCGACCGGATTCAGGTCGCGTGCGATATCGACGATCTGCGGGCCGATGTCGCTACCCAGTTTCAACGCCCGCAGCAAACCTTCGCCGCGTTCGCCTTCGAGCCCGTGCTTCTCGGTCAGTTTCAGCAGCTCGGCGCTCAGGTAAGCGCCCTTGTCTTTCACCGACTGCAGGAAGCCCGGCGCCAGCAAGGTTTTCAGCACCGCGACGCCGACTGCCGTCATCAGTGGATTGCCGTTGTAGGTGCCGCCCTGGTCGCCGGCTTCAAACACGGCGATCTCTTCACGCGCCAGCAAGGCCGCCAGCGGTACGCCGCCGCCGATGCCTTTGCCGAGGGTCATGATGTCCGGCTGGATGCCCGACAGCTGGTAGGCAAACAATTCGCCGGTGCGGCCCATGCCCGATTGCACCTCGTCGACGATCAGCAGGATGCCGCGCTGCTTGGTCAGTGCGCGCAAGCCTTGCATGAATTCGCGGGTCGCCGGAATCACGCCGCTTTCGCCTTGCACCGGCTCCAGCATGACCGCCACTGTCTTGTCGTTGATCAGCTGTTCGACGCTGGCGAGGTCGTTCAGTTCCGCTTTCGGGAAGCCCGGCACTTGCGGCGCGAAAATCGTGTCCCAGCCCGGCTTGCCGCTGGCCGACATGGTGGCCAGGGTGCGGCCGTGGAAGCTGTGATTGAAGGTGATGATTTCAAAGCGGTTGTGGCCGGCCTGGTTGGGATTCTTCTTGCCCCATTTGCGCGCCAGCTTGATCGCGCCTTCGTTGGCTTCGGCGCCGCTGTTGGTGAAAAATACGCGGTCGAAGCAGGAGTTGGCGGTCAGCAGGTTGGCCAGTTCAATCGATGGCGCATTGTAGAAAGCGGGCGAAGGATTGAGAATCTTCTTCGATTGCGCGACCAGGGCATCCTGGATGCATTGCGGCGAATGGCCCAGTGCATTGACTGCCCAGCCTTGCAGATAGTCCAGGTAGCGCTTGCCGGTGTGATCCGTCATCCACATGCCGTCGCCTTCGGTAAACACCAGCGGCGGGCGGTTGGTGATGTACATCAGGTCATTGACTGGATATTGGTTGAATTCCCGCATTTCCCGCTGTTCCATTCGATAGACTCCTAAAAAGGGCAAAAAAAAACCACAGGCATCGCCTGTGGCTTCGTGATCAGACAGCGTTCACGCGCACGGCTTACCTGGCAAAGGTAATGAAATATGGCGTCGCAACAAGGTCTGGATCATGTTCATGACGCAAATATTAGGACTTTTTGTGTGGTGCGTCAAAAAAAATTTATGGGCTTGTTGCAGCTCATCGGGACGCATGCCTTGAAGTTTCCTCTCGACGCCCGCCCACGTTGGATGGCCGGATTGTCAAAATAGTTCTTAAAGGCAATAAAATCTGATATCTTGCATTATTATGACTTTGATCATGGCGCCGCTCGCTGCCGGAAGTGATGGTGCAACGCCGCCGCTCTGACCATTCGCGAGGAGGTGTGATGTGACATTTCCGCCTGATAAAACATTGAAGTCGTCGCGGCCGCTGGCGATGCACCACCTGATGCTGCTGCAAGGGATGCAGTTTGCCTGGATAGTCCGCTCGGCCCTGGCCCAGGGCCGCAATCTCTGGAGCGGCGAGCCGAAGCGAGAGCTGGCTGCCCGTTCCAATCCTTTGTTTGCTGTCGCCGATCTGTTCGAGCGCACGCCGCGCGGCCGTTTGAAAAGGGCCGACAAGCTGACCGTGCTGCTGGGCTATCCCTATGTGAAGCACGCGGTGCTGCCGTGGCAGGACGGGCTGACCAGTTCAGCGGACTGGCAAAGATATGCCAATGCAGTGTTTGATGCACAGGATGGCCATGCCAATCCGCAGCGCCAGGTAGTCGTCGATCCGGCGCCGTTCGGCCAGCCTCGGCTGGCGGCGGCAGCCGATGCCGCGCTGATAGAAGGGGTGCAGACGCTGGCCAGGCTGCACAAATTGCGCCTGGTTTCCTGCACCTCGTTGCTGACCGCCGCCGTGCAGCGGCACTGGAACTTGCTGGAAGACGATTGTGTCCTGAGCCTGCCGCAGCCGGAGGCTCTCGAATGTCTGTTCAGAAAGCAGGGAGCGTGGCAGGGCGTGTGCGGCATGGCGGTTGCGCCGGATGCTGAGTTGGCTGCTAGCGTCGCCGCCGGTGCAAGGCTAAGCAAAGCCACTGCCGCAACCGAGAGTACGGTTCCCCTGCTGGCGGTGACGCCGTTCTTGAGCGCTTCCGGCCATCCGCAAGAGCAGAAGCATCCTGTGCGCTGGCTGGGGCCTGCGCATCCCTGGCTGACAGGCAGCCGCGGCCTTGAACGCCTGCATGGCTTCGCGCACGGCCTGGCGCTGGCCGGACCAGCCGTTGCCGACGCGCCGGCTGCCGACCAAGCCGGCGCCAGGGATTACAAGTGGGGGTACTGGACGGCCGACAATCTCATGGCGGAGCAATCCGGACGCTATGGCGCATGGGGCAAGCAGATATCGCGCCATCCCCTCAACTGTTCCAGCTTTAGCGTGATTTACTTCAGGCCGCGGCCGCCGGCTTCGCGGCGGAGAAAGGAGTTGCGATGAGCGATCGTTCCTTGAAGCTGCGGACTGCGGACGCCAGCCCGGCGCTGGATTTTGTGCGGCCGCAAACGCGCCCCGGACGGCGCTTGCCGCTGATACTGTTGACGATACTGGTGGCGGGGGCGCTGGCATTGCAGGGAGGACGGGTGTGGACGTCAACCAGAATTGCTGCCGCCATGCCTGAAAAATCCATGAAAATACTGGCGGTTGGTGAGAAGAGCAGCAATATGCCGGCGTCGGCAGAGGAAAATGACCGCGCTCAGCTCGCGGCGGTGGAGCAGGCGCTCGCCCAGGACAAGCCTGCTGTCGCCGCTGCATTGCGGGCACACGATAAGACAAAGGCAGATCCTGGAGCAGGAGCAGCACGACGGCGGCCGGTGCCGCACTCGCCTTCACGCGTGATGGCGGCAAGCGGAGCGAAGCCGGTCGATCATGCCGGCGCGGAAGCGTTGCCGGCAAGCGCCGGGCGGCCCGAGCCGCAGCAAGCGATCGTCATGCCTGAAGTGACGCTTAAAAGCCACGTGCGCCTGACGAGCGAGGCGCGCAATTAAGTGCGCCGCGCGGCTGTGCCTGCCTAAGCGGCCAGATCCGCTTCCGAAGTAAACGCATCCGCATAAAACTCTTCCGCCGGCAATTTGCACAGGGCGACAAAATCGCGCTGTGCCGATTCCACCACCACCGGTGCGCCGCAGGCATACACCTGGTAGGCGGACAGGTCCGGCAGATCGTCGATCACGGCCTGGTGCACGAAGCCGCTGCGGCCCTGCCACTGGTCTTCCGGCTGCGCATTCGAAATCACCGGCACGAACTTGAAGTTCGGCAGCGTCGCCGCCCATTCCTCGCACAGCGCCATCATGTACAGATCTTGCGGACGGCGGCCGCCCCAGTACAAAGTGATCGGCCGTTGCGAGCCGGTATGGGCGCATTGCTCGACCAGCGCCTTGATCGGCGCGAAGCCGGTGCCGGAAGCCAGCAGCACCATCGGCTTGTCCGAATCTTCGCGCAGGAAGAAAGTGCCGAGCGGGCCTTCCATGCGCAGGATGTCGCGCTCTTTCAGGGTGCTGAATACCTGGTCGGTAAACAGGCCGCCCGGCATGTGGCGGATATGCAGCGTCAGGTGCTCATCCTTGTAAGGTGCGTTGGCCATGCTGTAGCTGCGGCGCTTGCCGTCGCGCAGGATGAATTCGATATATTGGCCGGCCAGGTACTGCAGGCGCTCATTGGCCGGCAGTTGCAGGGATAGCACGACCACGTCGTCGGCTACCTTGTCGATCTTGGCTACCCGGGTCGGCATTTTACGCACCGGGAATTCACCGATGCCGGCGACTTCGCGCGCCTCGATGGTGACGTCGGAATGCGGCGTGGCGCAGCAGAACAGGGCGAAGCCCAGCTGTTCTTCCTTCACCGGCAGGGCTTTTTCCTGGTGCGCGCCATGGCTGATTTCGCCGTCCAGCAGCTTGCCCTTGCAGGAGCTGCAGGCGCCGTTCTTGCAGCCGTAAGGCAGGCCGACACCGGCGCGTATCGCCGCGTTGAGGATGGTTTCGCCGTCGTCGCAAGTAAATTGTCGGCCGCTAGGCTGAACCGTTATCTGAAAACTCATACAATCCTGTAATGAAAAATATAAATATAAAACCCCACCATAGCGATAAGCTTGGCAAGCCGCGCCTGCTGATTCTCGGCTGCGGCGATGTCGGGCTGCGTTTGCTGCAGCTGCTGCAACACCGGTTCCGTGTCTTCGCGGTCACCAGCCAGCCGGCCCGCTGTGCCGAGCTGCGCGCCGCGGGGGCGATTCCGCTGGTGGCGGATCTTGATCAACCGTCAACATTAGGGCGCCTGGCGCGCCTGGCGCAGGTAGTCGTGCATCTGGCGCCGCCGCAGTCTGCCGGCGAAAAAGACCGGCGCACCCGCAATCTGGCCGCCATTTTACCCGAGCGCGCCACTCTTGTTTATATCAGCACCACCGGCGTCTACGGCGATTGCGGCGGCGCGCTGATCGATGAAACCCGGGTGTTGGCGCCGCACAACGGCCGCGCCAAGCGCCGTGTCGACGCGGAACAGGTGCTGCGCGCCTGGGCCCGGCGCCGCAATGGCCGGCTGGCGATCCTGCGCGTGCCCGGCATTTACGCGGCCAACCGCCTGCCGCTGGAACGCTTGCACAAGGCAACTCCAGCCCTGATCGCTGAAGACGACGTGTATACCAACCATATCCACGCCGACGACCTGGCGCGGATTATTGCCGCCGCGCTGTTCAAGGCAGCGCCGTTGCGGGTCTACCACGCCAGCGACGATTCCCGGCTCAAGATGGCGGAGTATTTCGATCTGGTAGCCGAAGCTTTCGGCCTGCCGCCGCCGGCGCGGCTGCCGCGCACCGAACTGGCGCAGGTGGTGTCGCCGATGCTGCTGTCATTCATGTCGGAATCGCGCCGTCTGCAAAACCGGCGCATCAAGCTGGAGCTCGGGGTGCGCCTGCGCTTTCCTGACGTTGCAGCGGCTTTGCCGGCGCTGGCAGCGGAACAGCAAGCCAAGCCTGGCGGCTAAAGTCTGCTGCCATGCGAAGGTTTTATATCTGTTTTTTGCATAAGCATAGAAGTTATAAGTTGTTGTAAGCCGGAAAGTTGACCGATAAAGTGAAAAGTAAATAAAAAATCCACTTTATATGCGCTTGCCGACTAAGCGGCGCTGCAACTTCCCCATGCAATTATCTTTCAAGCACGTCAACAAGCAGTTCTCCGGCTTGCCGGTGATAGCCGATTTCAGCCGCGAAATCGGCGAGGGCGAACTGGTCGCGCTGGTCGGACCTTCCGGCTGCGGCAAATCGACGCTGCTGCATCTGGCGGCCGGTCTCGGCGCTCCCAGCAGCGGCGCGGTGCTGGCCGATGGCGTCAGCATCAAGGGCCCGCACCCCGAACGCATGCTGATGTTCCAGGAAAATGCCTTGTATCCGTGGCTGACGCTGGAAGCCAACGTCGCGCTGGCGCTCGAGCTGCAAAAAATAGGCAAGGCCAGCGCCCGCCAGCAGGCGCGCGACTGGCTCGCCAAGGTCAGCCTGCAGGGTTTCGAGGCCTACTATCCGCACCAGGTGTCCGGCGGCATGCGGCAGCGGGCGGCGCTGGCGCGCGCTTTCATCAGTAAGCCGAAAGTGCTGTTGCTGGACGAGCCGTTCGGCGCGCTCGATGCCTTGACCCGCATGACCTTGCAGGATTCCCTGCGCCAGCTGATCCGGGAGGAGCGGCCGACCGTGCTGCTGGTCACGCACGATGTCGACGAAGCCTTGTTCCTGGCCGACCGCATCCTGGTGTTCAGCCCGCGCCCGGCCACGGTGCTGCGCGAATTCACGCTGAACCGGCATGAAAAGACCCACGACCTGTCCGAATTTGCCGCCACCCGGCGCGAGATTCTGTGCCTGCTCGGGATTCACGCGGAGCAGGACGCATTTGCCAAAAAACTTGAGGATATCGCCGCATGAGATTCATAAAATTCGTCAATTCCGGATTCAAACTATTCTTGTTGCTGCTGGCGCTGGCAGGCCACGCCTCGGCCGCCGAAAAATTCAAGATCGGCTACCTGCGCGTGATGGACGATGCGCAGGCGATCGCTGCGTTTGAAGGCGGCTTCTACAAGAAACATGGCCTGGATGTCGAACTGATCGAATTCAAATCCGGCACCGATCTGATCAAGGCCATTGTCGGCGGCCAGCTGGATAGCGGCGTGCTCGGCTTTACCAATGCCGCGGCCTGGGCTTCCAAGGGCGCCGATTTGAAAGTGGTGGCGGGCGCCCAGCACGGCTATCACGCGCTGGTGGTGCGCGAGGACAGCGGCATCAAGGATGTCGCCGGACTCAAGGGACATACTCTGGCGTCGCAGGCGGAAGGCAGCACCGCCGACACCGTGCTGAAAGGCGTGACGCTGAAGAACGCCGGCCTGAAAGCCGATGACGTCAACATCCTCGGCGTCAGCCCGCAGGTGGCGGTGCAGTCGCTGGTCGGCAAGCGCGTCGACGCCGCTTTCCTGTTCGAACCGCAGGCCAGCATTGCGAAACTGGTGGCGCCGGTGAAGCAGATTTATGAAGTCGGCGAAGTCTGGCCTTTCCCTTGCATGGTGGTGATCACTTCCGGCGAGACGCTGGCGAAGCGGCGCGAGGCCGTCTGGAAATCGCTGGACGCGCAGCGCGAGGCGATCAACCTGCTGCAGAAAGATCCGGCCGCGGCGTCGAAACTGATCGCCGGCTATTTCATCGCCGACCCCACCCTGAAAACCCTGAAGCAGGGCGACCTGCCACGCGAGACGGTGATCAGCGACGCCATCAAGAGCCAGACCTTCAGTGCCGTGCTGACGGCCAAGGAACTGGCGCGCATGCAGGAACTGGCGGACATCCTGCAACAGCAGGGTTCGCTGAAAACGCGCGACGGCAAGCCGTTCAACGTCAACGCGATCATCGACCTCGGCTGGCAAAAAGACCGCAAGCTGTAAGCTGTGCCGCAGCTAAGCATCTCTTTCAACAACGACGTATTGTCCTGGTTCATCTATGAGTACTCAAAGCCGGCTGCTCGGTTACCGCAAAAAGCTCGCCATGCTGCTGGCCATCGTGTTCATCTTCCTGCTGTGGCAGATCGCTGCCTGGTCCTTGCCGGATTTCCTGATGCCGGGCGTGCTGCCGGTGCTGGGGCGCTTGTGGCAAGAGGCGCAGACGCCCGAGTTCCGCACCGCCTTGTGGGGCAGCCTGACCCGCCTCGGCGGCGGCTATGCGGCGGCGATGCTGTTCGGCATCGGCTTCGGCCTGGTCGGCGCGGTGCTGTTCTTCTTCCGCGAAGTGCTGAAGTCGGCCATCATCATCCTGCAGTCGATTCCCTCGATTGCCTGGGTGCCGCTGTTCCTGATATTGATGGGTTTCGGCAACCTGCCGATCATGGTGGTGGTGGCGCTGGCGGCTTTTTTCCCGGCGGCGCTGAGCGTCATGAACGCTACCGAAAGCGTGCAGCAAGTGCATGTCTCGGCGGCGCGAGTGATGGGGGCGACGCGCTGGGACATGCTCAAGCGCGTGTACCTGCCGGCGGTCATGCCGGAGCTGATCACCGGCGCCCAGCTGGCGTTCGGCAATGCCTGGCGCGCGCTGATTTCGGCCGAGATGCTGATTGGTTTCGGCAAGGGCCTGGGCCGCACCCTGGCTTATGCCGGCGAGACAGCCGACATGGTCGGCGTCATGACCAACATCCTGGCGATTGCGATCCTGGCGGCGCTGATCGACCAGTTCATCCTGGAAAACCTGAAGCATCGCGTGTTGCGCTATCAGTACGTCTGATGGCGCCTGGCTGACTACCATGAAAGGCTTCTGTCCGCGCGCCGCGCTCTTCCTGTTGCTGGCTTGCGCCTTGCAAGCAACCGCGGGCGCGGCGAGCTTGCAGCAGATCCGGCAGCGCGGCACGTTGCTGGTCGGGGTCGACCACGTCGCGCCGTCCTACGTTGCCGGCGCCAAGTACCGTACCCAGGGAAGTTTTGACCAGACCGTGGCGGCAGACCTGGCGCAGCGGCTCGGCGTGCGCCTGAAGACGGTCGCCGTGACGGTGCAAAACCGCCGCCAGGCGCTGGCGCAAGGGCAGGTCGACCTGCTGCTGCTGAGCCTGCCGGATGCCGAGGCCGCTGCTTTGCGCGCCAGCGCCAGCCTGCTGCCGACCGCCTATCAGGCCGGACCCAAACTGATCATGCGCAGCGATACCGACATCAAGCGCCCGGCGCAACTCAAGGGGCGCAGCATCTGTCTGGCGCAAGGCAGCGTCTTTGCCGGCACGATGGCGGCCAATTATTCCGCGATAGAGAAAATATACCCGGCGCCGGCCGACGCCTTGCTGGCGCTCAGGACCGGCGCCTGCGACGCCGCCGTGCATGACGATACGCTTCTCGACGGCATGCTGGCGCTGCCCGAGTGGAAGAAATTTTCAGCCAGCCTGCCGCTCAAGGGCAATCCGGCGCGGCTGACCTTTGTTCTAAGGCCGGCGGATAGCCAGCTGGCCGCCTATCTGCAACAGCGCAATCTGGAGTGGGGCCGCAGCAACTACTGGCCGGTGCAGCAAAAAAAATGGATCAACGACGTCGCCTTCGAAGTCTACCTGGACCAGAACGTCCCCGACTGCCACTGAATTTCATTCAGCGCATCTGCCCGATTTATTTCCCAACACCTTGGATAGCAACTAAAATCCAGGATAGATCGCATCTTTTTTCCATCGAATCTACGGAGAAGCCGTCGCATAAAAGAATTTAATGTGGCGGCGTCCCTGCTAGGATTCGATCTGCAAGAGCCGTCCCCGGACTCCCACGCCTAACGATGGGTGCCGTTATTAAAAAAACATTATATTAAAGACAGACGAAAGGAAAAGCCATGTACGCACGGACCAAATTGATGATGGTGATGTTGGCAGCATTCCCAGCGCTCGCGATGGCGCAGGAGACACAGGTAGTAAAGATCGGCTTTAGCAGCCCGCTGACCGGCCCTCAGGCATCGGCTGGCCGCGACAACCAAGGCGGTCTGGCCATGGCGATCGACAAGCTGAATAGCCAGGGCATGGTTATCGGCGGCAAGAAAATCAAGTTTGAAGCGCAGATGGAAGACGACCAGGCGGATCCGCGTGCCGGCGTCGCCGTGGCGCAAAAGCTGGTCGACATGGGCGTCAAGGCAGTCGTCGGTCCCTATAATTCCGGCGTGGCGATTCCTGCTTCGCGCGTGTATAACGATGCCGGCATCGTCATGGGCACCGTGGCCTCCAATCCGAAAGTGACTCTGCAAGGCTTCCACTCGGTGTTCCGCGTGGCTGCCAGCGACAGCCAGCTGGGCGGCAAGATGGCGCTGTATGCGGCCAAGGAGCTGAAGGTCAAGACAGTCTCGATCATCGACGACCGCACTGCCTACGGCCAGGGCCTGGCGGAAGAGTTCTCGAAGGTCGCCAAGGCGAACGGCATCAAGGTGCTGGGCAACGATTTCACCAACGACAAGGCGACTGACTTCACCGCTATCCTGACCTCCATCAAGGCCAAGAAGCCGGATGCGGTTTTCTTCGGCGGCTACTCGCCACAGGGCGGTCCTATGATGCGCCAGATGAAACAGCTGGGCGTAGACGTCAAGTTCCTGGGCGGCGATGGCATCTGCGCTCCGGAAATGGGCCGTCTGGGCGGCGATGCGATTACCGACCAGGTGTACTGCACCCAGGGCGGCGCCTTGTTGGACAAGCTGGCTTCCGGCAAGACTTTCGCGGCGGATTACCAGAAGCGTTACAACCGTCCTGCAGAAACCTATGCAGCCTCGTTCTACGACGGCATGATGCTGATCGCCCAGGCGATGAAAGACGCCAACTCGGTCGAGCCTAAGCAATACGCCGCGGCGCTGGAAAAGATTCACTACAAGGGTGTTGCCGGCGCGTATGAGTTCGACGCCAACCACGACCTCAAGCAGTCGCCTGTGACGGTGTACCGCTTCAAGGCTGGCGCACCGGAAGCGCTGACCAGCTACTAAGCACCACCGGGGCCGGCTGCGCCAAGCGTAGCCGGCCTTTTTTCTGAGGCGGGCGCATCATGTCGCCGGCCATGCAGTTCTTTCCCGTTTCTCCAAAAAATTCCCATGCTAAGTTACACACGCACCATCCATACGGTCGATGCGCATACCGGCGGCGAACCGCTGCGCATTGTGATTTCCGGCTTGCCGCCGGTGCCCGGCAAGACCATCCTGGAACGCCGCAGTTGGCTCAAGGCGCAGCACGATGAGCTGCGCCAGTTCCTGATGAACGAGCCGCGCGGCCACGCCGACATGTATGGCGCCTACCTGCTGCCGCCGGTGACCGAGGCTGCGGATTTCGGCGTGATCTTCATCCACAACGAAGGTTATAGCGACATGTGCGGCCACGGCATCATCGCGCTGGGCAAGGTGCTGGTCGAACTGAATCATGTCGAGCGCACGGTGCCGCTGACGCGCATCGGCTTCGACACGCCGGCCGGCTTCATCGAAGCCCAGGTCGAGTGGGACGGCCAGCGCGCCGGCGCCGTCACCTTCCGCAACGTGCCGGCCTTCATCTATCAGCGCGATGTCGAAGTCGAGACGCCGAGCTTCGGCAAGGTCAGCGGCGACATCGTGTTCGGCGGCGCTTTCTACTACTACATGAACGGCGACCAGGCCGGCGTCCGGATCAAGCCCGAGCAGGTGCGCCAGCTGATACAGCTGGGCGCGGAAACCAAGCAGGCGGTCAAGGACAAGATCAAAATCCAGCATCCGCTGGAGCCGGGCCTGGATACCCTGTACGGCACCATCATCGACGGCGCGCCGAATGATCCGGCGGCGGACCAGGCCAACGTCTGCATCTTTGCCGACCGCGAAGTGGACCGCTCGCCGACCGGCACCGGTACTTCCGGCCGCGCCGCGCAATTATTCCTGCGCCAGAAACTGGCGCTGAACCAGACGTTGGTGAATGAGAGCATTGTCGGCAGCTGCTTCCGCGTGCGCGTGACCGAGACCGCCAAGGTGGGCGGCTTCGACGCCGCCATTACCGAAGTTACCGGCAATGCGCATATCATGGGCTTCAACCAATGGGTGCTGGAAGACAGCGATCCGTTTCCGCAAGGTTTCTTCTTGCGCTGATCTCGTTTAAGGATGGACGACAGGCCAATGCAAATTCTCGACGCTGAACAGACCGCCGCCGCACTGCCTTATGCTGAACTGGTGCCGGCGCTGGTCAAGGTTGCGCAGCAGCTGCGCGAAGGCAGGATCAATGCGCCTGAACGCATGGTGGTGGAAATCGACAAGGCCAGCGTGCTGCTGTGCATGCCTGCGGTTGCCGCCGACATCGGCATGACCAAGCTGATCACGGTGCACGCCAACAATGCCCAGCATCACTTGCCGGCGATCCAGGGCGAGGTGGTGGTGTTCGACGCCGCCAGCGGCCGCCGCCTGGCGCTGCTGCATGGACCTACCGTCACCGCGCGCCGCACGGCGGCGGTCAGCCTGCTTGGCATCGAAGCGCTGCTGCCGCGCAAGCCGCAGTCCGCGCTGTTGATCGGCACCGGCGTCCAGGCCATCGCCCATGCCGACGGCCTGGTCGATTATTTCGGCGTCAGCGAATTCTGGGTATCGGCCCGCGACCTGGCCAAGACCCAGGCTTTTTGCGATCTTCTGCAGCGGCGTCATCCGCACATCAAGATCGCTCCGCTGGCCGCTGCGGCACTGGCCAGCGAGCTGCCGCATACTGACCTGGTGATTGCCCTGACCACCTCGCGCACGGCGGTAATCCCGCCGCATATCGCGGCCGATACGCTGGCGATAGGCGTCGGCGCATTCAAGCCGGACATGGTGGAATTCCCGGCCGAGCTTCTGCATAGCCGCACCATAGTGGTCGACTGCCTGGCCGGCGCCAGGCATGAAGCCGGCGATCTGATACAGGCGCAGATCGACTGGAGCAAGGTGCGCGAGTTGCCTGACGTGCTGGCGCACGGCTTCGTCCAGCAAGCGCAGCTGCCGGTGTATAAAACGGTAGGCCAGGCTGCCTGGGACCTGGCGGCGGCGCGGGTAGCGATCGCTTCTTTGTGATCCGTGCTGCTTGATAGTTTGCAGGAATCGCCGCAACGCCGGCCAGCGCTGCACAACACCCAATGAGGAGATGATTTGATTCGCGATGCAACAGCTGCCGATTGCATGAGCCTGACCGCCTTGTCGATACAGGTCTGGCTGCACACCTACGCCACGGAAGGCGTCAGCGATGACCTTGCGCGCGAAGTGCTGTCCACGTTTACGCCCGCCTATTTCCAGGACCTTATCGGCGATCCCGATTACCGTCTGTTCGTCGACGTCGATGAAGAAAATCTGCTGGGCTACATCCTGCTCGATCTGGACTCGCCCTGCGCGGCTGAAAATTACGGTGGTGTCGAGATCGATACGCTTTATGTGCAGGAACACTTTCACGGCCGCGGCATCGGCCGCGCGCTGCTGGATCACGCTATACGGAACGCCGGCGCGCGGCTGTGGCTGACGGCGTGGGCCGGCAATGCCCGGGCCCTGGGTTTCTACAAGGCCTACGGCTTCGCCGACATCGGCATCACCTGGCACGAGTTTGAAGATCAGAAATACGAGAACCGGATCCTGGCCTTGCAAAAAAAGTAGGCCGGCAGACGCTGCCGGCCTGAGAGCTTAAGCGCCCATCCAGGGCAGGCCGGCCTTGCACCAGCCGTTGACGTTCTTGCGATGGCCGTTATTGTCCTTGTCGCCCTCGAAGCCTTCCAGGATATTGAAGCAGTTGCTGTAGCCATGTTCGGTCGCCAGCTTGGCCGCATGCTGCGAACGCACGCCGGAGCGGCACAGGAACAGCAGCGGCGTGCCTTTTTCGGCGATCTGCGCCAGCTGCGCCAGGAAGTCCGGATTTTGCACGCCGCCCGGATACTGCGACCATTGCACTGCTGCATGCTGCGCGTTCTGGATCGCGACGCGGCCGACCCAGTCGCGCTCGGCATTGGTGCGCACGTCCACCAGGATCGCGGCCGGTTCCGCTTCCAGCAAGGCGAAAGCCTCGCCTGGCGTCATCGCGCCGGCATAGGGGAGCTGGTCATTCTGGCCGCGCTGCCTGGCGGTGGTGAGGAGTTCGCTGCTGGTGGCCATGATGTTTCTCCTGAAATTGCGGGTTTATCAAGTATGCGATTTAATTTTTGCTTTTAATTTCTACCGATTGCACCAAAATCGCGCAAAACAACAATTCGCTGCAATGTTTGCACGAAAATAGTGCCATTGCGAGGCCTTGCACTGATATGGTGACTTGTCTTTATCGTAACGATACGGCCAAGCGGCCCCAAAAACGATGAATTCAGCCTTCCGAACAAGCAAATTACAATACCGACTATGGGCCGTTTCGTGAAAGGATGGTGGCATGGATTCTGCTATCATCCTGCCTGAGTTCTGGTCGTACCGAGTTGCTGTCCGGTCATAGTTTCTCACTACCTGTTCATGATGTTACTGCGACGCTGAGTTTGCGCGCAACAGATCCTGGACCGGTGCGCACAATTCAATTCGCAATATTTTCATATTCCTTAGGAGATTCACATGGCAATGACGGCCGCAGAAGTCTTGAAAATGGCAAAAGACAACGAAGTCAAATTCGTTGATTTTCGCTTCGCTGACACCAAAGGCAAGGAACAGCACGTAACTGTCCCGGTCTCTCATTTCGATATCGACAAATTCGAATCGGGTCATGCATTCGACGGTTCTTCTATTGCTGGCTGGAAGGGTATTGAAGCTTCCGACATGTTGCTGATGCCGGATCCGAATACTGCGAACATCGATCCGTTCATGGAAGAAACCACATTGTTCATGCAATGTGACGTCATCGAGCCATCCGACGGCAAGGGTTACGACCGCGACCCGCGTTCGATCGCCAAGCGCGCCGAAGCCTACCTGAAATCGTCCGGCCTGGGCGACACCGCCTACTTCGGTCCAGAACCAGAATTCTTCATTTTCGACGACGTCCGCTGGGGCGCAGACATGTCGGGCTGCTTCGTCAAGATCGGTTCCGAAGAAGCATCGTGGAGCACCGGCGCCAAGCTCGAAGGCGGCAACACCGGCCACCGTCCAACCGTCAAGGGCGGTTATTTCCCAGTGCCGCCAGTCGACAGCTTCCAGGACATGCGTTCGGAAATGTGCCTGATCCTGGAATCGCTGGGCATCCCGGTTGAAGTGCATCACCACGAAGTGGCCGGCGCCGGCCAGAACGAAATCGGCACCAAGTTCTCGACCCTGGTCGAGCGCGCCGACTGGACTCAGAACCTGAAATACGTCGTCTGGAATGTGGCCCATACCTACGGCAAGACAGCGACTTTCATGCCTAAGCCTATCGTTGGCGACAACGGTTCCGGCATGCACGTGCACCAATCGGTCTGGAAAGACGGCAAGAACCTGTTCGCCGGCGACGGCTATGCCGGCCTGTCCGAATTCGCGCTGTTCTACATCGGCGGCATCATCAAGCACGCCAAGGCGCTGAACGCGATCACCAACCCAGGCACCAACTCGTACAAGCGTCTGGTTCCAGGCTACGAAGCACCGGTCAAGCTGGCTTACTCGGCACGTAACCGTTCGGCTTCGATCCGTATCCCGCACGTGGCCAATCCAAAGGGCCGCCGCATCGAAACCCGTTTCCCGGACCCGCTGGCTAACCCGTACCTGTGCTTCGCAGCCTTGCTGATGGCAGGTCTGGACGGCGTGCAGAACAAGATCCATCCAGGCGAAGCAGCATCGAAGGACCTGTACCATCTGCCGCCGGAAGAAGACAAACTGATCCCTACCGTTTGCGCTTCGCTGGAAGAAGCACTGGAAGCGCTGGACAAGGATCGCGAGTTCCTGACCCGCGGCGGCGTATTCAGCGACAGCATGATCGATGCTTACCTGGACTTGAAGATGCAAGAAGTTCAACGCTTCCGCATGACGACGCACCCGATCGAATTCGACATGTACTATTCGGTGTAAGTCGATACGTAAATGCTGATGGCCTGCCTTGCGCATTGCAGGGCCGGCCGGCAAGATAAAAAGGACAGGGGCTTTCCTGTCCTTTTGTTTTTCATGCGCTGGTTTTTTTCCGTCTGTCCGCTATAAGTAATAATATGTAGGATGGTTTGTCATTGGAAGTTTCTTGACATAAACTAGCGGCTCCATTGAATTGCGAAGAATATCTATGAAGCGTCTCATGTTGCGTTTTTCCCCGGGATTTTTGCTGCTGGCCGCCGTCAGCATGCTTGGCAATGTCGCTCATGCCCAAAGCGAAGTGTTTCTGTGCGTAGACCAGAACGGCGTCAAGGAATACAAGAATACCGGCGACACCAAGGGCTGCAAGCGCGTCAGCCTGCCGCCGCTGACGGTGACTTCATCCGGCAGCAGCGGCAATAAGGCGCCGCGCGAAGGCGCCGCCAGCAAGCCGGCGGCCTCGACCCCGAGCGATTTCCCGAAAGTGGACAACGGCACGCAAAAGGCGCGCGACAACGATCGCCGGCAGATCTTGCAGGATGAGTTGAGGAATGAGCAACAGCGCCTGGCGGATCTCAAGAAAGACTATAACGACGGCACACCTGAGCGCCAGGGCAACGAGAAGAACTACGCCAAGTACCAGGAGCGCGTGGCTTCGATGAAGGAAGACATCTCGCGCAGCGAGAAAAACATCGACGCGCTCAACCGGGAATTGACGAATCTCAAGTAGTTCCAACGCATGGTATCAACCTTGCTTAATGCATAAGGCCGCAATCGCGGCCTTTATTTTTGCCTATCCGGCTTAAGATAGAGCAGGGCTGGAATGCACCACATTGTGGCAATCCGGCATATTACAGACCGACATCGCTTACAAAGCTTGTTATGCTCGGAAAATGCACCATTTCAATCACCAAGATACTTCCCATGGCAGTGGCGCATCGTGCTTTGCTGCCCGCGATCTCGTCGATTGCAGGCGGCGCCAGTCGGAACCAGGTCTTTTCATGAGGATGCCCGGATGCCAATAAAAACCGCCGAACGGAACGTGCTGGCCAGCCTGGATCTGCTGGCTTCGGCCGTGCTGGTGCTGGATCCGCAGGCGCGCCTGGTGTTTGCCAACGCTGCCGCGGAAAACATGCTGGAGAGTTCCTGCCGCTTGCTGAAGCAGCAAACCTTGTCCGACCTGTTCCTGAATCCCGAGCAGCTGCTGGCGATTTTCCAGCAGGCGCTGGAGCACCAGTTCGATGATTCGCGCCAGGACCTGATCCTGGAGCGCGTGGGACGCGAACCGCTGTGGGTCGACACCATCGTCACCGCGCTCGACAATCCCGAGATGCCGGTACTGATCGAGCTGCGCGAGAACGTGCAGCAGCTCAAGCTGGAGCGCGAAGAGCGCCTGATCGACCAGAGCCAGGTCAACAAGGAGCTGGTGCGCAACCTGGCGCATGAAATCAAGAATCCGCTGGGCGGCATCCGCGGCGCGGCGCAGCTGCTGGAGCTGGAGTTGCCGGAGCGTCACGTCAAGGAGCTGCGCGAGTACACCCAGGTCATCATCAAGGAAGCGGACCGCCTGCAGACCTTGGTGGACCGCCTGCTGGCGCCGCACCGGCTGGCGCAGATCGTCGGCGATGTCGACATCCATGAAGTGTGCGAACGGGTGCGCAGCCTGATCGTCGCCGAGTTCCCCAGCGGGCTTGCCATCAAGCGCGATTACGACCTGTCGATCCCGGAGTTCCGCGGCGACAAGGAACAGCTGATACAAGCCATCCTGAATATCGCCCACAACGCCGCGCAAGCCTTGAGCGAACGCATCAAGGCCGGCGACGCCGAGCTGGTTTTCCAGAGCCGGGTAGTGCGCCAGGTGACGCTGGCCAAGGTGCGTTACCGGCTGGCACTAGACTTGCATATCATCGACAATGGACCCGGCATTCCGGCCGAGATCCAGGAACGCATTTTCTATCCGCTGGTATCGGGACGCGATGGCGGCAGCGGCTTGGGCTTGACGCTGGCGCAGACTTTTGTGCAGCAACACATGGGCGTCATCGAATGCGAAAGTCGGCCGGGATGCACGGATTTCAGAATTCTTATACCACTGCCTTGAAGCCTGCTCCTGTCGCCATCATGGCGAGAACGAGCGGCTGATATCCGGTAAGTGTTTAGCGTGGCATATAGAGAAAAAATCATGAAACCAATCTGGATTGTTGACGACGACGAATCGATACGATGGGTGCTGGAAAAAGCGCTGGCCCGCGAGAATCTGACCACCAAGAGTTTTTCCAATGCGCGCGACGCCATTGAAGCGCTGCAAACCAATACGCCGCAAGTGCTGGTGTCCGATATCCGCATGCCGGGCGCCTCCGGCCTGGAGCTGCTGCAAACCGTCAAAGCCAAGTTTCCCGGCGTGCCGGTCATCATCATCACCGCATTTTCCGATCTCGATTCCGCCGTGGCGGCATTCCAGGGCGGCGCCTTTGAATACCTGGCCAAGCCGTTCGACGTCGACAAGGCCGTCGAGCTGATACGCCGCGCGCTTGAGGAGAGCCTGCGCGAGGCGAATGTCGAGCAGGCTTCGGCCGAAACGCCGGAAATCCTCGGCCAGGCGCCGGCCATGCAAGACGTGTTCCGCGCTATCGGCCGCTTGTCGCAATCGAATGTGACGGTGCTGATCACCGGCGAATCAGGCACCGGCAAGGAACTGGTGGCGCGTGCGCTGCACAAGCATAGCCCGCGCGCGGCGCAGCCGTTCATCGCCCTCAACACCGCGGCGATTCCGAAAGACTTGCTGGAGTCGGAACTGTTCGGCCACGAGCGCGGCGCCTTCACAGGCGCCCAGGCGTCGCGCCGCGGACGCTTTGAACAGGCCGAAGGCGGCACCTTGTTCCTCGATGAAATCGGCGACATGCCTTTCGATCTGCAGACGCGCTTGCTGCGGGTGCTGTCCGACGGCCATTTCTACCGCGTGGGCGGCCATCAGTCGCTGAAAGCCAATGTCCGCGTCATCGCCGCCACCCACCAGAACCTGGAAACCCGGGTGCGCGAAGGCTTGTTCCGCGAAGACTTGTACCATCGCCTGAACGTGATCCGCCTGCGCCTGCCGAGCTTGCGCGAGCGGCGCGAAGACATCCCTATCCTGACCCGCTACTTCCTCAGCCAGAGCGCCAAGCAGCTGGGCGTGGAAAGCAAGCGCGTCTCTGACAATGCCATGCGTTTCATGAGCGGCCTGGAATTGCCGGGCAATGTACGCCAGCTGGAAAACCTGTGCAACTGGATCACCGTCATGGCGCCCGGCCAGACGGTGGAGATCAAGGACTTGCCGCAGGATCTGGTGAGCGGCCGCGAGCACGGCACGCAGCTGGAAAGCCCGGCTAACCGGCCGGTAGCGTTTGATCCGCATCTATCGGTCTCGACTGCCGGCAGCGCCGTTGCACAATATGCCGAGCAGGCGTCATCCGTGGTTGCGGCGCCCGGCGCCGGCGAGAAGCAGAGCTGGATCGCCTTGCTGGAAGCGGAAGCCGCAAGCATGCTCAGCAATGGCGATGCGGATGTGATGGATGTGCTGGGCCGGCAGTTCGAATCGGCCCTGATCAAGATCGCCTTGCGCCATACGCATGGCCGCAAGAACGATGCCGCGGTGCGCCTCGGCATAGGCCGCAATACCATCACGCGCAAGATCCAGGAGCTGGGGATCGCCGGCGCCAAGGACGATTGAGGATAGGGACGCGCACCTGCGTGCAGTGATTTTATTTCACTATATTTATTTCACTATACGCAGTGCGCGTTTCAGCTCCCGCAGCGCTGCAAGAGGATAAAGGTGCGATGTGCCGACGATAGACGAGGCGTTAATTTTTCCTTGCTTGCAGTAGCGGCGAATGTCGCGATCGACACACCCAGATATTCCGCCGCTTCATCCGCTGTGAATTCGCTCCCTTGCAAATGCCCGAACAGTTCGGCATGGCTGAGATTGTCTCCGCTGGAGAAAGCTCGTCTGGCAATCAGCGAGAAGAATTTTTCCCGTTCATGTGAGGGCATTTGCTGCAAGCTGATGAAAAGTGTTTCAGCTGTCAGTGTCATTTGTACCATCCGTTCGCTCTTAAATCAGCTTTGAGATCATCGTAGAAGTTTTCGTGGGTGCCTAGCTTGTAAAAATCGATGAATAGAAAATCAGGGGACCGGTGTTCGGCCTTGTTCCCCGTTTTTTCAGCTGGAACGTGATAAGCCATAAGATATTCCTGTGTCTTATGTTTGAATTTATGAGCATAAATTCCCGTCAAGTCGCCGGTCTTGGCTTCGCCGATATCCGGCCTGGCGCACACCTTTAGCGCCTCATCTTCAATCACCGCCTGGAAAGGCTTGTGCTGTTTCTTCACAAAGGCGGAAAAGGGTTTCTTGTAGTTCGGCAGATAGGGCATGGGTATGTCCCATCTTTGTCAATTGTGATATAGATCGCTATCAATCGCAAGTCTTGAGCAAGCGTGTAGATGCCGCCCCATGTTAAAGAGTGCGGAGATGCGCAGAGTTAAGGAAATTCGCAGGCGGGAAACCGGAAACGCTGAAATGAGATAGCGGCTTCTACTCCAATTGGGCCACAAGGCAGCGCAGCTGATTTCCATGTATTGCGCCGCGGTGGCGAGATCGCATGCACTTCCGGCTGGTAGGCCTATCATCGAGCATCACATCGATAACAAGATTATTCGTCCGTCCACGAATCATGTGGCTCCAGAAGCTTTAAAATTTGTCCCGATTGGCAAGCGCAAATGCTGCCTGTGGTCAGAACGACAATGCAGGCATGTGAGCGAGCCAACAGGTGGCTGCGTCGCCGTTTCTGCGATGTTGCCTATGCTTACTAATTGCCTGAGGGCAGGGACCACATGATCGCTCGTAACTACCTGAATTTCCGTATCGCCTCCGCCTTGACGCTCACCGCCTTGCTGGCCGCCTGCGGCTCCAGTGTGCCGCTGGCCGACACTAAGCCGGAACCGACTTTGCCGAATCTGCTCAAGCTGGAGCCGGCGCCGGCAGCGAATCTGCTGACCGGCAATTTCTACTGCGAACTGGGAAACCGGGTTGATCTCGCCAGCGCCGCCGCCGATGGCAGCGTTAAGCTGAACTGGAAAGGCCGCAGCTATTCGATGACTACCGTCAGCACCACCACCGGCGCGGTGCGCCTGGAAGACAAGGCCAGCGGCCTGGTATGGATACAGATCCCGGCCAAGTCGATGTTGCTCAACTCCAAGCTCGGCCAGCAGCTGGCGAACGAATGCAAGCTGCGCTGATTGCCTGAACGGGCAGGGCGTTCGAGTTGAGGGTGCAGAGAGTACAAATAGAAGCATTGCGGTTCCTGGTTTTCCGTGTTGATGTTGACCTCAAGGAAAATAATGTCGGCTCCCATCTCCAACGTCCGTCCGAAATACGACAAGGTACTGGTCGACATCGTTGACTACGTCACCAGATACAAGATCACTTCCAAAGTGGCGTACGACACCGCGCGCAACTGTCTGATCGATACTCTGGGCTGCGGCCTGGAGGCCTTGGAATATCCGGCTTGCAAAAAGCTGATGGGCCCGATCGTCCCGGGCACCGTGGTGCCTAACGGCGCCAAGGTGCCGGGCACGCAGTTTCAGCTCGACCCTGTTCAGGCCGCCTTCAATATCGGCGCGATGATCCGCTGGCTGGACTTCAACGACACCTGGCTGGCAGCCGAATGGGGGCATCCGTCGGATAACCTGGGCGGCATCCTGGCGACTGCCGACTGGCTGTCGCGCAACGCCATCGCCGCCGGCAAGAAGCCGCTCAAGATGAAAGACGTGCTGACCGCGATGATCAAGGCGCACGAAATCCAGGGCTGCATCGCGCTGGAGAATTCCTTCAACAAGGTCGGCCTCGATCACGTGGTGCTGGTCAAGGTCGCCTCGACTGCGGTGGTGGCCGAAATGATGGGTCTGAGCCGCGAAGAAATCCTCAATGCGGTATCGCTGGCCTGGGTCGACGGCCAGTCGCTGCGCACCTACCGCCACGCGCCGAATACCGGTTCGCGCAAGTCCTGGGCGGCCGGCGATGCGACTTCGCGCGCGGTGCGCCTGGCGCTGATCGCCAAGAGCGGCGAAATGGGCTATCCATCGGTGCTGAGCGCCAAGACCTGGGGCTTCTACGATGTGCTGTTCAACGGCCAGCCGTTCAAGTTCCAGCGCAAATACGCATCGTATGTGATGGAAAACGTCCTGTTCAAGATTTCCTACCCGGCCGAGTTCCACGCGCAAACCGCGGTGGAGGCGGCCATGACCCTGCACGCGGCGCTGGCCAAGGCCGGCAGGCCGGTGGACGAGATCAAGAAGATTACTATCCGCACCCACGAGGCCTGCATCCGCATCATCGACAAGAAGGGGCCGCTCGACAATCCGGCCGACCGTGATCACTGCATCCAGTACATGGTGGCGCTGCCGCTGATTTTCGGCCGCCTGACTGCCGCCGACTATGAAGACAAGATCGCCGCCGACAAGCGCATCGATGTCCTGCGTAGCAAGATCGTTTGCGTTGAAGACCCGGCCTTTACCAAGGATTATCACGATCCCAAGAAACGTTCCATCGCCAACGCGCTGACGGTGGAATTCAAGGACGGCAAGAAGCTGAAGGAAGTCGTGGTGGAATATCCGATCGGCCACGCACGCCGCCGCAAGGAGGGCATCCCGCTGCTGGAAGCCAAGTTCAAGGTCAACCTGGCGCGCCAGCTGTCGCTCAAGCAGCAGCAGAAGATCCTGGAAGTTTCGCTGGACCAGAAGACGCTGGAAGACATGGCGGTCAACGAATATGTCGACCTGTATGTGATCTAAAAAAACGTCCTGCTTTGACGGGGCGCAATTGCGTTTGCACGAGGACGCGTAGGGTGGGCACTTGTGCCCACGCGGAAGGTCTATCATATCGAGGAGCCGATTCCGCGTGGGCAGTTTCCTGCCCACCCTATAATTTAAAAAAGACGAGGAGACAGCATGAGTTTCGCCACCTTTTACCAGCGCTCGATCGATGAGCCGTCAGCGTTCTGGACCGAGCAGGCGCGCCGGATCGACTGGCACCATCCATTCTCGCAAGTGCTCGACGACAGCCGGCCGCCGTTTGCCAGATGGTTTGTCGATGGCGCCACCAACCTATGCCATAACGCGGTCGACCGCTGGGTAGCGACGCGCGGCGAGCAGCCGGCGCTGATCGCAATTTCGACCGAGACCAATACAGAGAAGACCTACTCCTTCCGCGAACTGCATGCGGAAGTCAACCGTACCGCAGCCATCATGCAGTCGCTCGGCGTCGGCCGCGGCGACCGCGTGCTGATCTACATGCCGATGATCGCCGAGGCCACCTTCGCCATGCTGGCTTGCGCGCGCATCGGCGCCATCCATTCGGTGGTGTTCGGCGGCTTTGCCTCGCACAGCCTGGCGAGCCGCATCGATGATGCCACGCCGAAGCTGATCGTCTCTGCCGACGCCGGTTCGCGCGGCGGCAAGGTGCTGCCATACAAGGGCCTGCTGGACGAGGCCATCAAGCTGGCGCAGCACAAGCCGGCGCAGGTCCTGCTGGTCGACCGCGGCCTGGCTGCGATGGAAACGGTGGCCGGCCGCGACGTCGATTATGCCGGGCAGCGCCAGTTGCATTTGGACGCCAAGGTGCCGGTGACCTGGCTGGAATCGAACGAAGCGTCCTATATCCTGTACACCTCCGGCACCACCGGCAAGCCCAAGGGCGTGCAGCGCGATGTCGGCGGTTATGCGGTGGCGCTGGCGACGTCGATGGACGCCATCTTTTGCAGCAAGGGCGGCGGCACGTTTTTCTGCACCTCCGACATCGGCTGGGTGGTCGGCCATTCCTACATCGTCTACGGTCCCTTGATCGCGGGCATGGCGACGATTTTGTACGAGGGCTTGCCGATCCGGCCCGACGCCGGCATCTGGTGGAGCATCGTCGAGAAATACAAGGTCACGCGCATGTTCTCGGCGCCGACGGCGATCCGGGTGTTGAAAAAGCAGCCGCCCGAGCTGATGCAAAAATACGACCTGTCGTCCTTGCAGGCGCTCTACCTGGCCGGCGAACCGCTCGATGAAAGCACCTCCAGCTGGATTTCTGGCGCACTGGGCGTGCCGGTGATCGACAACTACTGGCAGACCGAATCCGGCTGGCCGATCATGACCATCGCCAAGAATATCGAAAACAAGCCGAGCAAGCTGGGCAGTCCCGGCCTGCCGATGTATGGCTACAAGGTGCGGCTGCTGAACGAATCCACCGGCGCGCTGTGCGGCGCCAACGAGAAGGGCGTGGTGGTGATCGAATGGCCGCTGCCGCCCGGCTGCCTGCAAACCATCTACGGCGACGACCAGCGCTGCGTCGCCACCTATTGGGCGACGCAGATGCCCGACAGCGGTCGCCCGGCCTACTCGACCTTCGACTGGGGCATCCGCGACGAGGATGGCTATTATTTCATTCTCGGCCGCACCGACGACGTCATCAATGTCGCCGGCCACCGGCTCGGCACGCGCGAAATAGAAGAGAGCATTTCCAGCCATCCGAATGTATCGGAAGTAGCGGTGGTCGGCGTCGAGGACAAGCTGAAGGGGCAGGTGGCGGTGGCTTTCGTGATTCCCAAGGTGGCGGACAGCAGCGCCGAGGGACGGGCCAGGCTGGAGGCGGAGATCATGCGCGTGGTGGACCAGCGGCTTGGCAGCGTGGGCCGGCCGGCGCGGGTGTATGTGGTCGGCCTGCTGCCGAAAACCCGCTCCGGCAAGCTGCTGCGCCGTTCCATACAGGCGCTCTGCGAAGGGCGCGATCCCGGCGACCTGACCACGATCGAGGACCCCGCATCGCTGCAGCAGATCAAGGATGCCTTGCTCGGCTGAATCCGCTGCGGCAAAGATGGCGCCGGATTGGCCGAATTGAGCAATCCGGCGCCGGTCGCGAGCGATTGCGCGGTATGATGAGGGATTAGCTCTTGTAACCTGCTTTCATATCCATCCCAGCCATGACGCACATCATACGCCCGGCCACCATCGCCGATGCAGCAGCTATTTGCCATATCTACAATCCCTACATCCTCGACACCGTCATCAGCTTTGAAACAGAGCCGGTGACGGCCGAACAGATGCGCCAGCGCATCCTCGACATCACGGCCAACCTGCCCTGGCTGGTGTGCGTCGAAGGCGACGAAATCCTGGGCTACGCCTACGCCACCAAATGGCGCGCGCGCGCAGCTTACCAGCACGCGGTGGAAAGCTCGGTGTACCTGTCGCCGCTGGCTGCCGGCAAGGGGCTGGGCAGCGCGCTGTACCGCGCGCTGATCGCGGAATTGGAAAAACTGCCGGTGCATACGGTGATCGGCGGCATCGCCCTGCCTAACGCCGCCAGCGTCGGCCTGCATGAAAAGATGGGCTACGTCAAAGTCGCGCATTTTGCCCAGGTCGGCAAGAAGTTCGACCGCTGGATCGACGTCGGCTATTGGCAACGAGTATTGCGATGAAACGGGAGCCGGTTTCACCACCGCTACCGCCGCTGCCGATGGTCGACGGCGTGGCGCCCAGCTATCTGTGGCTGCCGGTGGAAACCTGGCCGAACCTGCTGGCGTTCCTGGAGCAGCGCTTTCCTGCAATTTCCGCTGCGACCTGGATAGAGCGCATGGCGCGCGGCGAAGTGGTCGACGGCAAGGGCGCGCGGCTGGCGCCGGACAGCCCTTACCGCCGCGGCAGCTGCATTTTCTACTATCGCGAGCTGGACGCCGAGACGCCGATTCCGTTTGAAGAAACCATCTTGTATCAGGACGAGCGGATACTGGTGGCCGACAAGCCGCACTTCCTGCCCGTGATCCCGACCGGGCGCTTCTTGCACGAGACCTTGCTGGTGCGCCTGAAAAAGAAAACCGGCCTGGCGCAGCTGACGCCGATCCACCGGCTCGACCGCGAAACCGCCGGCGTGGTGATCTTTTCCCACGACGTCGCCAGCCGCGGCGCCTACCAGTCGCTGTTCCAGCAGCGGCTGGTCGACAAGACTTATGAAGCGCTGGCGCCGACCCGGTCGGAGCTGGCATTGCCGCTGGTGTACCGCAGTCGCATGGTCGACGGCACGCCGTTTTTCCGCATGCAGGAAGAAGCCGGTGAACCCAACTCGGAAACCCGCATCGAGCTGATCGAAGTGCGGCAAGACTGCAGCCTGTACCGCCTGCATCCGCTGACCGGCAAGAAACACCAACTGCGTGTACATTTGGCAGCGTTGGGGATACCGATCGTCAACGATGCCTTTTATCCCGATGTCTATCCTTGCAAGGGCGACGACTGGTCGGCGCCGCTGAAGCTGCTGGCGCGGGAGATTGCTTTCACCGATCCGCTGGACGGCCGCCGGCGCCATTTCGCCAGTCAGCGCCAGCTTTGACATCACACAATAAATTTATCAGCAGATGAGCAATATCAGGAGAACGCAATGAGATCAACCCGAGCCACGGCGGCGGTCGAACGTCTCAATGCCCGCAGCGCCGAGATACGCTATTCGATGGTGCGCACCGCGGAAGAGCTGTTTTACCTGACGCAGAACGCCGGCTTTGACGCGCCCGTCAAGCTTAGCGATGCGCTGGAGCTGGATGACTTCGTGCGCTTCGTCAACGCCTACGGTCCGCAAAAACCCAGGCGCATCAGCAAGCTGGACGTGGCTTTTGAAAAGCAGCTGAAGAAAAAAGAGTAGCAGCGCCATGAGCGATCAACCGTCCGGTGCCGGCAAAGTGCACGCGATCCTGGTGCATGGCATGGGCCGCACGCCGGTCTCCATGCTGCTGCTCTCCAGGCGCTTGCGGGCGGCCGGCATCACCACCCATCTGTTCGCTTATTCAGCCGCCTTCGAGCGCTGGCAGCCTTGCCTGCAGCGCCTGCGCAAATTCATCGTGAGCCGTGCCGGCGATGAGCGTTTCATCATGGTCGGCCACTCGCTCGGCTGCGTGCTGACGCGCGGCGTATTGCCGCTGCTGGATCACGCGCCGGAAATGGCCTTCCTGCTGGCGCCGCCGACCCGCGCCTCCAGCTATGCGATCAAGTTGTCACGCTGGCGCCTGTTCCGTCTGATTACCGGCGAGATGGGGCAGCTGCTGGCCAGCCAGGATTTCATGGACAGCCTGCCGATGCCATCTATTCCGCTGCACGTGTATGCCGGCATCAAGGGACCGCGCGGCAGCTGGACGCCGTTCGGCGACGAACCCAACGACGGCATCCTGTCGGTCGGCGAAGTGCAGCTGGGAACGCTGCCGCTGCATCTGCTGCCGACCATACACACCGTCATCATGAATTCACGCCAGGTGGCCCGCGATATCGTGGCCACCGTCAAGTCTTCGTAAATCCTCGCTGCCGAGCCTCAGCGGGCCGGCACCGGAATGCCCGGGATCAGGTCGCCGCCGGCCTGATGGCCCTTGATCCGCAGCACCAGTATCGCTGCAATGATGCAGGCCGCACCCATCAGCATCGACGACAAGGTATAGCTGCCCAGGCTGTTGCGCAGCGAACCCGCCAGCATGGTGGCGCTGGCAGCGCCCAGCTGATGGCCGGCGACGATCCAGCCGAATATGATAGGCGCCGCCAGCCGGCCGAAGACGTCGTTGGCCAGTCGCACGGTCGGCGGCACTGTGGCGATCCAGTCCAGGCCGTAGAACAGCGCAAAGACCGGCAAGCCGAAATAGCTAAGGCCGAAGGCATGTGGCAGGAAAATCAGGGCGACGCCGCGCAGGCCGTAATACCAGAACAGCAGCACGCGCGGGTTGTAGCGGTCCGACAGCCAGCCCGACATGGTGGTGCCGACCAGGTCGAGCATGCCCATCGCAGCCAGGATGCTGGCGCCGCCTACGGCGGTGATGCCGTAGTCGCCGCACATGGCGATGAAATGCGAGCCGATGTAGCCGTTGGTGCTCATGCCGCAAATGAAGAAGCTGAAAAACAGCAGCCAGAAGTCGCGGATCTTGACGGCCTTGCCGAGGGCGCCAAAAGCGATCGTCAGCGGATTTTTACCTTTGCTGACAGCTTCCGGCGGCAAGTCCTCATACTGGCCGTAGCGCTTCATGCCGATATCCTGCGGCCGCTCAGGCAGGAAGATGGCCACCAGCGGAATCGCCAGGGCCGCTACGCTGGCCACCAGGATCGCCACCGAACGCCAGCCGAAATGCTCAACCATGTAAGCCATCAGGGGCAGGAAAACCATCTGGCCGGTGGCGGAGCTGGCGGTCAGCAAGCCCATCGCCAGCCCGCGCCGGGTTTCGAACCAGCGGCTGACGATGGTCGCCGCCAGCGTGTTGGCGGCGACGCCGCTGCCGGCGCCGACCAGGATGCCCCAGGCCAGCACCATATGCCAAGGCATCGTCATGAAGGTGCTGGCGAAGGTGCCCGCCGCCAGCAGCACCAGCGCGCCCAGCACGATAGGCCGGATGCCGTAGCGCTGCATGGCGGCTGCCGAGAACGGCCCGATCAAGCCGTACAGCGCGATATTGACTGAGATGACGAAGGAGATGGTGGTGACGGTCCAGCCGAATTCGTGTTCCAGCGGCAATATCATCACCGACGGCGTGGCACGGATGCCGGCGGCGGAAAGCAGAACCAGGAAGATGATGCCGACGACTATCCATACGTAGCTGAAACGCAGGCGCGCCATGATGGCTTGGATGGTGGTGTTCATGGGATGGAGTGCTCGTGTTGTTCGAACTTGAGGTTGGCGTTGTCGACCAGATTCATCAAGGCATGATGCGTCTCGTCGCCCAGGATTGCATTGATTTCGTTTTGCGCCTTGCGCCAGTTGGGCATGGATACCTGCCACTTTTGGCGGCCGGCGGCAGTCAGGCTGACGCCGAAAGAGCGTTTGTCGGTCAGCATCTCCAGCGGCAGGTCGACGGTCGCTATCCAGCCGAGCGCGATCAGAGGCTTGAGCGTGCGGCTCATGGTGCTGCGGTCCATGCCCATGTTGCCGGCCAGCGGGATGACGCCGATCGGCCCGTATTTGCCTATCCTGGCCAGCAAAGAGTACTGGCTGATGGTCAGTTCATCCGCCGCAAGATAGTGATCGTAGATATTGGTCATCTTGCGCGTGAGCTGGCGCAAGGTAGAGCAGCTGCATTGGCTTTGCATGTTTCACCCGTTTATCATGTATATGCATCGATGCATATGCATGATATTGCTGGGGCAAACGCTTGTCAACACGCTTGTTGCAATTTGAGCGCAGGATATTTGGTGGGGGTGCGGCTGCGGCGAGGGAGGATTTTGATCAGGTAATTGTGCCTGAACCTGGCAGCCGGGGAGTATAGGATATTGGCTCGGCCGATAGCAGCGAGCTGCGCGACTTCAGCGCCGCGCCGAATGATTTATGCAGCCAGGCTCTTGTAGAGCCGGCCGGCTCCGAGGTCGCCGATCCTTCAATCCACGCCTTTGCAAACGGCGCCAGGATCTACATCTCCTTCTGAAGCGGAGAAATGCGTACAGGGCGCTTGTTCCTTCGCGCCCCGTACGCATATTAATTTACTTCATCGTTCTGGAGTGCGCCTCAGCAAACTGGGAGAAATCCAGGTCGCTGCGGTATTTGGACCAAACTGTGAGCGTTACCATTGCAATAAATCCGGTCACGATCAGAACGGGGTAGGCGGCCAGCAATTGCACTATCGAATATTTCCAGGCCAGTGGACGGCCGACACCCAGCATTGCGGCGTAAAACCAGGATACGGCCGACACCGCTCCGGCGAAAATTGCCAGCATGCGTTGGTTGAATGCCATTTGCAGCAGCGAACCCGCCTTTTCCATCGCAGGCATCACCGCACTGTGGAGAACGAAGCCGTTGAGCGTCAACAGGGCCACGATGGTTAATTTGGCCTGTAATTTTGGATTGGAAAAATACGCGGCAAATCCTTTGACTGAGACGTCAAGCCAAACGATTGCAATCCCGGTGATCCATAACGCAACGAGTGCCAGAGTAACCGTCCTTTTAAGGGAGTTTAATTGTGCGGTTTCTTGCTTTTCCGCAGTATCGCCGTTGATAAGTTGCTTGACCATGGCGATGTCGCTGGTGAGGACAAGACCGATCGCGACACAGCAGGCGATAAGATGAAGATATACGATACTCAGGCGAAATAATTCCATTGGGAATCCTTATTTAAATCATAAAAATAATAATAAAATGAGAACTGCCTTTTTATTTTACAAATTCTTACAAATTAAGAGACGGCATTTTTTAATTTCTCGTGGAGGAGCAACAATTAATATTGCAAAGTTAAAACTATTGCGAATAGTTGTTAATTCCATCAAATGGGAATTGAGGCATTCGATCTCCTTTTAATTTAATAGTGAAATGCCCGGCTGACACGTATGTTCACTAGGGGATTCATCAAAAATATGAGCGTTGAAATAGATAAGCTCAAGGACAAAATTGCCGGCACGAAATGAAGATAAGTACGTGTCGAAAATTTTTGAAGAATATGTCGGGATTTAGTTCAAATTAATTTCTATTAATAATTCAGTGGTTTTAGTTAATGGAAACTATTATTGCTTTATTATTATTGAATGTTTGAATATTTTCAATTTCATGCGAGTAATTTATTCCTTATTCTTGTTAATTACTATTTATGATATTTCAATTTAAAGATATTAATTATCGATTTGTATTTATTTAAATTCATCTCAAATTTATCTTAAACGTATCTTAAATTTATTTATTGGATATTAAGAATATCAAAGGCGTTGTTACATAAATAATCGCCGGCCGCGACCCCCTTTCCTCGGGCAAATTTAAGGTAAGGGGGCGGTCGTCGTCGTACTCAAGTGGGGAGGGCGATTCAAGTTGGCTGTGCAGACTTTAATAAGGCATACCCCGGCCGGGTAGCGGGTGCGGTAACATTGCTGCCTGTCACGCCGGGTAGTCATACCTGGATCAACTGGGTAGCCAGAGATCTGAAAGTCGCCGGATACTCTCCGAAACCCGCGCCAAATAAGGATGTGTAGTAATGAAAAAGATCGCAACGTGGAACGTCAACTCCCTCAAGGTGCGCCTGCCGCAAGTGCTGCAATGGCTGACCGACAACCCGGTCGACATCCTGGCCCTGCAGGAAACCAAGCTCACCGACGATAAATTCCCCGCGGCGGAAATCGAAGCCGCCGGCTATCACGTGGTGTTCAGCGGGCAGAAGACTTATAACGGCGTTGCGATTTTGTCACGCAGTCCGATCACCGATGTGGTCAAGAACAACCCGCTTTACGAAGACCTGCAGCAGCGCATCATCGCCGCCACCATCGACGGCATCCGCGTGGTATGCGCCTATATCCCCAACGGCCAGGCGCCCGACACGGAAAAATACCAGTACAAGCTGCAGTGGCTGGACGCCTTGCACAGCTGGCTGCAGAGCGAGCGGCGGCAGCATGCCCAGCTGGTGCTGCTGGGCGATTACAACATCGCGCCGGAAGACCGCGACGTGCACGATCCGGCGGCCTGGGTGGGGCAGAACCTGGTGTCGCCGCCGGAGCGGGCGGCGTTTGCGCGCTTGCAGGCGCTGGAGCTGACCGATGCCTTCCGCATGTTCGAACAGCCGGAAAAACTGTTCAGCTGGTGGGACTACCGGCAGATGGGATTCCGCCTCAATCGCGGCATGCGGATCGACCACATCCTGCTGTCGCCGCCGCTGGCGGCGCAATGCACCGCATGCGTGATCGACCGGGTGCCGCGCAAATGGGAGCAGCCTTCGGACCACGCGCCGGTGATCGCTACGCTCGGCTGATTTGACGGCTGTAGAAATAAAAACGGGGTGTTGGCAGTCATGCCAACACCCCGTTTTCCATGCTATTTACTGACTGATTACTTGGCCGCCGCGGCGCGGTTCATCAGGAAAGTGGTCAGCAGGGCGACTGGGCGGCCGGTCGCGCCTTTAGCCGCGCCGCTCTTCCATGCCGTGCCGGCGATGTCGAGGTGGGCCCAGGTGTATTTCTTGGTGTAGCGTTCCAGGAAGCAGGCTGCGGTGATGCTGCCGCCGGCCGGGCCGCCGATGTTTGCCATGTCGGCAAAATTCGACTTCAGCTGTTCCTGGTAGCTGTCTTCGATAGGCATGCGCCATGCGGTGTCGCCGGTCGCCTTGCCGGCGCTCAGCAACTCGTTGGCCAGGGCGTCATGCGCGCTGTCGTGACGGGTGAACAGGCCGGAATTGTGATGGCCGAGGGAAGTCACGCAGGCGCCGGTCAGCGTCGCGATATCGACCACGGCAGCCGGCTTGAAGCGTTCCACGTAGGTCAGCGCATCGCACAGCACCAGGCGGCCTTCGGCATCGGTGTTGAGGATCTCGATGGTCTGGCCGGACATGGAAGTGACGATGTCGCCAGGCTTGGTAGCTGTGCCGGAAGGCATGTTTTCCGTGGCAGGAATCACGCCGATGACGTTCAGCTTCAGCTTCAGTTCAGCGATGGCGCGGATGGTGCCCAGCACCGAACCGGCGCCGCACATGTCGTACTTCATCTCATCCATGCCGGCGCCGCCCTTGAGCGAGATGCCGCCGGTGTCAAAGGTGATGCCTTTGCCGACCAATACAGTCGGCGCATCCTTGGCCTTGCCGCCCATGTGCTTGATGATGATGAACTTCGGCGCCTCGCCGCCGCCGCGCGCGACCGACAGGAAGCTGCCCATTTTCAAGGCTTCGAGCTGCTTGCGGTCCAGTACTTCGACTGACAGCTTGAATTCCTTGGCCAATTTCTTGGCGGTGTTGGCCAGGTAGGTCGGGGTGCAGACGTTGCCAGGCAGGTTGCCCAGTTCCTTGGTCAGGTCGATGCCGTTGGCCAGGGCCAGGCCTTCAGCCACGGCTTGCTTGGCTGCTGCCGCATTGGCGGCGGCGACCAGGAAAGCAATTTTCTTGACGCCGGATAGTGTTGTCTCTTTTTTACTTTTGAGAGTGTCCGAACGATAGCTGTTATCGCGCAGCACCAGGATGCTGTTGCGGATGGACCATGCCAGGTCGCGTTCCGGGGTTTGCTTGGCCAGGCCGTCGAACGGCAGCGCCAGCAGGGCGTCGTTGCCGCCCAGGGTAGCGATGACCCGCGCCACGCACAGGGCCGCCATGGACATGGCCTTGTCGTTCAGTTCGCCGTCCGGGCCGAGGCCGATCAGCAGCACGCGCTCGGCGGCGACGCCGGCGACTTTGCGCAACAGCAAAGTGGAGCCTGGTTTACCGGAAATGTCTCCGGACTTTAGTGCAGCAGTGATTTCACCAGATTTGTCAAGAGCTTGCGCTTGTGGCGAGAGTTTCTTGTTTTCATAGATCCCGACTGCGATACAGCCGGCTTTCAGAGAGGCAATTGAGGTTTTTGCGTCAATGGTTTTTATGCTAAAGTCCATCACTTACTCCTTTTTTTGATCCGCAATTATATTCCCCAATGATCTTTCAGCGCGCACTCCGACGCGAATTAATTAGCACTGCCGGCGCAGTTTTCACCACGCTCTTCACAATTATCGTTACGGTAATGTTGATCAAGATTCTGGGACAAGCAGCCGGAGGCCAGATTGCGTCCCAGGATGTGGTCGCGCTGATTGGTTTTCAATCCCTCAACTACATGCCGATCCTGCTGATCCTGACCGGCTATATCTCGGTGCTGCTGGTGGTCACGCGCAGCTACCAGGATTCCGAAATGGTGGTCTGGTTTGCCTCCGGCCAGAGCCTGGTGCGCTGGGTCCGGCCGGTGCTGGAATTCGGTTTGCCGATCATTGTCCTGACAGCCATCCTGAGTTTCGTGGCGACGCCCTGGGCGAATAGCCAGAGCGCGCAATACCGCGAGCGCTTTGAAAAGCGCGAAGATATTTCCCGTGTTTCTCCCGGCAAGTTCCAGGAATCGGCCGCCGCCAACCGCATCTTTTTCGTCGAGGGCGTTTCCGGCGACAGCACCAAGGTCAAGAACGTTTTCGTGAATACCCAGCAGGATGGCAAGAACAGCATCGTGGTGGCCAAGGAAGGCAACCTGGAAATCGACAAGAACGGCGACAAGTTCCTGATCCTGTCGAAAGGACGCCGCTACGACGTCCTGTCCGGCAAGAACGAATTCCGCCAGATGGAGTTCGAGCGCTACGGGGTGCTGGTTGCCAGCAATTCGCAGGCCGAGAATGGCGACCGCTCGGCGCAGGCCTTGCCGACCGCCGATTTGCTAAAGGATCGCAACGGATTCAACCTGGGCGAGCTGCTGTGGCGCTTGTCGCTGCCGCTGATGGCGCTGTGCCTGATGCTGCTGGCGATACCGCTCAGCTTCGTCAATCCGCGGGTGGGCCGTTCCGCCAGCCTGCTGATCGCGCTGCTGCTGTACGTTTCCTACAGCAACGTCACCAGCATTTTCCAGGCTGCGGTGGTGCAGGGCCGCCTGTCGTTCTTGCTGGCCTGGTGGCCCATGCACCTGATCGTGCTGATCATCGTCGGCCTGCTGTTCATGTGGCGCCTGAACGTCAACAGCCGCTGGCATCCGCTGGTGATGTGGTCCGCAATCAAGCATGCACGCCTGCTTAGAAATCGCAATTCGACTAAAAAATCGGCGGCAGCATGAAGGTATTGCAACGTTACTTTACTTCCGAGATTGTCCGTTCGGTCTTGTTTACGCTGGCGGCGTTCCTGGCGCTGTTCGCGTTCTTTGACCTGACCACAGAGCTGAAGTCGGTCGGCCACGGCGGCTACAAGCTGCAGCATGCCTTCGTGTTCGTCCTGCTGGGCCTGCCCAGCTACGCCTATGAACTGATGCCGATCGCTGCGCTGATCGGCACCATCTACACCTTGTCGCAGTTCGCCGCGCGTTCTGAATTCACCATCATGCGCGTGTCCAGCATGTCGACCTTCATGACCGCCAAGATCCTGATCAAGATCGGCTTGCTGTTCGTGGTGGCGACTGTCCTGATCGGCGAATTCGTCTCGCCCAAGAGCGCAGAGTTTGCCGAAAAGCTGAAGCTGCAAGCCAAGGGTTCGTCGATTTCGCAGAAATTCAAGACCGGCTTGTGGAGCAAGGACGTGATCCGCACCGACGGCACAAGCGGTGAAATCACCGGTTCGCGCTTCATCAACATCGCCGAGATCAAGCCGGATGGCCAGCTGGTCGGCGTCAAGCTGTATGAGTTCGACCGCAATCTGCACATGACCGGGCTGATCCAGGCCGGCCACGCCGACTATAAGGGCCAGCACGTCTGGCGCCTGGATGAGGTGGTGCAGACCGACTTCGTCAACGGCAGCTCGACCGAAGACATCACCACGGCGATCGCCACCAAGAAATTCCCCAGCAAGGACCTGGTTTCGGAAATCACGCCGGAGATCCTGTCAGTCCTGTTTGCCGATCCGGACCATATGTCGGCCTACAATTTGTGGGCCTATTCCAAACATCTGGAAGAAAACAACCAGCACAGCGAACGCTACGACATCGCGTTCTGGAAAAAACTGGTGTACCCGTTCTCGGTATTCGTGATGATGGCGCTGGCCTTGCCGTTTGCCTACCTGCATTTCCGCACCGGCGGCGTCAGCCTGAAGATCTTTACCGGCATCATGATCGGCGTCAGTTTCCAGCTGGTCAATACGCTGTTCTCTCATTTGGGTTTGCTCAATACCTGGCCGCCGTTCTTCACCGCGGCCTTGCCCAGCACCCTGTTCCTGCTGATTGCGATCGGCGCCTTGTGGAAGATTGAGCGGCAGTAGCGGCGCTCAGGTCAGCGTATGTCACAACCATCCCCGGCCCCGCATCAAGCGCTTATCCTGTTTGCCCATGGCGCGCGGGATCCCTTGTGGGCGACGCCGTTTGAGGCCTTGCAGCAGATGCTGCGGCAGCAGCGGCCGGAGTTGCGGGTCGGCCTGGCCTTCCTCGAATTGATGCAGCCGGATTTGCCTGGGTTGCTGCAGCAGCTGGCGGCGGAGGGCATCCGCGAAGTGAGCGTGGTGCCGGTATTCCTCGGTCAGGGCGGCCATGTGCGGCGCGATCTGCCGGCCCTGATCGCGCAGGCGCAGCAACTGCATCCGCAATTGACGATCAAGGTGGCGCAGGCGGCGGGCGAGCAGCCGCAGGTGCTGGATGCAATCGCCGCCTATTGCGCTTCTACCCTGCCGAGACCCTGATACTTTCCGACGTTTGCCTGCCCTTGGCCTGCAGCCAGGCGATGAAGTTGCTCAGCACCGGATCCTGCAGGCTGGCGCGGTACAGCAAGTGAAACCCCTTGTCCTGCAAGCGCAAGTGCGGAAACGGCGGCAGCAGGCTGCCGTGCGCGAGATCGTCTTCCATCAGGGCCAGCGAGCCCATGGCCACGCCGAGATCGGTGAGCGCCGCCTGCAAACTCAAAAAGAAGTGTTCATAGATCTGGCCCGGCAGCTGGCCTTTGATCGGCACGCCGACTTCGCCGAACCAGCGGGTCCAGGTTTCCGAACGGCTTGACAGGTGCAGCAGGGACGCCTGCAGCAGATCTTGCGGCTGCTTGAGCGGATGCTGCTGCAGGTAGCGCGGCGACGCCACCGGCGTCAGCACATCGTCCAGGAAGCGTATGCATTCATAGTCGGCCCGGTGCATCGGGCTGCGTCGTATCAACACATCGAACGGTTCCTTGATCGCCTCCACCGCCACGGTCGAGGTGGTGACGCGGATTTCCACCCGCGGATTTTCTATCTGGAACGACGACAGCCGCGGAATCAGCCAGCGCATCGCCATCGACGGCGTGCAGCTGACGCGGATGATGCGCACCTTGCCGGTGTTCAGCAATTGCTCCGCTCCCAATGCGATACGGTCGAGTCCAGCCTTGACGTCGGTGAAAAACAGCCGCGCCGCCTCGGTCGGCTCGACGCCGCGCTGTCCCCTGGCAAACAGCGTGACGCCGAAATGCTGCTCCAGCAGCTTGATCTGCTGGCTCACTGCGCTGTGCGTGATGTGCAGTTCGGCGGCGGCCTGGGTCAGGCTGCCGGTGCGTACCACGGCTTCGAATACGCGCAGGGGCTTGAGCGGAGGGAGTTTGGTTGTCATGTTAAATAAACTTATATTTCGGATAGAAAATACGGCTATCAGTCTAAACTTGATGAGCCTATTCTACAAGCATTGCTCCTGAGGATTTGGCTTTCCTGCAGGGAGTTCCTGGTGCTTATATTGAGGTCCTGTATGTCGCTATCCAATAAATTTTCTAATATTAAGAACTGCTGGAAAAGTATCGTTGCCGGCACTGGCATAACGCTGCCGGAGGCGGAGCAGGCCTATCTTGCCGCGGCAGCGGATCATCAGGACCTGGAGCGCCGCATGCGGGTGCTGGACTGCCGCCACGGTTCGATTTTGCATACGCTGCGGGTGTTGAAGATCAGTTCTTACTGAGCTGCATCCGGTGGCGGCGAACGGCGAACGCTATGGCGACTTCCCAGTCGCCGGAGATGTGTTGGCAAAGCACAAATTTCAGGGAATGTAAAGTCATTTACTTGACAGAATAGCCAGCCAGAAATATAATCTTGTTATTGCATTGTATGGAGGTCCATATTTTGGACAGTTGTTCTAGTAGTAGCGGTGGATGGGTCCTCAGCCCGGCACATTACGCATAGTCTTTAGCAGACCTCCGTCGTCCGCTGCAGCTTGCGTCTATGCGAGCTGTAGTATCGTAAAATTTTATCGCCGGTTTTCGCGATAAGCATCTTGGCAATGTTGTAGCAGGTAACGCCGCAACGATACTCCCATCCTTTTTTTGTAATACCGATTGTTCGTGCTGCCATCTGGCGGATCGCGTGCGGCCGTGTATTTCCGGTTCCGGATCTTCCCGGGCTTGGCGTTTTTCCTGTGCATCTTGCAGGTCAGGCGTTCAGCCGGCGACGGTCCTGGCAGGAAATGCATCCTTGCGCCCGACCGGCAGGCAGGAACAACGGAAGTGGGAAGGAAATCGCCATGCCATTCAACAAACTGCATGCATTTTTTAAGAAACATCGTTCTTCGTTCGCCGCACCGCAGGAGGATCGCGACTTTGCTCTGCCGTATCGCATCGTGACCACCTGCCGCAGTTCGGAAGTGGCGCATCTGGAAGACTTGATGCGCCGGCTGCTGGCGAGTTATGACGTTACCTATCAAGCCAACGAGCCTGCCGTGCAGGCTAACCTGACTGCGATCACGGTGGAAGTGAAATGCTCGGTGCGCGAGCGTGCCGGACTGGTGCAGCTGGTGACCCGTCTGGCGCAGGAAATCAGCGTCCGCAGCGTACGCTGGGAAAGCATTCCCAAGCGTTCGGCGCGGGCGGCACAGGTCGCCTATGAACCTTCCGCGCGCAGCGCAGGTCCAACGGCACAACCGGCTTGATCTGGCTTGATCAGGCATTTTTGAATCAGGAGCTTTTGCAATGGACTGTCCCAGTTGCCCGGCTTACCGGAACAGAAATTCAGTAACAAACTCGGTAACAAACTCAGTAACAAAAATACGTAAAGCAATTGTCTGCTTGCAGTTGTCTGCAGCAGTCTAGCTATCCTCACTTTTCCCGTGTCGGTTAGCCAGGCTGTTCAGCTTGCAATCGACTGGCGGAATATCTCTCTTTCACCGTCGCTGTCGTGCGTGCCCCAACAGGCGCGTTGCACAATCGCTTTCCATGACGATTCGGCTTCGCCAATGCTGTCGTTTATCCGACGCCTGCGATGCCTTGCATGAAGAGGTGGAATGATGACTATCAAAACCCTGCTGGGTCTGGCATCCGGCAAACACAAAAAAGTAAATAACGGCAGCGGCAGCAACTGGACCTTTGGCTGGTCGCCAAGCCAGGCTTCGGCGCTGTCCGTCAAGGCCACGCAAGCCCGGCCCAATGCCGGCGCCGGTGATCGCGCAGTCGGCATGTATGGCGTGCTGGCGACGCGCAGCGGACGTTAAACAAGAAATTGGAAGAGGCCCCTGCCGCGGTAGCGGCAGGACGGCTTTTATTGGAATGCGCTGGTTTTTCGGCAGCGCTGCATCCGTCGCAGCGCAGGCCGGCAAGCGCCGGAGTTAAAGGAAATATCGCAAGTAAGGAGTCAACAATGAAATGGGAATTTTTGAATAAAAGAGTAGCAGTATTCCTGGTATTGACCGTAGTGGCCGTCGGCCTGGTCAGCTGGATCAATGTCTTGTCACCGGAAGACCGCCTGGAACAGTCCGGCCCGGTCTTGCAAAAAGCACTGGCGTCGGAAATTCACGCCAAGCCTGTCGTTCGCTAAACGAATATCCGACGCCGGCGGCCTGCTTTAAGCCGCGTTCTTAAGCCGCATTCCTGGCCTTGGCCTGACCGATTGCCAGCGGCTGTTCGGCGCGGCTGGCCAGCGCCTCGCCTATCATCACCAGCACCGGACCTTCGCATTGCTGCAAGCCCTGCTCCAGTTGATCCAGGCGCAGGCGCAGGATGCGCTGGTTGTCGCGGCTGCAGTTTTCCACCACTACCACCGGCATTGCAGCGGAGCGGCCTTGCGCCAGCAGCCGCTGCGCAGTGGCGGCTGCTTCGCGGCCGCCCATGTATTGCACCAGCGTGTCGCAGTTCGGCATATTGACCTGCTCCGATTCGCCGGGCGCGGTGCTGGAAGTAAAGAAAGCCACGCTGCGCGCCACGCCCCGCTTGGTCAATGGCTGCTGCGAAGTGGCGGCTGCCGCTAGCGCGGCGCTGATGCCAGGCACCACTTCGACCGCGATGCCGTGTTTTTCCAGCGCCCGCAATTCCTCATCGGCACGGCCGAACAGCATCGGATCGCCACCCTTCAAACGCACCACCACGGCATATTTGCGGGCACTGTCGACCAGCTGCTTGTTGATGAACTGCTGCGCGGTAGAGAGCTTGCCGCAACGCTTGCCGACCGCGATTTTCAAGGCTTGCGGGCAGAGCGCCAGCATGTCTTCCGTCACCAGGGCATCGTGCAGTACGACGTCGGCCTGCGCCAGCAGGCGGGCGCCGCGCACCGTGATCAGATCGGCGGCGCCAGGGCCGGCGCCGATCAGATAGACTTTGCCATAGGTGGCTTGAGTGCTGGCGGGGGTGGCTTGCATGGCGTGGTCCGGTGCTTGGGTTAGGAGTGGCTCAGTCGAGACGGATCATGCCCGCGGCGACGGTCTGGTGCGTGACTTCGTCGATCAGGATGAAGGCGCCGGTGGCGCGGATCTCATCGTAGGAATCGGCAGCGATGGCTTGCTGCAGATTGAGCGAGACGCGGGCGATGTCGTTCAGCTTGAGCGATTCCGCCGGCCGCCGTTGCTGGGTATTGATGTCGAGCAGCGTATCGATCTTGGTGATGCGCGCCGCGGTTTGCTTGGTGCTGTGCTTCAGCCAGTACTTGCGGCGCAGGTCGAGCGCATCTTCCGACAGCCAGCAGAGATCGGCGCTGACGGTCTTCAGCAGGGCAGGGGCGCGCTCCACCGAAGTGAGCATGTCGCCGCGCGAAATATCCAGGTATTCCTCCAGCAGCAAGGTCACCGACTGGCCGACCGCGGCCGATGGCAACGAACCTTCCAGCACCAGGATGTCTTTCACGGTCGCGCTCTGGCCGCTAGGCTGCACGATCAGCTTGTCGCCCTTGCTGACCTTGCCGGCTTCGATGCGGCCCATGTAGCCGCGGAAATCGTTGGCTTCGTGGCCGTTGTGGCGCGCCACCAGTTGCACCGGAAAGCGGAACGGCTCATCATGCGATTCGTCGTAGACGCTGAGCGATTCCAGCAGTTCGATCAGGGTCGGGCCTGTATGCCAAGGCATCTTGTCGCCGGCCGCCACCACGTTGTCGCCGGCCAGCGCCGACAGCGGGATCGGGCGCACATCGCGCAGGCCGAGCTGCTCGGCGAATTCCCGGTAGGCGGCGACGATGCGGTCATACACGGTCTGGTCGTAGTTCACCAGGTCCATCTTGTTGACCGCCACCACCACGTGTTCGATCTGCAGCAGGTGCGCAATGGTCGAGTGGCGCTTGGTCTGGGTCAGCAGTTCAACACTGCCGTCGTCGCCCAGTTTTACCTTGGAAACGTCGATCAGGATGATGACTGCATCGGCGGTCGAGGCGCCGGTCACCATATTGCGCGTGTACTGCTCATGGCCAGGGGTATCGGCGATGATGAACTTGCGCTTCGGCGTGGCGAAGTAGCGATAGGCGACATCGATGGTGATGCCTTGCTCGCGCTCGGCTTCCAGGCCGTCGGTCAGCAGCGACAGGTCGATGGCGTCGCCGACCGTGCGCTTGTGCTTGGCGCGCGACATGGCGTCCAGCTGGTCGGCGAAGATGCCCTTGCTGTCGAACAGCAGGCGGCCGATCAGGGTGCTCTTGCCGTCATCCACCGAGCCGGCGGTAATGAAGCGCAGCAGGCCGCGTTCCTGGCCGCGTGCCTGTGATGCAGTGCTGCTGTCAATGCTCATATTATTAACCACGGCGTCCATCAGAAATATCCTTCTTTTTTACGTTTTTCCATCGAGGCTTCCGAGGTCTGGTCATCCATCCGGGTCGCGCCGCGTTCGGTGATCTGGGTCACCGCGGTTTCCGCGATGATGGCTTCGACTGTCGCTGCATCGGAGGCTACCGGGCAGGTGCAGGAAATGTCGCCGACGGTGCGGAAGCGCACTTCGCGGGTTTCCACCACTTCGCCTTCCCGAGCCGGGGTCAGGTCAGTCAGCGGCACCAGCAGGCCGTTGCGCGGAATCACCTGGCGCTGATGGGCGAAATAGATGGGCGGCAGTTCCAGTTTTTCGCGGGCGATGTATTGCCAGACGTCGAGTTCGGTCCAGTTGGAGATCGGGAACACGCGCATGTTTTCGCCCGGGTGCACGCGGGTGTTGTACAAGTCCCAGAGTTCCGGCCGCTGCGCCTTCGGATTCCATTGGCCGAATTCGTCACGGAAGGAAAAAATGCGTTCCTTGGCGCGCGCCTTCTCTTCATCGCGGCGGGCGCCGCCGATGCAGGCGTCGAACTTATGCTCAGCAATGGTTTCCAGCAGGGTCACGGCTTGCGCTGCATTGCGCGAATCGGTCTGCGGATTGCGCAGGCGCACGGTGCCGCGCTTGATCGAATCCTCGACCGAGCCGACGATCAGGCGTTCGCCCAGTTCCGCCACGCGCTTGTCGCGGAAGGTGATCACTTCGGCGAAATTGTGGCCGGTATCGATATGCACCAGCGGGAAAGGGAATTTGCCGGGACGGAAAGCCTTTTCCGCCAGGCGCAGCATCACCACCGAATCCTTGCCGCCCGAGAACAGCAGCGCCGGATTGCTGCATTCCGCCGCCACTTCGCGCATGATGTGGATCGCTTCCGATTCCAGCCAGTCGAGATGGCGGTTGGCGGCTTTGTCCAGGAAAAAATTTTCAACAACTGTGTTCATATCGGTTCTTGTCTTTTAATGAAGCAATGCATCGGGACGGGATGTAGTGAGTCAGCGATGTAATGATTCTGCGATTCAGGCGTTCTGCTGCGAGACGGATTTGATGCGTATCAGTTTGCCGTCCACCACGTGCAGTCCGCATTCCTTGGATTCCGGGTTTTCCCACCACCAGCGGCCGGCGCGTACGTCTTCGCCCGGCTGGATGGCGCGCGTGCAGGGTTCGCAGCCGATCGAGGGATAGCCCTTGTCGTGCAGTGGATTGTACGGCACGTTGTTGTCGCGGATGTACTGCCAGACGTCTTCTTCCGACCAGTCGGCCAGCGGATTGAACTTGCTCATGCCATGCGCTTCGTCCTGCTCTTGCACATGCAGCTCGGCGCGGGTCAGCGACTGCGCTCGGCGCTGGCCGGTGATCCAGGCCTTGTTGCCGGCCAGGGCGCGCTTGAGTGGTTCGATCTTGCGGATGCGGCAGCATTCCTTGCGCATCTCGACGCTGTCGTAGAACGCGTTCAAGCCATTTTGTTCGACATAGGCGGCGACCGCTTCCGGCTGCGGCCGGTACGGCGTGACGTCGTAATCGTAGGTTTCCTTGATGCGATCCAGCATGCCCAGCGTTTCGGCATGCAGGCGCCCGGTTTCCAGCGTGAAGATGGAAATCTTATCTTGCAGCTGGCCGCGCAGGATCAGGTCGGTCAGCACCATGTCTTCGGCCGCCAGGCTGGAGGCGAATACCGCCGGCGTATATTCGGCGGCGATTTTTTCCAGCGTCGCCTTGGTGGCGGCGACCAGTTCCGGCAGAGAGGGAGTAGGGCTGCTCATGATCAATCCTGGCTGGCTGCTTGGCGATTCACACGGCGGAACAGCGGCGTTTTCTCGTCCCACGAAGTCTGGTATTTTTCGGTGAAATCGGTGAGGCCCTTGAGGGCGTCGTGGATGTTCTTGTCGGCGCGCACCGCAAAGGCGTCGAAGCCGACCCGCTGCATGTAGAACAGCTGGTCGCGCAAGACATCGCCGATGGCGCGCAGCTCGCCGCTGTAAGCCAGGCGCGTGCGCAGGTTGTAGGCGATCGAGTAGCCGCGGCCGTCGGTGAACTTCGGAAAATCGACGGCCACCACGGTGAAATGCGCGAGGTCGTCCTTCAGCACATCGGCCTGGGCATCGCTGCTGAGCCATACGCCGAGCGGAGCGCGGTCCTGCAGCTGCGCGCGCCGGGCTTGCCAAACGCTGAACGGCACGATCACCTTGCCGGCCGGGATGCCGACGCTTTCGGCGGTTTCGCCTTCTTGCAGGCGCAAGACGCTCCAGTCGTCGCTGACCACTGCACGGTTCTTGATGATTGCAACGTTATCGATATTAGACACAGGCATCCTCCCCATGGGTGTAACCGGTCGGGATCGGACTGGCGTAGACGTATTCCTTGAACGGCGCGACGCCGAGACGCTGCACGGTATCGATAAACAATTCTTCTTCGTGGCGCTGCTTCACATACACATCCAGCAGGCGCTCGATGACCACCGGCATCTGCTGCGCCGAGAACGACGGTCCGATGATCTTGCCGATGCTGGTGTTGTTGCCCTGCGCGCCGCCAATGGAAACCTGGTACCACTCGGAGCCGTCCTTGTCGACGCCGAGGATGCCGATGTTGCCGACGTGATGGTGACCGCAGGCGTTGATGCAGCCCGAGATGTTCAGTTCGATCTCGCCGATGTCATGCTGGAAATCGAGGTTGTCGAATTTCTCGGCGATGGCTTGCGCGATCGGGATCGACTTGGCGTTCGCCAGCGAGCAGAAATCGCCGCCGGGGCAGCAGATGATGTCGGTCAGCAGGCCGATGTTCGGCGTCGCCAGGCCTTGTGCCTTGACTGCCTGCCACACCGTGAACAGGTCGCTCAGCTTGACGTCGGCCAGCACCAGGTTCTGTTCGTGGGTGATGCGCACCTCGCCGAAGCTGTACTGGTCGGCCAGGTCGGCGACGAAATCCAGCTGGGCGGCGGTGATGTCGCCCGGCGGTACGCCGGTTTTCTTGACCGACAGGATCACGGCGGCATAGCCGCTCACCTTATGCGCCTTGACGTTGCGCAACAGCCAGTTGGCAAAAGCCTTGTTGTCCGCCTTGCGCTCCTCGAAGCTGGAATCGGCGGCAGGCAAGGTTTCATACGGCGGCGGCACGAAATACTGGGCGATCCGCTGCAGTTCTTCGACGGTCAGCGTGGCCGGACCATCCTTGATGTCAGCCCATTCGGCTTCCACCTGGCGCGCGAATTCTTCCGCGCCCAGCGCTTTCACCAGGATCTTGATGCGCGCCTTGTACTTGTTGTCGCGGCGGCCGTGCTGGTTGTAGACGCGCAGGATCGCTTCCAGATACGTCAACGCGTGCTGCCAAGGCAGGAATTCGCGGATCACGCTGCCGATGATAGGCGTGCGGCCCATGCCGCCGCCCACCAGGAAACGGAAACCGACTTCGCCTTCGGCGTTCTTGACGACATGCAGGCCGATGTCATGCACCGCCGTGGCGGCGCGGTCCTGCTCGGAACCGCTGATGGCGATCTTGAATTTGCGCGGCAGGAAAGCGAACTCGGGATGGAAGGTGCTCCATTCGCGAATGATTTCAGCGTATGGACGCGGATCGATGATTTCGTCGGCGGCGACGCCGGCCAGCTCATCCGACGTCGTGTTGCGGATGCAATTGCCGGAAGTCTGGATGGCGTGCATTTCCACCGTCGCCAGTTCCGCCAGGATGTCCGGCGACTGTTCCAGGTTGATCCAGTTGAACTGGATGTTCTGCCGTGTGGTGAAGTGGCCGTAGCCGCGGTCGTAGGTGCGGGCGATATGGGCGAACATGCGCACTTGCGGCGTCGACAGCATGCCGTAAGGCACGGCGATGCGCAGCATGTAAGCGTGACGCTGCATGTACAGGCCGTTTTGCAGGCGCAGCGGCAGGAATTCTTCTTCCGTCAGTTCATCCGACAAACGGCGGCGTACCTGGTCGCGGTATTGTGCGACCCGTTCCTTGACTATCTGGTGATCGTATTGATCGTAGCGATACATCTTTGTCTTCCTTATGGGTTGTGGCCGATATCGTTGTGAAACGGCCACGCCTTTATGACTAACTCAAAACGGATGCAAGAGCCGCACGCCGCGGCTCCTTAATAAATCAGTTTCACTGCGACGCTGGTCAACGTCAGCGCCAGGAGGCCGCGCAGGAATTTTTCCGGCACTGCCCGCGCTGCCAGCGAGCCGAGCGTGATGCCGGGCACGGAGCCGAGCAGCAGCGCACCGAGCAGGCTCCAGTCGATCGATCCCAGCCACCAGTGGCCGAGCGCGGCGATGGCGGTCAGCGGCACTGCATAGGCGATGTCGGTGCCGGCCACTTCGGCCGGCGACAGGCGCGGATACAGCAGCACCAGGATGGTGGCGCCGACGGCGCCGGCGCCGATCGACGACATGGTGACCAGCGCGCCGAGCACGATGCCGGCAATCACGGTAGCGCTGGTCAGGTTCCTGCCCTGCAGCTGCTTTTCCGGATGGGCATTCAGCCACAACTGGAGCTTGCCCTTGAACAGCAGGGCAACTACGGTCAGCAGCACCGAAATAGCGATCGAGTAACGGATGATCTGGCCGATTTCAGTGCTGATGCCGCCTAAATACTTGAGGATCAGCGCAGTGGCGATGGCGGCCGGCAAGGCGCCCAGCGACAGCAGCCTGACGATGTCCCAGCGGACGGTTCCCTTGGAGCGATGCGCGACCGTACCGGCGACCTTGGTCACTGACGCAAACGCCAGGTCGGTGCCTACGGCCACACTTGGATGGATGCCGAACAGCAGGGTCAGCAAAGGCGTCATCAGCGAGCCGCCGCCGACACCAGTCAATCCCACTAACAATCCGACGGCAAAACCGCTCACTACATAAGAAACAGTCATATCACCTCGTACTAAACACCTCGAATCGTAATAAACTTCGCATATATGTCCAACTACAGACTATTTATTTGCTTATATGCGTATTTGATATATGTAAATACAGGGAGCGCGTTTGCTGCTGGCGGGACTTTGAGTGTAGCAGGGAGTAATACAGGTAGATAGTTGCTGGAATGAAATTGTGTTTTCATTAATATTCCGGCCGTGCCGCACACATTCTTATTGAAGAAAAACAAGGAAAATTCATGAATCTCCATCAGTTCCGCTTCGTCCGCGAAGCGGTGCGCCAAAATTACAACCTGACCGAGGCAGCCAAGGCGCTGTACACCTCGCAGCCGGGCGTCTCCAAGGCGATCATCGAGCTGGAGGAAGAACTGGGCGTTGATATTTTCACACGGCACGGCAAGCGCATCCGCGGACTGACCGAGCCGGGGCGGGCGGTGCTCAGGTCGGTCGAACTGATCATGCAGGAAATCGATGGCCTCAAGCGCATCGGCAATGAATACGCCGCGCATGACAGCGGCAGCTTCACGATTGCCACCACGCATACCCAGGCGCGCTATGCCTTGCCGAAAGTGGTGCAGGCCTTCACCCAGAAATTCCCCAAGGTGCGCTTGTCGTTATTGCAAGGCAATCCGAAGCAGGTGGCCGACATGGTGCGCAACGACCAGGCCGACCTGGCCTTGGCGACCGAAGCCATCGTCAATGCCGACGGCCTGGTGACCTTGCCCTGCTATCAATGGGAGCACGTGGTGGTGGTGCCGCCCGATCATCCCTTGCTGCAGTCGAAGGCGATCACGCTGGAAGAAATCGCTGCCTTCCCTTTGATTACCTACGACAGCGCCTTCACCGGCCGCACCAAGATCGACCATGCCTTTTCCTTGCGCAACCTGAAGCCGGACGTGCTGCTGGAGGCGATCGACGCTGATGTGATCAAGACCTATGTCGAGCTGGGCATGGGGGTAGGCATCATCGCCGGCATGGCGTTCGACGCCGAGCGCGACACCGGCCTGCGTTCGATTCCGGTCGGCCATCTGTTCGGCACCAATATCTCGCGGGCGGCGGTCAAGCAGGGCGCCTATCTGCGCAGCTATGTGTATACCTTCATCGAACTGCTGGCGCCGACCATGAACCGCAAGCTGATCGAGCAAGTGATGAATGGCGAGAAGGATATGTACGAGCTGTAAGCCGGCCGGCAAAAAGGAAAAGGGGGCAAGCGTGATGCTTGCCCCCTTTTTTATTTCAAAGCTTCAATTCTCAATAACCGGCGTCGCGTATGGCATTTTCGGTAGCATGCTTGGCTGCCTCGATGCGTTGCATGGCGTGCTGCTGCAGTCCGAACACGCGCGGATCGTCTTCGCGCTGGCCGACGTCATTGCGGGCGCGCTCCAGCGCTTCCACCGCATCATGCAGGCGACCGCGGCGATCCGGACGGGCATCCGGCTGTTCTTGACGATAGACATCCTTGCCGACGTCCACGCCAAGCTGGGTGATCTCGCGCGTGGCGGCATCGATCTCGCCCAAGGCGATCTGTTCGCTGCGGCCCATGACCCAGTTGTCGCCTGGACGATGGTCGATCAGCCAGCGCGCCAGGTGCAGATCCGCCAGTGCATGCAGATAGGCGCCGTGATGGCCGGGTTCATCGGCTTGCGCGGCGAGCGGCAGCACAGCCGGCGCCAGCAGCAGGGAAAGGACGAGTTTGTGGATCAGTTTCATAAAGGCTCCGTGTTTATTTTTTTGTATGGCAATGTATTCAAGCTGAAGCTCAAATCTTGTTCATTTGGAGGTTTTCCGGCTGGAAATTATACCGATGCCCTTGCATTGCATAAGCCCGCTTACTTTTACTTACTACTTGATAACGATCAATAGCGAGCGATCAATAGCGGTCGTACGGATGGTAGTAATGCGGGTGGTAATAACCGGGGCCGATTGGCGCCACGATACAGCCGCTCAGCAAGGTGCTGAGGATGGTGCCAAGCACCAGTGAGGTAATGAGTTTTTTCATGATCTCCGTCCTGAGTGAAGTGATGTGATGTGAGTTACCAGGACTTCAGGATGCCACCGCCGGATTGATACAGGTGCTTCGAGACGGTGTGAGATGTAACGCTTTGTGAAGCAGTGTTAAAGCAGGTGTGCAGACCTGGCAGGCTTGCTGCAAGCCCGGTCTGCGCTGCTTGCCTACTCGGCGACGGCGCCTGCCGCGGGCTTGATGTGCAAGGTAATCGGCGGCACCTTGCTCACCAGCCAGAGGGCAATGCCGGTGACTACCACAGCGAGGCCGACGCCCATGTGGATAGCGCCGATCAATGCCTCGCGCGCCGCTTCCAGCAACAGCTGGCCCTGATGGCCGGCGCCGGCCAGCTGCGCCAGCACGGTAGCCTGGGTCTCATGACTGATGAGGATTTGCGGGTCGGCGAAGCTGGCGAACCAGTCGCCGGCTTTCTGTTCCGCCAGCGCCTGCCGCACGCTGCCGGCATACATGTGGTTGATCAGGGTGCCGATGATGGCGGTGCCCAGCATGCTGCCGATCATGCGCAAGGATTGCATCAGCGCGGTGGCGATGCCGAGATGCTCGCGGCCGGCTTCCTGCTGGATGAAGATGGTCAGGTTAGGCAGGATGAAGCCCAGTCCCAGGCCGCCGGTCAGCATGAAACCGACGATCACGCTGTGCGAGGTCCAGCGGTTGGAAATCACCACGCCCAGGCAAGACAGCGCCAGCAGGGTGAAGCCGATGTACAGCATGATGTTGGGATTCCTGAGGCGCGGGATGATGCGGCCGTTGGAAATGCTGCCCACCATGATGCAGGCCACCAGCGGCGTGATCAGCAGCCCGGCTTCCTGCGGCGACAGGCCGAAGCCGCCCTGGTACAGCAGCGGCGCATAGAACATCAGCGAAAACATGGAAAAGCCGCTCAGCACCGACAGCAGGAACAGGGTCGACAGTTTGCGGTCGAGCAGCAGATCGAAGGGCAGGATAGGCTGCGGCGTGTGATGTTCCCATTTCCACAGCGCGACGAAGCTGACGACGCTGGCCGCCAGCAAGCCCAGCATGCCGAGCGACAAGCCGTGCTGCGGCAGCATTTCCACGAACAGCTGCAGACAGCCGAGCGAAGCGGTGATCAGCAGGGCGCCAGGCCAGTCGAGGCGGATCTTGGCGTCCGGGTGGGTATGGCGCAGATGCGGCAGGTATTTATAGACGAAGAAGAGCGACAGCACGCCGACCGGCAGGTTGACATAGAACACCCAGCGCCAGCCCCAGTACTGGGTCAGGAAGCCGCCCAGCGACGGCCCGACCGCGGTGGCGATGCCGAACGCGGTGCTCATCATCACTTGCCAGCGCAGCCGCACGTGGGCGCCCGGGAACAGGTCGGGGATGCAGGCAAACGCCGTGCCGACCAGCATGCCGCCGCCTATGCCTTGCAGGCCGCGGGCGATCACCAGCCACAGCATGCTATTGGACATGCCGCACAGGATGGAGGCGGCGGTGAACAGGATGATGGAGACCAGCACAAAGGGCTTGCGGCCGTAGAAGTCGCCCAGGCGGCCGAAAATCGGCACCGTGATCACCGAGGTCAGCAGGTAGGAAGTCGCGACCCAGGCGTACAGCTCGAAGCCTTTCAGTTCGGCCACGATGGTCGGCAGCGCGGTGCCGACCACGGTCGAATCGAGCGCCACCAGCATCACCACGAAGGCGATGCCTAACATGGCAAGCAAGGATTCACGGAAGGGTAAGACCTGGTCGCTCGAATGCGCGGAGGCGGAATGGATAGCCATATGATTGTTTATCGGCGGAGTCGCCGCTTGGTGGGACAGAGCATGGAATCTGTAAATGATTGCCGCAAGGCACAGCTGAATACGGATGGTTGCTTAACTTATTGCAAAGGCAAGATGATACGCCCCTTGGCTGGTTTCTGCTGCGCGCCGCCGGCGGCAACTTATAATCACGCCCTTGCGCCATATTTTTCATCTGAAAAATCGCAGCTCTACACGCAACGTGCAATCAGCCAACCGATGAAAAAAACAGAAACCAAGGCGCTCAACATCGTCGAACAGCACGGGCAAGCCAGCCTGTCGCCAGGCCAGAAAATCTTCAATGCGCTGCTCAGGAAACTGGAGACCGAGCGCCAGCTGCTGGCGGCATGGCAGGAGATGATCCCGCTGCACCAGCAGCACTATGTCAGCCAGTACCAGCCTCTGATACGCAGCTACCACGGGCTGGCGGCGCAGCTGGTGCGCTTGCTCGACGACGCTTATTCGGCAAAGGGCTTGAGCCGGCACGATCAGGAAAAAATCAGCCACATCATCTGTTCGGTCGGCGCCGCCGTCATCGGCGACAGCGATGCCGCGGACTTGAAACGGATTTATCACATGCATGGCGGCGCCGATGCCGATGCAGCTGCCGGCCGGCAAGGCGACGCTGAGGCATCCGCGCAGCAGGCGGATGCCGACGCCGATGCGTCGGCCGAATACGGTCGCGAAGGCGCCGGCAAACGCAGGAAATCGGCCAAGGCCGCGGCCAGGGAAGCCAGGCAGCAGGAAGAATTGAAAAACGCCAGCCAGTCGGTGCGCGAAGTCTATCGCAAGCTGGCCAGCGCCCTGCATCCCGACCGCGAACAGGATCCTTTGGAGCGGACCCGCAAGACAGCGCTGATGCAAAGGGTGAATATCGCCTATGACAAGAAGGATCTGCTCGGCTTGCTGGAGCTGCAGCTGGAAATCGAGCAGATCGACCAGAGCCGCATCAATTCCCTGTCGGAACAGCGCCTGCAGCACTACAGCAAGGTGCTGACGGAACAGTCGGCTGAACTGCGGGATGAGATTGCCGGACTGGAGGTGGATTTCCGCAGGCGCTTCAATTTCGGGCCGCAGGAAGCCTTGTCGCCCGCGCTGGCGATGCGCCGCCTGAAAAGCGACATCAAGGGTCTGCAGCAGCATATCGCTGCGCTCAAGAACGACTTGCTGGCGTTTGCCGATGTCAAAAACATCAAAGCCTGGCTGAAAAGCTATCAAATCTAGGCCGATCGCTTTCCCGGGGAGCGACAATCCATCAAGGCGATCAGCGATATCCGGCTGCTTTTGCGCCGGTTTCGCCGGCATGCCGATGGCCGCCAGCGGCCTATTTAGGGGGAATTGCGCAGGGATAATTTATAATCATGTCTTTGCGCCCAATTCCAATGAATCCGCTCCCCCCGAGTTTTTCCGACCAGACGCTGCGCCAGGTACGGCGCGCCTGGCGTAAATACGGCATTTTGTGGATGGGAGCGGTGCTGGTTGGCTTGGCCGCGGTGCTGTATGCGTGGCTGATGGATGTCGGTTTCGGCATGTTCCGCTCCATGCAGCAATCGCATTTCTGGCTGCCGCTGTTCATCACGCCGGCAGTCGGCGCTCTGTGCGTATGGGCCACGCGCCGTTATTTTCCCGGCGCCGAGGGCAGCGGCATCCCGCAAGTGATCGCTACGCTGGAAGAGGACACTACCCGGCGCGGCCAGTCGCTGCTGTCGATCAAGCTGTTGCTGGGCAAGATCGGCGTCTCCTTCATCGGCATCCTGGGCGGCTTCACTATCGGCCGCGAAGGGCCGACGGTGCAGGTCGGCGCCGCCCTGATGTTCAATCTGCGGCGCCTCTATCCGCGCGCCAGCGCAGCGCTGGAGCGGCGCCTGATTCTGGCCGGGGCCGCCGCCGGCCTGTCGGCGGCATTCAACACGCCGCTGGCCGGGATTGTGTTTGCAATTGAAGAACTGACACGCAGCTTTGAGCACCGGGCCAGCGGCGTCGTGATTACCGTGATTATTTTTGCCGGCGCTGTAGCCTTGGGCTTGAATGGCAACTATACCTATTTCGGCACCATTCACATCAACAGCGCGCTGACCGACATGCTGGCGCTGGCGGTGCTGGTGACCGGGATTCTTACCGGCATCGCCGGCGGCTGTTTTTGCTGGCTGCTGCTCAATACCAGGCGCTGGATTCCAGCCCGGCTGCAAGATCTGCGCAGCAACCGTCCGATTGCCTTCGGCGCGCTGTGCGGCCTGGCGGTCGCGGTGATCGGCATCATCGCCGGCGGCGCCACTTTCGGCAGCGGCTATGTCGAGGCCAAGGGTTTGCTGGAAGGGCATCAGCAGCTGTCGGTGCTTTATCCGTTCCTGAAGATGGCGTCGATGGTGTCGTCCTATCTGCCGGGGATTCCGGGCGGGATTTTCGCGCCATCCTTGTCGATCGGCGCCGGTTTCGGCAATCTGTTGCACCAGGTGTTCGGCAATACCTCCCTGGAGATGCTGATTGCGCTGGCGATGGTGGGATATCTGGCGGCGGTGACGCAGTCGCCGATCACCGCCTTCGTGATCGTGATGGAAATGATCAACGGCCATGCCCTGGTGATTTCGCTGATGGCGACTGCGCTGATCGCCAGCCGCGTCTCGCGCTTCTTCGCGCCGCCGCTGTATGACGCGCTGTCGGAGCGCTACCGGGTGGCCTGCGCCGAAGCCATGCCGCCGGCTGCTGAAGTGCAACCAATAGAAATGAAAGAAGTTGAAGAAGTGAAGGAATTGAACAATGAACTGGGAAGCGGAACGCAAAAATGATTAATACCGATATGGCGGCGTACTACGCCAAACGTGCTGCGACTTACGAAGAGATCTACCAGCGCCCCGAGCGCCAGGACGAACTGCTGACCTTGCAGGTCAGGGTGCAGGAACTGATGGAAGGCCACGACGTGCTGGAACTGGCATGCGGCACCGGCTTCTGGACCGAGCAGATCGCCGCCACCGCGAAATCGGTGCTGGCGACCGACATCAATCCGGAAATGATCGCGCTGGCCGAGGCCAAGCAGCTGCCGGCCGGCAAGGCGACGTTTGCGCAGCAAGACATCAACACTTTCCAGGCTGACCGCAAGTTCACCGCCTGCTTCCTGGGTTTCTGGTGGTCGCATGTGGGACGCCAGGACCAGGTCCGGTTCATCGCCCAGCTGCGCGAAAAACTCGGCAAGGATATCTTGCTGGTGATGATAGACAACAGCTACGTCGAAGAGCAGAGTACGCCGATTGCCCGCACCGATGCCGATGGCAATACCTACCAGTTCCGCACTTTGCCCAACGGTGAGCGCTACGAAGTCATGAAGAACTTCCCGACCGACAGCGGCCTGCGCAAGAAGCTGTCGCCGATCACACGCGAACTGCGCATCCTGCGGCTGGAGTACTACTGGCTGCTGAGCTGCCGCATCAAGTAATCTTCGTCAGGCCTTGCCGCCGGCGGCGGGCAGCTCCGGCGCGCTGCTTTCTGCCGCTACCGGCGGCTCCACCGCGGTCAGCGGGAAATTCGCCCATTCATTGGCGAAGCGCACCTTCGGATCGTCATCCACCTTTTTCTTGATGCGCAGGTTGAAGCCGCGCGTGACTTCGTTCTGGGTTTGCGGCTTGGTGCGGATGCCGGCCAGCAGCGCCACGCCGTTCAGGTCGAAACCATTGACCCCGTAGATCTCGATAGGCTGCAGCAGCAGCCGGCGCAGGCGCCGGTCTTCCAGCATCTCGGCGCCGGTTTCGCGCATCAGCCGCAAGGCCTGGTCGACGTCCGAATCGTGGGTGATGCTCAGCTTGAGCGAAGCATATGTGTATTCGCGCGAATCGTTCTTGATCGCCGTGATCTGCGAAAACGGCACGCTGTGCACCGAGCCGTTGCTGTCGCGCAGGCGCACGGTGCGGATGGTCAGGTTTTCCACGGTGCCGGCATGGCCGTTGCCGACGTCGACCCAGTCGCCGACCGACATCGAATCTTCCATCAGGATGAAGACGCCGGTGATCAGATCCTTCACCAGCGATTGCGAGCCGAAGCCGAAGGCCAGCCCGACCACGCCGGCCGAGGCCAGCAGCGGCGTCACATTGATGCCCAGGTTGGCCAGCGTGGTGATCACCGTGATGGTCAGGATCAGCAGCATCAGCGCATTGCGCAGCAGCGGCAGGATGGTGCGCATGCGCGTGCTTGGGTTCTTGCGCGCGTAGCGGCTGTTGCGGGTCGGGTTGATGGCTTCCTGGATGAAGGTGTCGAGCAGGATCCAGATCAGCCAGGCGACCACCAGCGTCAGGCCGATCTTGCCCAGCGCCGAGACGATCATCTGGCCGATCAGGGTGGCGTTGGCGAATTCCAGCAGCGAATGCTCCCAGATCCTGGTCAGCAATTCGAAGAAACCAATCCACAACGCCAGCTGCAGCAGGCTGAAGCCGACGTTGCTGAGACGCAGGATGTAAGGCGACTGGCGCCTTGCCGCGCCTGCGCCCGTGGTCGTCTTGCGGGCGCGTATGCGCTGCAGCAGTGCGCTGATGAAGAACATGGCGATCAGTAGCGCGGCGCTGGCCAGCGCATGATTGAGCGCTGAATTATTGCTCGACAAATCGAGGATGGTGGCGACGCTGACGGTCACGCTCAGCAGCAGGATCGGGATGTACCAGAAGGCGGCGACGATTTCCAGCGTTTCCATGCGCGCCGGATGGTCGCGCCGCACCGCCCGCGGCCGGTTGCGGATGATGTGCGCCACCGGCCGCCGGAACAGCAGGGCGAACACGCCGCCCAGTATTGCCGCCGTCAGGCTGGCCAGGGTCGCCACCACGCTGGCCAGGTGGACGCCGATGATCTGGTTCACATGCGGATTGTCCAGGGCGTCGCCGAGCCAGCCGGCGCAGCCGATCACATATAGCAGGTTGAAGCCGCGCTGGTACAGGATATGCACCGCGACCATGCGGTGGCCGCCGTGCGACAGCGAAAAAATGATGGCGCAGATGGCCTGGAACAGGCGCGCGCCGACCAGGGTGTACAGCAGCACTGTGGCCAGGACCCGTCCCAGCGATTGTCCGTGCGCACTATCCATGCTGATGGTGACAGAAATTTCCGCCACCAGCGCCAGCAGCAGCGGCGCGATGTGGCGCCATATATACAGCAGCAATTCCTTCATGCTGGGATCGGACGACAGCGTCGTCTCGACATTGAAATGCCGTTGCACCTGCTTGCCGATATAGTGCAGAGCGATAGCGACCGCGCCGAACAAGGCCAGCATTTCGAGAAAGCCTGCCAGCGCCTGCCATCCGGTTTCCGACTCCTGGCGTTGCAGGATGGTCGACAGGTCTTGCCAGGCCAGCGAAAACTGCTGGTTCCAGAATTTTTCCGGCGTGATGACCTGCTGCAGATGCGCCTGGAAAGTGTCGAGGCTATTGGAAATCAGGCCAATGAAGCCCTTTTGCTCGGGCGAGGTCTTGCTGTTCTGCTGTTCGGCCTGGATCAGCGTGGCTACCAGGCTGCCAGTGCCGGGACTGCTTTGCAGCACCTTGGACAGCGTGTCCAGTGGTGCTGGCGCGGCGGCGGGAGCGGCCGGTGTGCTGGCGGCGGCGTCAGCGCTCGCGGCGGCCGTTGCCGCCCGGGCCGGGGCGCCGTTTGCCAGCAGCAAGCAAAGCAGCAAACAAGGCAGCAACGGCGAGGCCGATAGCAAGCGGACTAGGTGCTGGAAAGAGCTGGTCTTCATGTCGGCTTGGCAAAAGTCATAAAGAGACAATCTTACCGTACCGAGGACAAGCCGAGGACAAGTTCAGGCCGAATCGGCGCATGTCAAAAAAACATCGCGCGGCTGGCTTTCGCAGACAGCCAGCCGCGCTCGCTTCATGCCGCCGGCAGATCGTCTTCGATATAGGCGCGCACCACGTCGTCGAAACTGCTTTCACCGATAAAGCCGAGATCGGCGGCGCGGCTGGCGTCCCAGGCGCCCGGCCAGCTGGAAATGATCCTGTCTATGGCCGGATCGTGTTTCCATTCAATGCGTGCGGCGACTTCCTTGCCGGCGACGCGTTCCAGCGCCGCCACCATCTCCGCCACGGTGACCGAGATTCCCGGCAGGTTGATGGTCCGGCTTTTGCCCAGCACATCGGCCGGCAGCGCATAGCCATGGATCAGGCAGGCGATCACCTTGCGTGGCGACAGCAGCCACAGACGCACATCGGGCGCCACCGGGCAGATCGCCGGCTGGCCGTTGAGCGGCTCGCGGATGATGCCGCTGGCGAAAGAGGAGGCGGCCTGGTTGGGTTTGCCGGGACGCACGCTGATGGTCGGCAGGCGCAGCACGCGGCCGTCGACGAAACCCTTGCGGCTGTAGTCGTTGAGCAGCAGTTCGGCGATCGCTTTTTGCGCGCCGTAGGACGATTGCGGATTGAGCGCGGTACGGTCTTGCACCACTGCCGGCAGGACGCCGCCGAATACCGCCACCGAACTGGTGAAGATCACCCGCGGCGCGTGGCCGCAAGCGCGGCAGCGTTCCAGCAACAGGCGCGCCGCATCCAGGTTGATGCGCATGCCGAGATCGAAATCCGCTTCCGCCTGGCCGCTGACAATCGCCGCCAGGTGGAAGACCGCCGCGGTCTGGCTGGTGATCACGCGCTCCAGCAGGGCGCTGTCGGTGATGTCGCCGGTGACCTGTTCGATGCGCGCATCGTCGAAGCCGCTGGCGGCAACCACGTCCACCAGGACGATCTTGCTGATGGTTTGCAGCTGGCCGCCGCGGTCGGGCAGGCTGCCCTGTTGCAGCAGGCTGCGCGCCAGGCGCTGGCCGAGGAAGCCGGCGCCGCCGGTGATGACTACTTGCATGATGATCCTTTATTTATTCAATGGTGTTTGCGTTCTACAGCCAGGGCTTGAGCCAGCCCAGGCCGGCAGAAGTAGCGCCGCGCGGCCGGTATTCGCAGCCGACCCAGCCCTGGTAGCCGAGCTCGTCGATCAGTTCGAACAGATAGGGATAATTGATCTCGCCGCTATCCGGTTCATGCCGCTCCGGCACGCCGGCGATCTGGATATGGCCGATGCCGGCCTGCGGACGCAGCATGTCGCGCTTGAGCTTGACAGCCAGGTCGCCCTCGACGATCTGGCAATGATACAAATCGAACTGCACCTGCAGGTTGTCGGCGCCGACCTCGGCGCAAATCGCCTGCGCCTCGTCCTGGCGGTTCAGGAAGAAGCCGGGAATGTCGCGCGTATTGATCGGTTCGATGACGATGGTGACGCCAAGGGCGGCGGCCTGGGCCGCGGCATAGGCCAGGTTCTCCAGGTACACCGCGCGATGCCGGGCGCGATCCTGCTGCGGCTGGATCAGGCCGGCCATCACATGCAATTTACGGTTGCCCAGCACTTGCGCATATTCGAGGCCGGTGGCGACGCTGCGCTTGAATTCATCTTCGCGTCCGGGCAAGGAGGCAAGGCCGCGTTCGCCGCCGGCCCAGTCGCCGGGCGGCGCGTTGAACAGCGCCTGGGCCAGGCCGTTGTCCTGCAGTCTTGCCTGCAGTTCAGCGGCGGCGTGCTCGTAGGGGAAGAGGAACTCGACACCCTTGAAGCCATCCCTGGCCGCGGCCGCAAAGCGGTCGAGGAAGGCGTGCTCGTTGTACATCATGCTCAGATTGGCGGCGAAACGCGGCATTGCAGACTCCTAAAAAACAAATGTTATCGATTGACCATTTTAGGCGGTGTCTTCAGGATCGCAATGGCGCCGACCACCAGCATCCCGGCCAGCATGAACATGCCGGTCTGGTTGTTGTGCGTAGTGTCTTTCAGCCAGCCGACCAGGAACGGGCTGGCGAAGCCGGCCAGATTGCCGACCGAGTTGATCACCGCGATGCCGGCGGCGGCGCCGGTGCCGGACAGGAAAGCCGTCGGCAGCGACCAGAACAGCGGCGAGCAGGTCAGCACGCCCATCGCCGCCAGCGACAGGAAGGCGATGGCGATCACGGTATTGTCGGCGGCCAGCGCTGAAACGATGAAGCCGACCGCGCCCAGCAGAGCCGGCACGATCAGATGCCAGCGCCGTTCCCGCAGGCGGTCCGAGCGGCGGCCGATCAGGATCATGGCGAATACCGCGCACAGGAAGGGAATCGCGCTGATCAGGCCGATCTTGAAATCACCGACCACGCCGGAAGCCTTGACCAGGGTCGGCAGCCAGAAAGTCAGTCCGTACTGGCCCATGACGATGCAGAAGTAGATCAGGCACATATGCCAGATGCGGATGTCCTTGAACACTGCCGCGGTCGTTTTCGGGCTGTGCATGTCTTTCTGATCGGCGCGGATTTCTGCTTCCAGGAAGTCCTTCTCTTTTTCAGTCAGCCACTTGGCCTTGCGGATGCTGTTGTCCATCACGAAGAAAACGGCGACGCCCACCAGCACCGCCGGCACCGCTTCGATCATGAACATCCACTGCCAGCCATGCCAGCCGCTGGCGCCATGGAAAGCCTGCATGATCCAGCCCGACAGCGGATTGCCGAAGATGCCCGAGATCGGAATCGCCGCCATGAAAGTGGCGACCACCTTGGCGCGCCGGTGCGAGGGAAACCAGTAGGTCAGATAGAGGATGATGCCGGGATAGAAGCCCGCCTCCGCCAGGCCCAGCAGGAAGCGCAGGACATAGAACTGGGTGGGCGTCTGCACCCAGGCGAAGCAGGCCGACAGCAGGCCCCAGGTAATCATGATGCGGGCGATCCACAGCTTGGCGCCGACCCGGTTCATGATCAGGTTGCTGGGCAGCTCGAACAGGAAGTAGCCGAGGAAGAAAATGCCGGCGCCGAGGCCGAAGATGGTTTCGCTGAAGCCCAGGTCCTGCGACATCTGCAGCTTGGCGAAACCGACGTTGACGCGGTCCAGGTAGGCCACCACGTAACACAGCATGATGAATGGCACGAAGCGCCAGAATACTTTCTTGTACAGATTTTCCGCTTGTTCAGCCGGCAGGCTGACGCTGGCCTGTGCGGCCCTGTTGTCTATCGTTGCTGACATCTTGTCTCCACCAATGTGATTTTATGAATTGCGGATGTTTCTATTGCCTGAAACTTACCAGCGTGCGCCAAATACCCGATACAGCTCGTCCAGGGCCGCGGCGCTGAGCGGCTCCGGTTTGTTTTCCAGCATCAGCCACAGCCGCGCGGTTTCTTCCAGCTCTTCCAGCGCGAACGCCGCCTGCGAAACGCTCTCATGCCACAGCACCGGCCCTAGCCGTTCCAGCAGGACGCCGCGCACCGACGCCGCCAGCAGCTTGACCTGCTCGGCCACTTGCGGATCGCCAGGACGGCAATAGGGAATCAAGGGAATCTGCCCGACCTTCATCACTTGATAAGGCGTGATCGGCGGCAGCACGCACTGGTCGTGCCAGACGCCCGCCAGCGACAGCGCGACCAGATGGGTCGAATGGGTATGCACCACGGCTTGCGCCTGCGGGTTGTTGTCGTAGACCGCGCGATGCAGCGCCAGCGTCTTCGATGGCCTGTCGCCGGCCACCCATTTGCCGCTCAGGTCGACCTTGGCGATCTGCGCCGGCGTCAGTCTGCCAAGGCAGGCATCGGTCGGCGTGATCAGCCAGCCATCGTCCAGCCGGGCGCTGATATTGCCGGCGGTGCCGACGGTGTAGCCGCGCTGATACAGGCTGGCGCCGGTTTCGCAGATTTCCGTGCGCAGCGCCTGCTCTTTCAATGTCGTGTTCATAGACGGGTTTCGCCCAGCTGACGGAGCGCCTTTTCAAAAAAATCCGTGCTGCCGAAGTTGCCTGACTTCAGCGCCAGCGCCAGCGCTGGAGAACCCTCTGCGCCGATCGATGCCGTCGCCGGCACGCCCGGATCGATTTGCGCGCCTATGCGCAGCGCGCGTACGCCCAGTGCCTTGACCACCGCGCCGGAAGTTTCGCCGCCGGCAATCACGAAGCGCCGCACGCCGCCGGCCTGCAAGGCGACGGCGATATCAGCCAGCGCCTGTTCGATCAGCAAGCCGGCGCGTTCCACGCCGAGCTCGGCCTGCACCTGCCTGACCTGCTCAGGCGTGGTGGTTGCGTAGATCAATACCGGCTGTTGCTCGAGATATTGCTTGGCGAAAGCCAGGGCCTGCGCCACCACGGATTCGCCGCGCGCCAGCGCCGGCGGATCGAGACGGAACGCCGGACGCTTTTCCATCCATGCGGCGACCTGGGCATTGGTCGCCTTCGATGCGCTGCCGGCCAGCACCACCGACCAGCCTTCAACGCTGGGCAATGCACTTGCTTTTGCACCAGGCTGCAACAGGCCGGCCTTAACGAAATTGGCCGGCAGGCCGAGTGCAATACCCGAGCCGCCCGTCACCAGCTGCAGTTCCGCGCAGGCGGCGCCAATGGCGTACAGGTCCTGGTTTTCCAGCGCATCGACGATCGCCATCCGCACCCCTTGCCGGCGCAGCGCGGCAATTTCCGCATGAATCTTCTCGCTGCCTTGGGACACTGCCGGATAGCCGATCAGGCCGACCTTGGACGCAGTCTGCTGCTGCAGCACGCGCACCAGGTTGGCGTCGGTCATCGGCGTCAGCGGATGGTTCTGCATGCCCGATTCATTCAGCAACTGGTCCTTGATGAACAGGTGGCCGCGATACAAGGTGCGCCCGGTTTCCGGGAATACCGGGCAGGCGATGGTGAAGTCGCTGCCCAACGCCTGCAGCAGAGCGTCGGTCACAGGACCGATATTGCCCTTGGCAGTGGAGTCGAAAGTGGAACAGTATTTGAAAAAAAACTGACGGCATCCCTGCTGCTGCAGCCAGCTTAATGCGGTCAGCGAATCCGCCACCGCTTCGGCCGCCGGCGCCGTGCGCGACTTCAAGGCTACGACGATAGCGTCGACATCCTGCGGCGCCGTTGCCGGCACGCCGATGGTCTGCACGGTGCGCATGCCTTCGCGCACCAGCATGTTGGCGAGGTCGGTGGCGCCGGTAAAGTCATCGGCGATGCAGCCGAGCAGGGGGCCTGCCGTTGTCATTGATTGCTCTGGCATGGCTTACTCCTACGCTGTCGGCAACTGGATGCCCGGGAAAATCTTGATCACGGCGGAATCGTCCTCGCCGCCATGGCCGGCAGTCGACGCCATCATGAACATCTGATGGGCGGCAGCGGACAGCGGCAGCGGGAATTTGCTGGCGCGCGCGGTATCCAGCACCAGCCCCAAGTCCTTGACGAAAATGTCGACCGCCGAGAGCGGCGTGTAATCGGCTTTCAGGATATGCGGCACGCGGTTCTCGAACATCCAGGAATTGCCGGCGCTGTTGGTGATGACTTCGTACAGCGCATCGGCGTCGACGCCTTCGCGCAGGCCTAGCGCCATCGCTTCGGCGGCGGCAGCGATGTGCACGCCGGCCAGCAGCTGGTTGATGATCTTGACCTTGGAGCCGACCCCGTGCGCATCGCCCAGCCGGTACACCTTGCTCGCGATCGCCGCCAGCACCGCTTCGCCCTTGGCGTAAGCGGCCGCGGGACCGGATGTCATCATGGTCATTTCGCCTGAAGCGGCGCGCGCGGCGCCGCCGGAGAGGGGGGCGTCCAGCAGCTGCAATTGCAGCGCGGCTAGCCGCTCGCCCAGCTTGACGGCATATTCCGGCGCCACCGTGGCGCTGGCGATCACCAGGCTGCCGGGGCGCATCGCCGCCGCCGCGCCTTGTTCACCGAACAGCACTTGCTCGGTTTGCGCGGCGTTGACTACTACGGTGATCACCACATCGCATTGCGCGCCGAGTTCGGCCGGCGTGCTGCAGGCGATGCCGCCTTCGCTGGCGAACTGCTGCAAGACTTGCGGGCGCACGTCGCAGGCATAGGTAGGAAAATCCGCGCGCAGTAAAGAACGGGCAACACCCAGTCCCATGGCGCCGAGGCCGATAACACCTACATTGATAGTCATTTGCTGGTCCTGATTAAGATTTTCTTGAAGTGCTCTTGGCTTTCGGCGCCGCCTTGGCCGCTACCGCGCCTTGGGAAAGGCGGCGCGCCGCATTGAACATATGGTTTTGCGCGGCATTGCGCGCGCCCAGCGCATCGCCGGCGGCGATGGCGGAAGCGATGGCGGCATGCTCTTCATAAACCTGGCGCATGAAATCGTCGCGCCGCGCTTCATTGCTGCGGGTGACGGCGGTAGCGGCTTCCAGGTACTGGCTGAGGAAGGCCAGCGTCTGCAGCAGGAAAGGGTTGCCGGTGGCTTCGGCGATGCTGCGATGGAACATCACGTCGGCCATGACGCCGTCGCCGCCGGCGTTGACATCGGCTTCGATGCCTTTCAGCGCGGTTTCGATGGCTTTCAGCTGGCGCGGCGTGCGGCGGGTGGCGGCCAGCGCCGCCACTTCGGCATCGATGGCGCGGCGCAGCTCGACGATCTGCAGCACGGCGTCGGCCGAGGAAGCCTGGTCGAACTGGATGCGCAAGGGCCGCAGATGGCCTTGTTCGCTGACATACACGCCGCTGCCCTGGCGCGGCTCGACCGCACCCTCATTCTTCAAGCGGGAAATCGCTTCGCGCACCACGGTGCGGCTGACGCCGAACTGCTCCGACAGCACCGGTTCGGTCGGCAATCTGGCGCCGGGGCCGAACTCGCCGGTTTGTATCTTTTTCAGCAATTCCTGGGCTACGGTGTCGCTCAGGGACGTGCGGTTGGCATTCAGTTTATTGAACATATCGTCTCGTCCGCCTGTGTATTTTTATCGTAATGTGACCATATCATCATATGAATTATTGGAAAAATCAAGATTTGTTTCAACCATCTCTGACGATCGGTTACTTGCTTTTAGTCAATAATGCCGTGATTTTAATGGCTAACATCGGACCAAGAGATGGAGAACCGCCTGTTGGCGCTGCCTGCGGCCTGAGACATTCCAGTAGAATCCTTTCCTTGTGCAAACGCACCAGCAACCATTCAGCAACCATTGCCATCGTCATCAGGATCGCTATCCAATGAATAAACTTACGCGCTGCTGTCTCGCTTCCGTCGCCGTGCTGGCCGTCTGCGGCCACGCTCGCGCGCAAATCAAGATCGGCGTCGACATCGCCGTCACCGGCCCGGCGGCAGCCATCGGCGCACCCACTAAAAACGCCATCCTGCTGTGGCCGAAAGAGATCGCCGGCCAGAAGGTCGAATACATCATCCTGGACGACGCTTCCGATCCGACCAACGCCGTGCGCAACGCGCGCAAGCTGGTCAGCGAAGAAAAAGTCGACCTGATCGTCGGTCCCAACACGACGCCGGCCGCGCTGGCGCTGCTGGACGTGGTGGCCGAGTCCGGCACGCCGATGCTGGCGCTGGCGGCTTCGGCCTCGATCGTCGAGCCGCAGGACGCCAAACGCGGCTGGGCTTTCAAGCTGCCGCAAAACGATTCGCACATGGCTACCATCTTGACCCAGCACATGGCCGACAACGGCATCAAGAGCGTCGGCTTCATCGGTTTTGCCGACGCCTACGGCGACAGCTGGTGGCGCGAGTTTTCGCACCTGGCCGAGCTGCGCAAGATCAAGGTGGTTGCCGGCGAGCGCTATAACCGCAACGACAGCAGCGTGACCGGGCAAATCCTCAAGATCATGGCGGCGCAGCCGGATGCGGTATTGATCGCCGCTTCGGCGACGCCGGCGGTGCTGCCGCAAAAGACCCTGGCCGAACGCGGTTATAAAGGACGGATCTACCAGACCCATGGCATCGCCACCGCCGATTTCCTGAAGGTGGGCGGCAAGGATGTCGAGGGTACTTTCTTCCCCACCGGCCCGGCCGTGGTGGCCAAGCAGCTGCCGCTGTCCAATCCGGTCAGGAAGACCGCGCTGGATTTCACCCGCCGCTATGAAGCCGCCTATGGCGCCGACACCATGACGCAGTTTGCCGCCGATGCCTGGGGCGCTTATATGTTGATCGCCAACGCCGTGCCGCAGGCGCTGACAGCGGGGCCGCCCGGCAGCAAGCAGTTCCGCGCCGCGCTGCGCACCGCACTGGAAAACACCCATGACCTGACGATCCCGCAAGGCGTGGTCAACATGAGCCCCAAGGATCACGTCGGGCTGGACCAGCGCTCGCGCGTGATGGGACGCATCGTCAATAATAAATTCAGCTACGCCTACGGCGGTTGAACCCTCATCAAGAAAAGCGAAAGCAAAAGAAGATGAATTCGTTTGGTTTGTGGTTGCGCGGCTTTATTCCAGGTCCCGTGGTGGTCAACGCCACTGAACGCATGCGCGCCTGTTGCGGCGCCTTGCTGGGGATTTTGCTGACCGGGCTGGTGAGCCACTGGGCGCTCGGTCCGGGCGCTCCCTTGCCGATGTTGATTGCGCCGATGGGTGCTTCGGCGGTGCTGCTGTTCGGGGTGCCGGCCAGTCCGCTGGCGCAGCCCTGGTCCATCATCGGCGGCAACCTGGTGGCCGCCGTGATCGGCGTCGCCTGCGCGCGCTGGATCCACGATCCGGTGTTTGCCCCGGCGCTGGCGGTGTCGCTGGCGATCGGCGCCATGTTCGCCTTGCGCTGCCTGCATCCGCCCAGCGGCGCGGTGGCGCTGACGGCGGTGCTGGGCGGACCGGCGGTGACCAGCCAGGGCTTCCATTTCGTCCTGACGCCGGTGTTGCTGAATTCCTTCCTGCTGCTGCTGGTGGCGCTGCTGTTCAATAACGCCACCAAACGCCGTTATCCGCACAGCGCCCACCAGGATCCGGCCAAGCTGCACAAGACCAGCGACCAGCCCAGCGGAGCCCGGGTCGGTTTTACGCAAGAAGACCTGGACTACGTGCTGCAGCAATATAACCAGGTGCTGGATGTCAGCCGCGACGACCTGGAAAGCCTGATCCTGCAGACCGAGATGCACGCCTACCAGCGCCGCTTTGGCGCCATCACCTGCGCCGACATCATGTCGCGCGATGTGGTGAGCGTCGAGTACGGCACTTCGCTGGAGGATGCCTGGGCCTTGCTGCTGAAGCACCGCATCAAGGCCTTGCCGGTGATTAACCAGGCGCGGCGCCTGGTCGGCATCGTTACCCAGACCGATTTCATGCGCCAGGTGGATTTGCAGCTGTACGCGGGTTTCGAGCAGCGCCTGAAGCAATTCTTGCGGCGCACCACCGGCATGCATTCGGACAAGCCGGAAGTGGTCGGCCAGATCATGACCGCCGCGGTGAAGAGCGCGGCTTCGGCTATGCATATCGTCGAGCTGGTGCAGCCGCTGTCCGATTCAGGGATCCACCATATTCCGATTGTCGACGATGAGAACCGGCTGGTCGGCATGGTGACCCAGTCCGACATGGTGGCTGCCTTATACCGGGGCAACGCTAACCTGACTGCGCTTTAACCACACTTTAGACCGCGGCGATTGCCGCCAAGCCGCGCCGGCCTTACAATGGCGGGGTTTTGGTGCACGCGGACATGTCCATGTCCGCAGTTAAACGGGAAACACGGCGCTAGGTTCGCCAGCCAACGTGTGCTGCCCCCGCAACGGTAAAACAAGCGCCGCCAGTCCGTCTCCAACCAGGGTGCGGCAGGCGGCAGAGCGCATCTCGTACCACTGTGCAGCAGTTTGCATGGGAAGGTTATGCGCTCCGACTTGTTAGCCCGGATACCGGCCAGATCAGGGGGAGCGAGGTAGCGGCGGTTGCATGCCTGTGCCTTGCGACTGTTGCAACCGGGCTTGCGGGGAAGCAGGCCGGGGACTCTTATCGTATCCAAACATGACTTTATCTTTAGCACGCCGCTCCGGCGCGACCCTGAAGCCGTTCGCGCTGGCTTCCGCCATTCTTTCCTGCAGCGTCGGCTCTGCTTTCGCCCAAACCGTCCAGGACCAGAATCTGGCGCCGGTAGTAGTGACCGCCGCCCGCGTCGAGCAACCGCAAACCGATGCCTTGCCGCACACCACGGTGATCAGCGCCGAAGACATCCGCAATTCGCAAGCGCCTGATTTGCCGGCCTTGCTGGAGCGCCAGGCCGGCATCCAGATTACCCGCGTCGGCGGCCCCGGCCAGCAGGCTTCGCTGTTCATGCGCGGCGCCAATACCGCGGAAACGCTGATCCTGATCGATGGCGTGCCGATCCGGCGCCAGGCTTCCTACGGCTTGCCGGCGCTGGAAAATATCCTGCCTGAGCAGATCGATCATATCGAAATCGTGCGCGGCAACGTCTCGGCGATCTACGGCTCCGGCGCCATCGGCGGCGTGGTGCAGATCTTCACCAAGCGCGGCAATGGCGCACCGGCCTTCAATGCTTCGGTCGAAGCCGGTTCGCGCGGCACCTATCAAGGCAACGTCGGCGTCAGCGGCAAGAGCGGCGACACCCGTTACGCCCTGGCTCTGACCCGTTTCAAGACCGACGGCTTTTCGGCGCAGAACCCGTTGCAGAGTCCAAACGTCAATCCCGACCGCAATGGCAACAGCAACACCAGCGTCTCAGGATCGGTATCGCAGGAATGGAGCAAGGGCAATGAAGTCGGCGCCCGCATTTACGCCAACGACGCCAAGTACACCTTTGACGATGCCTACGGCACGCCGACCGACCAGAACCGCGGCCATTCCAAGAGCCAGTCGATCGCCGTGTTCTCCAAGAATAACTTCAGCCAGGACTGGACGTCGACGCTGACGCTGTCGCAAAACGTCAACCGCGACAACCTCGACGACCTGACCTTGTCCGGCAACAGCAGCAATGGCTACAAGAGTACGCAAAACCTGCTGCAATGGGCCAACGAATTGCGCGTGTCGCCAATGTGGACAGCGACCGCCGGTGTCGACGCCGGCCGTGAAAAGGCGGAAGTCAATGCCAACAGCAGCTTCGGCAATTCCAGCAACAGCTTTTCGCGCTCGACTTCCAGCGTGTATGCCGGTGCGCTTGGCAAAATCGGCGCGCATCAGCTGCAGCTCAATCTGCGCCATGACGATGTCGGCGGTTCCGGTTCGGACAATACCGGCTACCTCGGCTACGGCTATGCGCTGACCGACAGCGTCAAGCTGATCGCCAATGCCTCGACCGCATTCAACGCGCCGACGCCGGTGCAGTTGTTTGACCCGCTGTACGGCAACGCCAATCTCAAGGCCGAGCGCTCCAAGTCCTATGAGCTGGGTGTGCAGTACGCTGCCGGCGCGACCTTGTTGCGCGCCACCTTGTTCGATACCCGCACGCACGACCAGTTCGGCTACGATCCTGCGACTTTCCGGGCCATCAATATCGCCCGTTCCAAGAACCAGGGACTGGAGCTGAGCGCCAGCGCCGCACTGCTTGAAATCGACTGGCGCGCCAGCTTGACCTTGCAGAATCCGAAAGATGAATCGACCGGCAAGACCCTGGTGCGCCGCGCCAAGACGCTCGGTTCCTTCGGCGCGGCGAAGAGCTTCGGCGCCTGGCGCGTCGGCACGGATGTGCAATACACCGACAGCCGCTCCGATATTCCCGGCAACCCGCAGCTGGCGCCGTACTGGCTGACCAACGCCAATGTGCGCTATCAGCTTACCAAGCAGACGTCGCTGTTCGGCCGTGTCGAGAACCTGTTCAACCGCGACTATCAAACCGCTTATGGCTACAACCAGCCGTCACGTGGCCTGTTTGTTGGTGTAAATTGGCAGCAGTAAGGTAGGGTGGGCACAGCGTGCCCACGCGTTATCTACGCATATAAAAGGTCCTTCGGGAATCAGGCTTCACGCGTGGGCACCTTGTGCCCACCCTACATAGAGTTCGCCATTGACTAGCATCACCACATTGCGCCGCGCCATCCTGATCCTCCTTTGCCTGACGGCAGCGGCGGGATTGGCGCTGTCGCTCGCGGTGCTGTGCGGCAGCAGCGGCTGCGGGCGGCCTTTGGTTGCGGACCAGATCTATCTTTCCTTGCGCCTGCCGCGGGCACTGACTTCTTTCGTCGTCGGCGGCCTGCTGGCGCTGGCCGGGGCGCTGATGCAGGTGTTGCTGCGCAATCCCCTGGCCGATCCTTATGTGTTGGGCTTGTCCGGCGGCTCGGCCGCTGGCGCCTTGTCGGCCTTGCTGGTGGCCGGCCATTTCGGTTTCATGGGCGATACCGCCGCTGCGCTCGGCGCTGCCCTCGGCGCGGGGCTGGCGGTATCGCTGCTGTTCGGGCTGGCGCGCCAGGCTTTGCGGCGCTTGCCCAGCGTGGCCCAGCATAGCGGCCATCGCTTGATTCTTACGGGCGTGATGATCGCCGCCGGCTTCGGCGCGATCGTGACGCTGGTGCTGACCCTGGCGCCCGACGCGCAGCTGCGCGGCATGCTGTTCTGGCTGATGGGCGACCTGGAAGACGGCCGCCTGCTGTTGCCGGCGGCGCTGCTGTTGCTGCTGCTCTTGCTCTGGAGCGTGTTCAAGGCGCAGCAGCTCAATTTGCTGGCGCGCGGCGAGGGTTTCGCCCAGCTGCTTGGCGTGCCGGTTTTGCGCTTGCGCTGGATGACCCTGGCGGCGGCGTCGCTGGCGACCGCGGCAGCGGTGACGGTGGCCGGTACGATCGGCTTTATCGGACTGGTGGTGCCGCACGCGATCCGCCTGCTGGTCGGCAACGATCAGCGCATTCTGCTGCCGGCCAGCGTGCTGGCGGGCGGCGCCGCGCTGGCGCTGGCCGATCTGGCAGCGCGCACCGTGATGGCGCCGACACAGCTGCCGGTGGGCGTGATTACCGCCCTGGTCGGGGTGCCGGTGTTCCTGTGGCTGCTGTCGCGCAGCCGTGCTTGAGGACGGACTAATGAGCGAATTTTCCGCGCCGCTGCTTGCTGCCGAACAGCTGAGCGTCAGCGTCGATCATAAAATCTTGTGCAAGCGGCTGGACTGGCAAGTGATGCCGGGCCAGTTCTGGTGCGTGCTGGGCCGCAATGGCATCGGCAAAACCACGCTGCTGCATACACTGGCCGGCCTGGTGCGGCCAGCCAGCGGCCGCGTGGCGATCCAGGGCGATGCCATCGGCAGCATCAAGCCGCAGCAGCTTGCGCGCCTGCGCGGCTTGCTGGCGCAGCAGCAGGCCGATGCCTTTTCCAGCAGCGTGCTGGCGGCGGTGATCGCCGGCCGCCATCCCTATCAGTTCGGTTTCGGCTGGGATCGCGAGGAAGACCGCGCCCAGGCCATGCAAGCCTTGCAGCGCGTCAGGATGGACGCCTTCAGCGAGCATGACGTGATGTGCTTGTCCGGCGGCGAGCGGCAGCGAGTGGCGCTGGCGACGCTGCTGACGCAGGATCCTTTGCTGCTGATGCTGGATGAGCCGACCGCGCATCAGGACGCTGCGGCGCAAATCGTGGTGATGGAATTGCTGCACAAGGCAACCAATGCGTTGCCGCGCAAAAAAGCGGTGATCGCCGCCTGCCACGACATCAACCTGGTGGCGCGCTACGCCAGCCATGTGCTGCTGCTGGGAGATGGCCAGACCTGGCAGGGCAGCGCCGACAAGGTGCTGCAGCCTGAGCTGTTGCAAGCGGCGTTCGGCTGCGCGTTTGAAGTGGTAGATGACGGCAGGCGGCGCATGTTCATGCCGCTGGCCGATACCGCTTCGGTATCAGGCTGAGGCAGCCTGCCGTGCGCGCGACTAAAAAAGCTAGTGCCGGCGGCTGCGCGCCAGGTCCAGCTTCTGGCACAGTTCGGCGGCGCCGTCCAGTATGCGCGGGCCGGGGCGGCTCATCCAGTCCGGCGTCAGCGTAAACAGATTGCTGCCGGCCACGGCCGCCAGTGTGGGAAAACGGCGCCAGCCGGTATCCGGAGCATTGCCGCCGTCGGCAGCGAAGATCACTTCCGGATTGGCCGCCAGCACGGCTTCGGTGCTGACCGTGGGCGCCAGCTGCGGCAGCTGGCCGAACACGTTTTCGCCGCCGCACAGGCGGATCACGCTGGACACCATGTGGTTGCCGTTGAGGGTCATCAGCGGCTTTTGCCAGATCTGGTAAAACACCCGCACCGGCGGCCGTTGCTGATAAGTTGCAGTCAGCTGCGCCAGCCTGGCGTTGAAGGCCTTGGCCGCTGCCGCGCCGCTATCCGGCACGCCCGCCAGTTGCCCAAGACGTTGCAACGACGAGGCGATTGCTTCCAGCTGGCGCGGTTCGCTTTCAAATACAGGAATTCCGAGTGCGCGCAGCCTGGCGAGTTGGCTGGCGGAATTGCCGCTGCTCCAGGCGATCGCCAGGTCCGGCTTGAGGGCGGCGATGCGCTCGATGTCCAGCGCGCTGCTGCTGCCGACCGAGGGCAGTTGTTTGGCGGCTGGCGGATAGTCGCTGTAGTCGCTGGCGCCGACGACATAGCCGCCGGCGCCGGCGGCGAACAGCAGTTCAGTGGCGTGCGGCGCCAGGCTGACGATGCGGTGAGCCGACTGCGGCAGGGTGACCGTGTGGCGGGCGTCGTCTTGGACCGTGACGGGAGCGGCGGACACGGCAGCCGGAGCCGCCAGACTCGCCATGCAGAATGCGGCCGCAGCTGCCAGCTTTTGCGTTCTGCGATGGAAGGAATGGCGCAGCTTATATCTCCAGATTGTCGATCAGGCGAGTGGTGCCGAGCTTGGCAGCGGCCAGCACCACCAGCTTTTCGCCCTGGGCCAGGTCGCCGGCGGCCGGCGCCTGCAGATCGCAGCGCTTGCGGATCGAGATGTAGTCGGGCTTCCAGCCACGGCTGCCGAGTTGCGCCATCGCTTCCTTTTCCAGCTCGAAGATGTCCAGATGGCCGGCGCGCACTTCTTCTGCGACCTGGTTGAGCGTCTTGAACAGGGCCGGCGCTTCTGCGCGTTCCTCGGCTGACAGGTACATATTGCGCGAGGACAGCGCCAGGCCGTCGTCGGCGCGCCAGGTTTCGGCGGCGATGATTTCGGTCGGCAGGGCAAACTGCTTGGCCATGTTGCGGACGATCATCAGCTGCTGGTAATCCTTCTTGCCGAACACCGCCACGCGCGGCTGCACGCAGGAAAACAGTTTCAGCACCACGGTCGTGACGCCGGTAAAGAAGCCCGGACGGAATTCGCCTTCCAGCGTATTGCCGAGATCGTCGGGCGGCCGCACGCGGAATTCCTGCGGTTCCGGATACAAGTCTTTTTCGGTCGGGGCGAAGAGGACGTAGACGCCTTCCTTTTCCAGCTTCTCGACGTCGGCGGCGAAAGTGCGCGGGTATTTGTCGAAATCTTCGTTGGGGCCGAACTGCAGGCGGTTCACGAAGATGGAAGCGACGATAGGATCGCCGTGTTTCTTGGCCAGGCGCATCAGCGACAGGTGGCCCTCATGCAGGTTGCCCATGGTCGGCACGAATGCGGTGCGCAGTTGGCCGCGCAGCTGGTCGCGTAGCTCTTCGATCGAGGAAATGATTTTCATAAATAATATATTTGCGGAATAAATTGTAAATATCGCCGTAGGGTGGGCACCCGTGCCCACGCGAGACCTGCACGCATCAAAGGTCACGTGACCATCGGCTGTCACGCGTGGGCACAAAGACGTGCCCACCCTACAAAATCAAGCCGGCGCATAAGTGGGCGAGTAGGCCAGTCGCACGTAGATGGGCGCAAAAGGTTCGGCCTGGGTAATCTCGATCAGGGTTTCCTTGGCCAGCTCCAGCAGGGCGATGAAGTTCACCACCAGCACCGGCACGCCGCGCGCAGGATCGAACAGTTCGGCAAACTCGACGAAGCGCGCCGATTGCAAACGCCGCAGGATTCCGGTCATGTGTTCGCGCACCGACAGTTCTTCGCGGCTGATGGTGTGGTGGGCGGTGAGTTTGGCGCGCTTGATGACGTCGGCCCAGGCTGCCTGCAAATCGTCCAGGTTGACGTCCGGCCAGCGCGTGACCGTGTTCTGCTCGATGTAGATCTGGGTGCGCACGTAGTCGCGCCCGAGCAGCGGCAGAGCGTCGATCTCGCGCGCCGCCAGCTTCATCTGCTCGTATTCCAGCAGGCGCCGCACCAGCTCGGCGCGCGGGTCCTCGGCTTCTTCGCTGTCGGTCTTGCGCACCGGCAGCAGCATGCGCGACTTGATCTCGATCAGCATGGCCGCCATCAGCAGGTACTCGGCCGCCAGCTCCAGGTTGGTGATGCGGATCTGGTCGACGTATTCCAGGTATTGCAGGGTCACCTGCGCCATCGGGATGTCGAGGATGTTGAAATTCTGCTTGCGGATCAGGTACAGCAGCAGATCGAGCGGACCTTCGAATGCTTCCAGGAAGACTTCCAGCGCGTCCGGTGGGATGTACAGGTCGGTCGGCATGCGGAACAGCGGCTCGCCGTACAGGCGCGCGAAGGCGACGCCGTCGATCACGTTCGGGGTCGAATCGGGTTGGCCTTCCAAGGTCAGTTCGGCGGCATCCGACGAATTCTGGCTCATCTGATCGTTACCAGGACTGGATTAGTGATTGTTTTGATACACGTAGGGTTGCTGGTCGACGCGGGATTCCTCGGTCCGGTTCTGGCTGTCCAGGTCGATCGGGGTCTTGTCCCACAGCAGGGCGCGGCCGGCCAGCTGCTGTTCTTCCAGCTTTGGATTCTTTTCCTTGAGTTCTGCAACGAACTTGGTGATGTCGGATTGGTAACCGTAAATTTGTTTGGAAAATTTCATGGGTGCTTTGATAATGGGCTGGGATTAGGCGCTATTTTATGCTATTTCGGGGTCGCCCAACGGTTTGTCGTTGGCGGCGGCCAGGATAGTTTCATGCCTATACGACAATTATGTGATGGAAAAAGGACGGTATACTTGGATAATCACAGTAAGCAGGAGGCGGCATGAAATCATGGGCACGCAAGGTTGTGCTATTGCTCGCGCCATTGCTGGTCGCGGCTTGCGATCAGAATGGCAACTTCATACAGGAGGCGGGCTTGGAAAAACTCAACCGCGGCGTATCGTCGGAAGCCGATGTGCGCAACGCCATGGGCCAGCCGGATACGGTCTGGGAAAAGGAAAACGGCGAGCGTACGCTGGAATATCCAAAAGGGCCGGCCGGCACCCGCACATGGATGTTCTATATCGGTAGCGATGGCAAGCTGAGCGACTACAAGCAGGTGCTGACCGAAGAGAATTTCGCCAGGATCAAGGCCGGCATGCGCAAGGAAGAGGTCAGGCAGATGCTGGGCAAGCCGCGCACCGTGGTGCAGTTCACCCGCAAGAACGAGGAAGTGTGGGACTGGCGCTATATCCAGAGCGACGCCAGCCAGGCTTTCTTCAATGTTCATATGGATATCACCAGCGGGCTGGTGACCGGTACTTCAGTGTCGCAAGTCTACGGGCATTGACTCTGTACCTTGCGCCGGCGAGGCCCTAGCGCCTGAGCCAGCGCCGCATCACCGTCGGCGGCTCTTGCAGCGGATTGGCGCGGGCGTATTCCAGCTCCGGCGCCAGTTCGAATTCAAACACCGCATACAGATCGACCACGCGCGCCTGGTCGGCGCCCACCGCCAGCCGCAGTTCATGCACATCGGCGCCTTGGGCGCGATGAATGATCGCTTCCATCAAATGCTGGGACAGGCCCTGGCCGCGATAGGCCGGCAGCACGCCCATGCGCAGGATTTCCCATACCTCGGTTTCGGTATCCGACGGCAGCCAGCGCACCGAACCGGCGGGCTGGCCATCCAGCAGCAGGATGAAGCCGCCGCCGCGCTGCAGGTCTTGCCGGACCTGCTCGGTTTGCTCGCGATGGCCGCTGGAACTGGCGGCGACCCGCTCCGCCCAGCAAGCGCGGGTCAGCTCGGCGATCAGTGCGGCATCGTCGGCGCTGGCTTCGCGCACCTGCAGGCTCATCGCCGCTCTTAGCTGACCCGCATGCCCGGCTCGGCGCCTGGCCACGGAGTCAGCACATAGATGCCCGGATTGGCCTTGCCGTCTGCGGCTGAAGCCGCCAGCACCATGCCCTCGGAGATGCCGAACTTCATCTTGCGCGGCGCCAGGTTGGCCACCATCACGGTCAGCTTGCCGACCAGTTCTTCCGGCTGGTAAGAGGATTTGATGCCGGAAAATACATTGCGCAAACGGCCTTCGCCGACGTCCAGCGTCAGCCGCAGCAGCTTGTCGGAACCTTCCACGTGCTCGCAGTTGACGATCTTGGCGATGCGCAGGTCGACCTTGACGAAATCGTCGATCTTGATTTCGGCGGCGAGCGGTTCGATGCTGCTGGCGGCTTCCGCCACTGCTGCTGGCGCGTCCGCAGCGGCGGCCGGCGCCGGCGCATCGAACAAGGCGTCCAGCATCTTCGGCTCGACCCGCGTCATCAGGTGCGCGTAGGCGTTGATGGCGTGGCCGTCAGCCAGCGGCTTGGCGACATCGCTCCACACCAGCGGCGAGATCTGCAGGAACGCTTCGACTTGCGCCGCCAGCGCCGGCAACACCGGTTTCAGGTACAGGGTGAGGATGCGGAACGCTTCCAGCAGGCGGCTGCAGACTTCATGCAGCAGCGCTTCCTTGCTCGGGTCCTTGGCCAGTTCCCATGGCTTGTTGGCGTCGACGTAAGCGTTGATCAGGTCGGCTTGTTCCATCACCGCACGCAGGGCCTTGCCGTATTCGCGGCTGTCGTAGAGCGCCTGGATATCGCTGGCGACGGCGCGCAGCCTGGCCAGGAACGGATCGCTGTCGGTGGCCCAGGCGGTGCTGAGCTTGCCGTCGAATTTCTTGGCGATGAAGCCGGCGGCGCGGCTGGCGATGTTGATGTACTTGCCGATCAGGTCGGAATTGACGCGCGCGACGAAGTCGTCCGGATTGAAGTCCAGGTCTTCCACCTTGGCGCTCAGCTTGGCGGCGATGTAGTAGCGCATCCATTCCGGATTCATGCCCAGATCCAGGTAGCGCAGCGGCGAAATGCCGGTGCCGCGCGACTTCGACATTTTTTCGCCGGAGACTGTCAGGAAGCCGTGCACGAAGACATTGTTCGGCACTTTCTGGCCGGAGAAATGCAGCATGGCGGGCCAGAACAGCGTATGGAAATAGGTGATGTCCTTGCCGATGAAGTGGTACTGCTCGGTCTTCGGATCGGCCATGAAGGCGTCGTAGTCGCGCCCGGTCTTGCCGAAATAGTTTTTCAGCGAAGCCAGGTAGCCGACCGGCGCATCCAGCCAGACGTAGAAATACTTGCCCGGTTCATCCGGGATTTCGATGCCGAAGTAGGGCGCATCGCGGCTGATGTCCCAGTCGCCCATGCCGCCGTCGCTTTCCAGCCATTCCTTGGCCTTGTTGGCGACTTCCGATTGCAGCCTTGGCTTGCCGTCGACATTGCCGAGCGCCCAGCCGCGCAGGAATTCCACGCATTGCGGATCCGACAGGCGGAAGAAAAAGTGTTCCGAGGATTTCATCACCGGCGTCGCGCCGGTCAAGGTCGAGTACGGATTCTTGAGGTCGGTCGGCGCATACACCGAGCTGCACACTTCGCAGGAATCGCCGTACTGGTCCTTGGCGCCGCATTTCGGGCATTCGCCCTTGATGTAGCGGTCCGGCAGGAACATGTTCTTGACCGGGTCGAAGAACTGCTCGATGGTTTTGGTCGAGATGAAGCCCGCCGCTTTCAGCTTGCGATAGATGTCGCGCGACAGCTCGTGGTTTTCCGGACCGTCGGTCGAATGCCAGTTGTCGAAGGCGATGTGGAAGCCGTCCAGGTACTGCTTGCGGCCGGCCGCGATCTGCGCCACGAATTCCTGCGGCGTGATGCCGGCTTTCTCGGCGGCGATCATGATCGGCGCGCCGTGGGCGTCGTCAGCGCCGACGAAATTGACTTCGTGGCCCTGCATTCGCTGGAACCGCACCCAGATGTCGGCCTGGATGTATTCCATGATGTGGCCGATATGAAACGCTGCATTGGCGTAAGGCAGGGCGGTGGTAACGAATAACTGGCGTGGAGTTGAAGTCAAAGTAATGCTCATTTGGCAATGAATTTGCAACGTCAAGCGCTGCTGGTTGGAATAAAGGGGTGATTTTAGCAGTGCCGGGGAGGTTTTCGCTTTAGTCGCGCTCGATTAAGCATTTTTAGAGGCAAGCGGACAGCCCGGTTCTGCCCGCCTTGAGCGTGAAAGCGGCGATTTGGTTTAGACTTGCCGCATCTTATCAAGAACGTGCAGAGGAAAAGTAATGAGCGTCACGATTGAAGCGGTCAAGGCAGCGTTATCCAGCGTCATCGACCCGAATACCGGCAAGGATCTGATCAGCAGCAAGTCGGCCAGGAATATCCAGCTCGACGGCGCCAACGTCTCGTTCGATGTCGAGCTGGACTACCCGGCCAGGAGCCAGTTTGCGCTGATCGGCGCTGCCGCCGCTGATGCGGTAGCTGCGCTGGCGGGCGTCGGCCAGGTGCGCCCCAATGTCTATTCCAAAATACAGTCGCATGCGGTGCAGCGCGGCATCAAGCTGATGTCCAACGTCAAGAACATCATCGCGGTGGCGTCCGGCAAGGGCGGCGTCGGCAAGTCGACCACGGCGGTCAACCTGGCGCTGGCGCTGGCGGCGGAAGGCGCCCAGGTCGGCATCCTGGATGCGGATATCTACGGCCCTTCGCAGCCGATGATGATGGGCATCAGCGGCCGTCCGGAAACCAAGGACGGCAAGACCATGGAGCCGCTGGAAAATCATGGCCTGCAGGTATCGAGCATCGGTTTCATGGTCGATCCGGACGAGCCGATGGTGTGGCGCGGTCCGATCGTGACCCAGGCTTTGCAGCAGCTGCTGGAGCAGACCAACTGGCGCGACCTCGATTACCTGATCGTCGACATGCCGCCCGGCACCGGCGATATCCAGCTGACGCTGTCGCAAAAAGTGCCGGTCACCGGCGCCGTGATCGTCACCACGCCGCAAGACATCGCCTTGCTGGATGCGCGCAAGGGCCTGAAGATGTTTGAGAAAGTCGGGATTCCTATCCTCGGCATCGTGGAAAACATGAGCACCCATGTCTGCTCCAACTGCGGCCATGCCGAAGCGATTTTCGGCGAAGGCGGCGGCGCCCGCATGTGCGGCGAATACGGCGTCGACTTCCTCGGCGCGCTGCCGCTGACCATGGCTATCCGCCAGCAGACCGATTCCGGCACGCCGACCGTGGTGGCGGAGCCGGACGGCCCGGTGGCGCACATCTATAAGGAGATCGCGCGCAAGGTGGCGATCAAGGTAGCGGAAAAAGCCAAGGACATGAGCAGCAAATTCCCGACCATCGTCGTCAAGAACGATTAAGTCTCAACTAAGCCTCAACATCATGATGGATCGCCAGCCAGATGGTCGGCTGCGCGCCATCGGTCCATGCTATGCGGTGGCGGCAGTGGGCCGGGATGTGCAGCCACGCCCCGGCCTGCATCACATGCTCGGCGGCAGCGCCCTCCAGCATCAGGCCGGCGCTGCCGCTCAGCAGCAATACCCACTCCTCCTGCGGATTGTCGTACCAGAAGCCTGGCGGGCTGGCCTGTCCGCTCGAAACGATGCGTTCGATTTTCAGGCCGGCGCGCTGGTGCAGCAGTTCAAACACCTCTTCCGAACCGGCTGGCGGCAGCGCGGTCAACAGATTGCCGCTGGCGATTTGCATGGTGTCCCTCCTGAAAGCGATGCCGGCGGCATCCCTGTATTATTACATTTTCATTATTGCATTCAGTAAATTGTACGTGCCTGTACTGTCTGTCGGAAGCGCACCGGCATTATTTGTTTTTCACTTATTTTCATTCAAAGGACAAGACGATGAAATCACGATTTTTTTCCTTGCTGTTTTCCGCTGCCGTGCTGAGCGCCGGCTTGTTGCCGCAGATGGCCCATGCCGCCTCGGTTTCGTTCATCGAGCCGGCAGACGGCGCGGTGGTGAGCAGCCCGTTCACCGTCAAGTTCGGCGTCAGCGGCATGGAAGTCAAGCCCGCCGGCGACGTGACGCCAGACAGCGGCCATCACCATTTGCTGATCAACGAAGACAGCATTCCGGCCGGCCAGACGATTCCGGTCGATGAAAAGCATATACATTTTGGCAAGGGCCAAACCGAAACTTCGCTGACGCTGCCGCCGGGTCAATACAAGCTGACCATGCAGTTCGCCAACGGCAAGCACCAGTCTTACGGCCCGGAGCTGAGCAAAACCATCAATGTGACCGTCATTCCATCCGCTGCTGCAACGCGGTAAAATAGGGTTTTCCTTGATAACGGCTTTGGCATGCCAAGGCCGTTTTTATTTATCATGACTGCTAGCACTCCAGCTTCAACTTCCCCGGCCACCAAGGTCCGCACCCGCTTTGCCCCTAGCCCGACCGGCTACCTGCATTTGGGCGGCGCCCGCACCGCGCTGTTTTCCTGGGCTTTCGCGCGCCATTTCGGCGGCACTTTCGTGTTGCGCATCGAAGACACCGACCTCGAACGTTCGACGCCGGAAGCGGTGCAGGCGATCATCGACGGCATGCAGTGGCTGGGCCTGGAACATGATGAAGGTCCGTTCTACCAGATGCGCCGCATGGACCGCTATCGCGAGGTGATCGCGCAGATGCTGAAGGATGGCAGCGCCTACCACTGCTACTCGTCGCCGGAAGAAGTCGAAGCGATGCGCGAACGGATGCGCGCCGCCGGCGAGAAGCCGCGCTACGACGGCACCTGGCGTCCTGAGGACGGCAAGACTTTGCCGCCGGTGCCGGCCGACCGCAAGCCGGTGGTGCGTTTCAAGAATCCGCTCGATGGCGAAGTCAGCTGGGACGACGTCGTCAAAGGCAACATCACTATTTCCAACCGCGAGATGGACGATCTGGTGATCGCTCGTCCGGACGGCACGCCGACCTATAATTTCTGCGTGGTGGTGGACGACTGGGACATGGAAATTACCCACGTGATCCGCGGCGACGACCACGTCAACAATACACCGCGCCAGATCAATATCCTGAAAGCCCTGGGCGCCACGCTGCCGCTGTACGGCCACGTGCCGATGATCCTTGGCGCCGACGGCGAAAAGCTGTCGAAGCGCCACGGCGCGGTCAGCGTGATGGATTATCCGGCGCAAGGTTATCTGCCGGAAGCCATGCTGAACTATCTGGCGCGCCTGGGCTGGAGCCATGGCGACGAAGAGATTTTCAGCATGGAACAGTTTTGCCAGTGGTTCAATCTCGACCACCTGTCGAAATCGCCGGCGCAATTCAATCCGGAAAAGCTGGCGTGGATCAACAACCACTACATTAAGCTGGCCGACAACCAGCGCCTGGCCGCCATGGTCCAGCCGCTGATGGAACAGGACGGCGCCGATTTCAACGGCGCGCCGGACCTGGCGAAAGTCATCGGCCTGCTGAAAGAGCGCGCCAACACCGTCAATGAAATCGCGGTTGCGGCCATGCTGTTCTATCGCCAGCCGGCGCCGGATGCGGCTTTGCTGACGCAGCACTACACCGACGCCATCAAGCCGGCGCTGGCCGATTTCGCACAGCGCTGCGCCACGGTTGAATGGAACAAGGAAAGCCTGGCGCCGATGATCAAGGAAGTGCTGGCCGCGCACAAGCTGAAGATGCCGCAGTTCGCGATGCCTCTGCGCCTGATGGTGACCGGACAATTGCAGACGCCGGCGATCGATGCCGTGCTGGAATTGTTTGGCCGCGATACGGTGATTGCGCGTTTACAACCTTATCTGGTGTAAATCTGCAATAAATCTGCAAATCGGGATTTACAAGCGCTAAATAAGCTTGCTATAATCTCGCTTCTGCAAACGGGGGTATAGCTCAGCTGGGAGAGCGCTTGCATGGCATGCAAGAGGTCAGCGGTTCGATCCCGCTTACCTCCACCAGCAAATTGGTAGCAGAAGCAGTAAGGTAGTAAAGCTAGTTGGACAGCTTGCTGTCCCCATCGTCTAGAGGCCTAGGACATCACCCTTTCACGGTGAGTACGGGGGTTCGAATCCCCCTGGGGACGCCAGAATTCTTTTGGCATCGACAGGAAAGCAGTCGGAAAACGATTGCAGAATATTGGTGTTGAGTGTTTTCGATACAATCGATAAGGCCGCCAAATGCGGCCTTTATTGTTTTTTGCAAGCAGCAGTAGAAGCAAGGCCAGTACGGACAGATTACTGTCCCCATCGTCTAGAGGCCTAGGACATCACCCTTTCACGGTGAGTACGGGGGTTCGAATCCCCCTGGGGACGCC
>NZ_JBWKVC010000004.1:301324-362766 GCF_059421505.1 Collimonas sp. GW821-FHT02H07
AAGAATAAAAAGGCCCGCGCAAGCGGGTCTTTTTGTTTTCAGCATCGTTAAATCCCATCCATTCGCAATTGTCCCAGGCTTGCCGCCAGCCGTAGTCTTGCGGTTTGCCAGTTGCTCAACGCAAGAATGCGCTGCTGCTGCGCGCTGGCCAGGTCGCTTTGGGCTTTCAGTAATTCAAGAATATTTCCCACGCCGGCCTTGTAGCGTCCTTGCGCAACCTCGAAGGATTGTCGGGCGCTGTGCAGAAGAATGTCGGTGGTGTGCAGGTTTTCGGTTTCGGTGCGCAGCGCCTGGTCGCTTTTCCATACTTCCAGCATCACCTGCTGCTCGACATTCTCCAGATCGGCCTGCTTGCTCTCGGCCTGAGCTTGCGCGCCGCGCACCTTGTATTTGCGGCTGAAGCCATCGAACAAGGGGATGCTGATCTGCAGGCCGATGCTGCGGCTGGCGATGGTTTGCTTGGACGATACCTGGTTGATCGGCGTGTCGTTGCGATCGCCCGTGGCGAACAGCGACAGCGTCGGTCTCCCCTCGGCGCGGGCGGCGTCGACTTGCGCCTGCGCCGATTTCAATTGCGCTTGCGCCGCCAGGATCTTTGGATGGGTCCGCGCGGCATCGGCGATCAGGTCGTCGACGGATTGCTGAAACAGCGGCGCATCGGCGACTTGCTGGTTCAGGTCGGCCAGCGTCAACGGCGTATTCGGCCTCCAACCCATGGCGATGGCCAGGCTGCCAAGCGCGCTCTGCAAGTCGCCTGCCGCTTGCGCCCGTTTCAGGCTCGCCTGAGCGTAAGAGGTCTGGGCTTGCAATTTGTCTGCCAGAGTCCCTGCGCCGGCAGCATGTTTGGCTTCGCTAGCCTTGAAACTGCGCTCGGCAGCTTGTTCGGCATCCATGGTCGCCGTCAGCATGGCTTGCGCCGCCTGCGCTTGGTAAAAGGCTTGCACGGTATTTAAAAACACCGTTTGCAGCGTATCGTCCTGGGTCGCGCTGGCGGAGTTCAGCAGCTGTCGCGCATTTTCCAGGTTGGCGGCGCGCAGGCCGAAGTCGTACAGCACCCAGCTCAGATTCAGGTTGACGTCGCTGCTGTGGGTCTTGAGCGAGGAATCGGCCTGCGGAAAGTCGGGGTAGGTAGTGCGATTGTCGGTCTTGCTCCAGCTGCCGCCTGCGTTCAAGCTTGGCAAATAGGCAGCGCGGCCTACGCCCACGGCTGCCGCTTGCACTTTGACATTGGCCCAGGCCTGACGGGTTTGCGGATTGCGGCATAGCGCGCGCTCAACCGCGTCCAGCAGGGTCAGCGGACTGGGCAGCTGTGCGCTGAAGCCGCAGTTGCCGGCCAGGAGCGCTGTTGCGGGGGTGTTCGTGACATCGTTCGCTGTCCGCAAGGGATCGGCCCAGATGGAGTCCGCGCGGCTCGGCGCGGAGACCATCAAAGTCAGCGCCAGCAGCGGCCATATCCTGCGGCGCGCGCCATGTTTTACCGCAGCCCTCATGCCGGTGCTTCTTCCGCCGGTACAGCGGCATCCTGGGCCGGCAAGCGCAGATCATCGATCACTTTGCCGCCCGCCAGGACAATGGCGCGGTCCGCGCTGCCGATGGTTTCGGGCCGGTGCGCGACGATCACGCGGGTAATGTTCATCGATTTTATCGCGTTGTTGACCAGATGTTCGCACTCGATATCGAGGTGGCTGGTGGCCTCGTCCAGAAACAGGATCTGCGGCCGCTTGTAGAGCGCACGGGCCAGCAGCACCCGTTGTTTCTGGCCGCCCGAAAGGATGGTGCCCATATCGCCCACCAGCGTGTTGTAACCCATCGGCATGGCCGCGATATCCTGGTGGATCGCGGCCAGGCGCGCGCATTCCGCGATCCAGGCATGATCGGCCAGAGGATCGAAGAAGCTGATGTTATCGGACAGCGAGCCGGCGAACAGCACGTCGTCCTGCAGCACGGTGCCGACCATGCGGCGCAAGGTATCCAGGCCAACGTGGCCGACGCTCTGGCCGCCGATCAGCACCTCGCCCTGGGTCGGCGCCAGGATCCCCAGCAGGATATTGACCAGCGTCGTCTTGCCGCCGCCGGAGGGACCGACGATGGCAACCGATTCGCCGGCAGCGATATGGAAAGACACCTCGTCCAGCACATAGGGCTCCTGTTCGGCATAACGGAAACGCAAGCCGCGCACTTCCAGCGACGGCGTCAAAGGTCCATCCTGTCCGTCGGCGAGGCCGCCATGCGTGGTTTCCGGCTGCTGCAGTACGATGTCGGCCAGCCGTTCGCCTTGCAGCTGCAGCATCTTGACCTCGACGAACTTGTCGATCAATGAACTGACGCGGTTGTCGAACTGACCCTTGTAGGCATTGAACGCCATCAGCACGCCAACCGTAAAATTGCCGTCCATGACCAGCCTGGCGCCGAGCCAGATGACCAGGATGTTTTCGATGCCGAACAGCACGCCGTTGAGCGATTTGTAGAGCAAGCTGAGTTTTTGCGTGCGCAGGTCGGCATTGATCTGGTCCACCAGCAAGCTCAGCCAGCTGGCGCGGCGCTCGTCCTGGCGCTGGAACAGCTTGATGGTCTTGACGCCGCGGATGGTTTCAAGGAAATGCGTTTGCTGTTTGGCGGCATGGATGATCTGTTCTTCCGTTGCGTGCCGCAGCGGTGCAAACCAGGCCCAGCGCCCCAGGCCGTACAAGGCCATGGCGCCAATCGCAATCCAGGCTAGCGTCGGACTATAGATGAACATCAGCACCAGCGTGACGACCGTCATCACTCCGTCCAGGATCGCTTCCAGGAACGATGTCGTCAGCGTGTGCTGGATGATGCCGACCGAACCGAAGCGCGACACCACATCACCCAGATGGCGTTTTTCAAAATAGGCAACCGGCAGCCGCAGCAGATGAGTGAATACATTGGCTTGCCATTGCACGTTCAAGGTCGTGCTCATGTACATCAGCACCCAGCTGCGGGTAATGTTGATTGCTTGTTGCATCAGCATCAGCAGGCCGAAACCCAGCGCCAGGGTGGTCAGCAGATCGCGGTCGGCGGAGACCAGCACATTGTCGATCACCCATTGCAGGAAGAACGGACTGACCACGGCAAAGACTTCCAGCGCCAGCGACAGCAGCAGGATCTGGCTGAAGGAACGATACAGGCCGGTGACGCGGCCCAGCAAGGCGCGCAGGCGCACCGTCTGCTTTTCCTCCGCCGGCTTGAAGCCGGGATTCGGCCACAGTTCGAGCGCCACGCCGGTAAAGGATTTAGCCACTTCCTCCATAGGCAGTTTGCGGATGCCGACAGCCGGATCGTAGACCGTCGCCGAACGCGGGCCGACTTCCTGCAGCACCACGAAATGATTCAGGTTCCAGTGCAGGATGCAGGGCAGCTTGAGCTGGGGCAGGTCCTCCAGGTCAAGTTTAAGCGGCCGCGTCGCCAGTTCCAGTTGACCGGCGATCGCGATCAGGTCGCGCAAGGTGGAGCCCTTGAGCGAGACCGGAAAGCGGCGCCGCAGCGTGGCCAGGTCGGTGCGATAGCCATGATAGCCAGCCACCATTCCCAGGCAGGCGAGGCCGCATTCCGTTGCCTCGGTTTGCAGCATCAGCGGCAGGGTCGGCTGGAAGCCGAAGGAGAGTCGATTGAGCATGGTCAAAGCTTGCCGGTCAGGCTGTAGAGAGGTTCCAGCACCCATTCATAGAGGCGGAGTTTTTCTTGCTGGACATCGGCCTCCAGCAGCATGCCGGCTTGCAGCGCCTGCGGTTTGCCGTAGGCGAGGACTTGTTGCGACGCCAGCCTGACGTTGATGCGGTACATGGGCTCGCTGTTGCTGCTGCCCGCCGGAGCGCCGATGGTGTTCAGTTCATTGTTAGGCAAGGCGGTCTTCGCCACCGATTCCACCACGCCTTTCTGGTGGCCGAATTTCTGGTAAGGATAGGCTTGGTAGCGGATCAGCACCTGATCGCCAGGGCGTATGAAGCCGATCGCACGGCTAGGCGCATACAGTTCGGCGCGCAGCGTGGCGCCGGCCGGCACGATGCTCACCAGGGGCCGGTTGCCGTCGACCGCCTGGCCGGCGTCGGCGATCACGGCGGTGGCGATGCCGGCTTCCGGCGCCGTAACAACGATGCGGCGCTTGGCTTCGCTTTCGGTCAGTTCCTGGCCGGTGCTGGTGAGGGTGCGGTCAATCTGCGCCAGCTGGTTCTGCTGCTTCAGGGAGAGGCCGCTCAGTTCGGTCTGTTGCGCCGATAAATCGCGTCCGACGCTGATACGGTCGCGCTCCAGGCTTTGCTGACGGTTCTTTTGATCGAGCAGGTCTTCCTGCTTTTGCTGGAATTGCTCTTTGGAGATGTAATCTTGCTGCAGCAACCCTTGGTAGCGCTGCAAGGTTTCCTGGGCCAGCTTGACACGATCCTGCTGGCCCGCAATCTGGTTATCCAGCTTGGCCAGCTCGTTGCCGAGCGCGGCGATTTTATTGTTCAGGCCGCTGCGTTCTTCCTGCTGCAACAGCCGTGTCTTTTGCATTTCGTCGCGCAGGCTGGCCTGGCGCTGCTCGACCTGGCTGCTGATGGCGGCCTGGGTCGCGCCCAAGGTGCTGCTCTGGCGCTCGCTGGAGAGCACATACAGCACTTCGCCGGACTTGACCTGCTGGCCTTCCTTGACGTGCTGCTCGATGACGATGCCGGTTTGCGGCGGATAAACCTTGATCAGGCCGGTATTCGGAAGCAACTGGCCGCTGACGGTGCTGTGCTTGGTGTAGCTGCCCACGGCCAGGAAAGCGCAGATGATAGTCGCCAGCACCACGGCGAAGGTGGTCAGGAAGGTGAACGAAAGCGGGCGGACCAGGACGATGTCGCCCAGCCATTTGGTCTGCTGGGCGGCTACAGCCTGTGCGCGGAATAAACTCATGATGTCTTTGAAATGACAAAAAACACGGCAACCGGCTGCCGTGTTTTTTGTCGGGAAATCGACCCGTTTTTAGGCTGGTTGCGGCGGTGTTGGAGGTGTTGGCGGTGTCGGCGGCGTTGGCTTGTTGCAGCTCGGCTTGCTTGGCATGCAGTTCTTGAAGAAGCTGCTGAAGCAAGACGAGAAGAACCTGCTGAAAAACAGACAGCAGCCGCCGCTTACCTGATCGATTTCCTGTGCTGATAATTGCTGAATTGCCATATTTTCTCCCTTTGGATTAAAAAACAGCTGGCGGCGAAGTCCGGCTGCGGTTCGTCGCCAGTGAAATCCGGCACATGCCGAAAATTACATAAAAAAACATTAATTAATTATCGTATTGATATTATTGTTTTGCATTCAATGCGAATGCAATCCATTAATTTCAAATATAACAATAATTAACATTTTCTTTTTGGAATGTAAAATGGATTTGGAGTACCCAGGGGAGAGCAGCGACGAGGCTTGCGGATGTTGGCGGCAATAAAAAAGGCCGCGTGAGCGACCTGTGATTTTCCTGGGGAGCGGCTGTCTAGCGATGCGCGCCCATTGTCATTTCGCGTGCGCGCTGCATGTCCCGGTCAAAATTGACGCGGGCTTCGCGTTTGCAATCGGCAGCTTCGCGTCCACGCATGGCGCGGCAATCGTTCAGGGCCTGGGCATAGGCATTGGTATTTTCTTTTTTCATGCTGGCAAAGCGCGCTTGCGGCGTCCGGTCCGGTACGCTCCAGCGTGGCGGATCCCGGTACTGGACATTTTCTTCCGCCGCATTGACGTGCAGCGCGAAAGCATTCGCGGCGATAAGAAAAGCCAGCGACAGAGGTTTAATGTGCATTTTCATGATGCCTCCTGGTGTTGTTGCATTCAGCAAGATGCGGAATGTGAACGTACTGATAGGACCAATGAAATCTACTACCCGGTTGAGCCGGCGACGCCTCTGGAACGCCGCCAGTCTTCAGGTGCTGCCCGAAAAAACGGATGCGTCAATAGCGCGAAATCTGGCCGTTGTCGACGCGTACCCGGTCGCCCACGCGCAGATCGCCGGGATTGCTGACGCTGATGGTCTGGTAGCCGTTGTTGTTCATGCGTACGCGCACATTGTAGGAAGTGGAGCCCGGGCTATTGCGCGCTTCCAGCTGGTTGCCCACTACCGCGCCGCCAACCACGCCGGCGATGGTGGCCAGGGTATTGCCGTTGCCGTGGCCGACCTGGTGGCCGACCACGCCGCCCAGCACGCCGCCGACGACCGCGCCGCCTATGCCTTGGCTAGGCGTGTTGACAACATCGATAGCATCGACCACGCCATAGTTGCTGTTATTGTTTTGCTGGTAACCGCCTTGCTGGTAACCCGGATAAGCTTGCGGAGGCGGATTGCTATAACCTTGATTGCCATAGCCCTGGTTGCCATAACCTTGTCCGCCATACGGCGCGGCGCAGCCGCCGAGCAGCAGCGTGCCGCCGATGGCTGCAGCCAGCATGGCTTGTTGAGTTGTTTTGCGGATTGTCATAGCTGCCTCATGATGTTGGTTGATATATTCAGTGTAGTACTTCGCAGCTGCGGTGCATGCGCGATTCACCACACTAAAACGATCTTGCAGCCGGCCCGGTTGACCAGCGCGCCATGAGCAAGGCGGATTGTTACGGAACTTACATTTCAGCAATCAACCCTTGCTCCAGTAATCCGGCTGCGCATAAATCGATTTCAGGCGGTCGATGAAGAAACGCACTTTGGCCGGCAGGTGCCGCTGCTGCGGATAGACCGCCATGATGTCGTAATGCGGCAAGGCGAATTCATCCAGCACCGTCAGCAGTTCGCCCGAGGCCAGCTGCGATTCGATTTCCCAGGTCGAACGCCAGCCCAGGCCAAGTCCCTCGCTGACCCAGCGGTGCAGCAGTTCGCCGTCATTGCAGTCGAGGTTGCCGGCAGTCTTGATGATCACGGGCTTGCCGCCTTGCTGGAAATACCAGCCGCGCTGCTGGCCGCCTTGCAGGTTGAAGGACAGGCAGTTGTGCTTGGCGATGTCTTCCAGCGTGCGCGGGATGCCGTTGCGATGAAAATATTCCGGCGTGCCGCACACCACGCGGCGGTTGCTGGCCAGCTTCACCGCGACGAAATTCGGATCGATGGCGCCGCCGATGCGGATGCTGATGTCATAGCCTTCGCGCACCAGGTCGACCACGCGGTCGGTCAGGTTGAACGAGATCTGCACTTCCGGATTGGTGGCGATAAAGGCCGGCGCATGCGGCGCCACGTGCTTGCGGCCGAAAGCGGCCGGCGCCGACACCACCAGATGGCCGGTAGCCTTGTGGCGGCCTTCGGAGATGATTTTTTCGGCAATATCCAGCTCGGTCAGCAGCTTGCGGCAATGATCGAGGAAGACCGTGCCTTGCTCGGTCAGGGTCAGGTGGCGGGTGGTGCGGTGCATCAGCTTGGTGCCGAGCCGCTTTTCCAGCGCGTCGATGCGCCGCCCCAGCATCACGGGGGTAATGTTCTGCTCCAGCGCCGCTCCCGCCAGGCTGCCTTTTTCGACCACGCTGACGAAGGCTTCTATCTGTTTGAGTTTGTCCATGTCTCTTCCGGCTCGCTGATCTGTATTCCGCTGTATTCTGTTTTTTTCCTTAGTATTCCATACTTGACGTATCGAATAAAGCGATTGTTTGTGTTCTTATCAAACAATATGTTTGGTTATAGGATGTGTCTCATCCACTCGGCAGTCTCCATACCAGCCCTTGAAACGGGGCAAATCCGGAGCGGTCCGCAGGCAGTGGCAATAATTCACATTCTGTAATCCGGAGGCAACATGGCAAAGATGAAGGCAGTTGACGCAGTAATGCACGTATTGGCGAAAGAGGGCTGTGTGCAAGCCTTTGGCGTGCCAGGCGCCGCAATTAACCCGTTCTACTCGGCCATGAAACGGCACGGCGGCATCGAGCACGTGCTGGCGCGCCACGTTGAAGGCGCATCGCACATGGCGGAAGGCTACACCCGCGCCAACCCGGGCAACATCGGCATTTGCATCGGCACCTCCGGCCCGGCCGGCACCGACATGATCACCGGCTTGTACTCGGCCCAGGCGGATTCGATTCCTATCCTCTGCATTACCGGCCAGGCGCCGCGCGCCCGTCTGTACAAGGAAGATTTCCAGGCTGTCGATATCGAAGCTATCGCCAAGCCGGTCACCAAGTGGGCGGTCACCGTGCGCGAGCCGGCCTTGCTGCCGCGCGTGTTCCAGCAGGCTTTCCATGTCATGCGTTCCGGCCGTCCAGGCCCGGTCTTGATCGACATGCCGTTCGATGTGCAGATGGCCGAGATCGAATTCGATCCGGACACCTACGAACCTTTGCCAGTCTACAAACCGGCGGCTTCGCGCGCCCAGATCGAAAAAGCATTGACCATGCTGAATGAAGCAGAGCGTCCGTTGCTGACCATCGGCGGCGGCGTCATCAATGCCGATGCGGCCGGCCTCGCGGTTGAATTCGCCGAACTGACCGGCGTGCCGGTGATCCCGACCCTGATGGCATGGGGTGCGATCCCTGACGATCATCCGCAAATGGCGGGCATGGTCGGTTTGCAGACCAGCCACCGCTACGGCAATGCCACCATGCTGGCGTCCGACTTCGTGCTCGGCATCGGCAACCGCTGGGCCAACCGCCACACCGGCTCGGTTGAAGTATTCACCAAAGGCCGCAAGTTCGTCCACGTCGATATCGAGCCGACCCAGATCGGCCGCGTGTTCGGTCCGGACTACGGCATCGTCTCCGACGCCAAGGCAGCCTTGAAGCTGTTCGTCGAAGTCGCCAAGGAATTGAAAGCCGCCGGCAAGCTGCCGGACCGTTCGCAATGGCTGGGCGAGTGCCAGGAGCGCAAGCGCACCATGCAGCGCCGTACCCACTTCGAAAACGTGCCGGTCAAGCCGCAGCGCGTGTACGAAGAAATGAACCGCGCTTTCGGCCGCGACACCTGCTACGTCAGCACCATCGGATTGTCGCAGATCGCCGCCGCGCAATTCCTGCACGTGTACCACGCGCGTCACTGGATCAACTGCGGCCAGGCCGGTCCTCTGGGCTGGACCATTTCGGCGGCGCTGGGCGTCTGCGTGGCCGATCCGAAACGCGAAGTGGTGGCGATCTCGGGCGACTACGACTTCCAGTTCATGATCGAAGAGCTGGCGGTAGGCGCGCAGTTCAACCTGCCTTACCTGCACGTGGTGGTGAACAACTCCTACCTCGGCCTGATCCGTCAGGCGCAGCGCGGCTTCGAAATGGATTACTGCGTGCAGCTGGCGTTTGAAAACGTCAATGCGCCGGAACTCAACGGCTACGGCGTCGACCATGTCGCAGTCGTCGAAGGCTTGGGTTGCAAGGCGATCCGCGTCACCGATCCGAACGGCATCCAGGATGCCTTCGCCCAGGCCAAGCGCTTGATGAAGGAATTCCGCGTGCCGGTGGTGGTGGAAATCATCCTGGAGCGTGTCACCAACGTTTCCATGGGCACCGAGATCGACGCCATCAACGAGTTCGAAGAACTGGCGACCAGCCGCGGCCACGCACCGACCGCCATATCCTTGCTTGACTGATTTTGGAGAGAGACGACATGACAAAATTAGCCGCCAACCTGACCATGCTGTTCACCGAGCTGCCGTTCCTGGAACGCTTCGATGCAGCAGCCAAGGCCGGTTTCAAGGGAGTCGAATTCCTGTTCCCGTATGCTTTCCGCGCCGAACAGATCGCCGACAAGCTGGCCACCAACGGCCTGGAACTGGTCTTGCATAATCTGCCGGCGGGCAACTGGGAAGCCGGCGAGCGCGGCATCGCCTGCCACCCGGACCGCGTCAGCGAATTCCAGCAAGGCGTCGACGATGCGATCCGCTACGCCAAGGTGCTGAACGTCAAGCAGCTGAACTGCCTGGTCGGCATCGTGCCGGTCGGCGTCAGCAGCGAGCTGGCGCAGGCCACCGTGGTCAGCAACCTGAAATTTGCCGCAGACAAGCTGCAGGCTGCCGGCATCCGCTTGCTGATCGAACCGATCAACAGCTTCGACATCCCGGGCTTCTTCCTGACCGGCACCAAGCAGGCGCTGGACCTGATCAAGGCGGCCGGCTCCGGCAATCTGTTCGTGCAGTACGACATCTATCACATGCAAAGAATGGAAGGCGAGCTGGCCAACACGATCAAGGCCAACCTGGCGCAGATCAAGCATGTGCAGCTGGCGGACAATCCGGGCCGTTTCGAGCCGGGCACAGGCGAAATCAATTACCGCTATCTGTTCAAGTTCCTGGAAGAGATCGGCTACGACGGCTGGATCGGCTGCGAGTACAAGCCGAAGGCCGGCACGGTGGAAGGCCTTGGCTGGCGCGCAGCGCACGGCCTGTAAATTCCGCGCATAACTCTTTTCAATAATTACGGAGAAATATCATGGCAAAAGTTGGCTTTATCGGACTCGGCATCATGGGCGCCCCCATGGCGGAAAACCTGCAGCGCGGCGGTCACAAGCTGTACCTGCATGACCAGAAGAATCCCCCGGCAGCATTGATCGACGGCGGCGCCACGGTCTGCACTTCCGGCGCCGAAGTCGCCAAGCGCGCCGACATCGTCATCGTCATGGTGCCGGACACGCCGCACGTGGAAGCCGTCCTGTTCGGCGAAAAGGGCGTGGCCGAAGGCCTGACAGCCGGCAAGACCGTGATCGACATGAGCTCGATCTCGCCGATCGCCACCAAGGGTTTCGCCAAGAAGATCAACGCCCTGGGTTGCGAATACCTGGATGCGCCGGTCTCCGGCGGCGAAGTCGGCGCCAAGGCCGCTTCGCTGACCATCATGGTGGGCGGCTCGGAAGGCGCGTTCAACGACGCCAAGCCTTTGTTTGAACTGATGGGCAAGAACATCACGCTGGTCGGCGGCAACGGCGACGGCCAGACTACCAAGGTGGCTAACCAGATCATCGTCGCGCTGAACATCCAGGCGGTTGCAGAAGCGCTGCTGTTTGCATCCAAGGCCGGCGCCGATCCTGCCCGCGTGCGGCAGGCGCTGATGGGCGGCTTTGCTGCTTCCCGCATCCTGGAAGTGCATGGCGAACGCATGGTCAAGCGTACCTTCAATCCGGGCTTCCGCATCGAACTGCACCAGAAAGATCTGAACCTGGCCTTGCAAGGCGCCAAGGCGCTGGGCGTATCGCTGCCGAACACGGCCGCGGTGCAAGAATTGATGAACTCCTGCGCCGCCAACGGCCTGAGCGGGCTCGATCACTCGGCGCTGTGCCGCGCGGTCGAAATCATGTCCAACCACGAAATCGCCAAGGTGTAAGATATCGCGCAGGGTGGCCACGTCGTGTCCATCCTGCGTTGCTGATGTAGCATAAAATAAATACAAAATTCCAGAGACACCCGCTTCATAGATCAAGGCATAACAGCATGACTACCCTCAAGCCCCGCCAGCTCCTCCTCGACATGTACCAGGCCGCGGTCGACGCCGTCAGCGCCGCCAAATGCCTGCCCGAATACCTGGCCAGGATCCCGGCGCCGTCCGGCAAGGGCCGCACACTGGTGATCGGCGCCGGCAAAGGCGCGGCGGCCATGGCCAAGACAGTGGAAGAGCATTGGCAAGGCGAGCTGTCCGGGCTGGTGGTGACGCGCTATGAACATGGCGCCGACTGCAAGCGCATCGAGGTAGTGGAAGCTTCGCATCCGGTGCCCGACGAAGCCGGCCGCAAGGCTGCCGCGCGCATGCTGGACATGGTGCAGGGCCTGACTGCCGACGACCTGGTGATCTGCCTGATATCGGGCGGCGGCTCGGCCCTGCTGGCGTTGCCGGCAGAGGGCATTACGCTGGAACAGAAGCAGGCGATCAACAAGGCCTTGCTCAGAAGCGGCGCCACCATTTTTGAAATGAATTGCGTGCGCAAGCACCTGTCTGCGATCAAGGGCGGCCGCCTGGCGCTGGCTTGCGCGCCGGCGCGGGTGGTGACGCTGATGATTTCCGATATCCCGGGCGACGATCCTGGCATCATCGCCAGCGGCCCGACCCTGGCCGATCCGACCACTTGCGCGGACGCCCTGGCGGTGCTGCGCAAATACAATATTGACACGCCGGACGCCATCCTCAAGCACCTGGAATCCGGCGCCGGCGAAAGCGCCAAGCCGGGCGACCCGCGCCTGGAACGCAACCAGCATTATGTAATCGCCACCGCTCAGGACGCATTGGACGCGGCGGCAGCCACCGTGAGCGCAGCTGGCCTGACGCCCTACATCCTGTCCGACGAGATGGAAGGCGAGGCGCGCGACATCGGCCTGGCGCATGCCGCGCTGGCGCGCCAGATCGCCCGCCGCGGACAACCGTTCAGCAAGCCCTGCGTGGTGATTTCAGGCGGTGAAACCACCGTCACCGTGCGCGGCAAGGGCCGCGGCGGCCGCAATGCCGAATTCCTGCTGAGCCTGGCCATCGCGCTCGACGGCTTCCCGGATATCCACGCAATCGCCTGCGATACCGACGGCATCGACGGCTCCGAAGACAACGCCGGCGCCATCTACCAGCCGGATTCGATGCGCAAGGCGGCGGAGCTGGGATTGCGTCCGCGCGCCATGCTCGACAACAACGACGGCTACGGTTTCTTCAGCGCGCTGGGCGACCTGGTGGTCAGCGGACCGACGCGCACCAACGTCAACGATTTTCGCGCCATCGTGATTCTCTGATACAGCAGCGCTCCGCAGCACTCTCTCAATAATCGAAAACCTGCGTCGGCCGCCACTCCTGGCCGGCGCGGTGAGCCTCTTTTCGCCTTGCCGACATCTACAGAAAGCACATCATGCGCCGCCAACGTAAAGCAAAAATCGTCGCCACGCTCGGTCCTGCCAGCGCCGACCAGAGCACCATCCAGGCCTTGTTCGAAGCAGGCGCCGACGTCTTCCGTTTCAATTTCAGCCATGGCAGCCACGCCGATCACCAGCAGCGCTACGAGATCGTCCGCGCGGTGGAAAAGGCAGTCGGCCGGCCGATCGCCATCCTGGCCGACCTGCAAGGTCCGAAGCTGCGCATCGGCCAGTTCGCCGACGGCAAGATCGAATTGCACGCCGGCCAGGAATTCACGCTCGACCGCGACACGACGCCAGGCAACAGCCAGCGCGTCTGTCTGCCGCATGCGGAACTGTTTGAAGTGATCGCCGGCGGCCAGGCTTTGCTGCTGGACGACGGCAAGGTGCGGCTGGAAGTGCAGTCCTGCGACGGCCAGTCTATCCGCACCCGGGTGGTCAACAGCGGCACGTTGTCGGACCGCAAAGGCGTCAACGTGCCGGATGCGGTGCTGCCGATCCCGGCGCTGACTGAGAAAGACAAGCGCGACCTGAAATTTGCGCTGGAACTGGGCGTCGACTGGATTGCGCTGTCCTTTGTGCAGCGGCCGGAAGACGTGCTGGAAGCGCGCGCCCTGATCGGCGACCGCGCCAGCATCCTGTCGAAGCTGGAAAAGCCGGCAGCGCTGGAACAGCTGGACGCGATCGTCCAGGTCTCCGACGCCATCATGGTGGCGCGCGGCGATCTCGGCGTGGAATTGCCGCCTGAGCGCGTGCCGGGCGTGCAAAAGCGCATCCTGCGCGTCTGCCGCCAGCATGGCAAGCCGATCGTGATCGCCACCCAGATGCTGGAATCGATGATCACCTCGCCGGTGCCGACCCGCGCTGAAGCCTCCGACGTCGCCAGCGCCATCTACGACGGCGCCGATGCGGTGATGCTGTCGGCCGAATCGGCCAGCGGCGCTTATCCGCTCCCCGCCGTGTCGATCATGGACCGCATCATCACCGAAGTCGAGCGCGACCCGCTGTACCAGAACATGCTGGATGCACAGCACGAGACCCCGCTGCCCAACCGCGGCGACGCCATCTGCTCGGCGCTGCGCGACGTCACCCGCATCATCGGCGCCAAGGTCACCGTGACTTACACCAGCTCCGGCCACACCAGCCTGCGCGCCGCGCGCGAACGGCCGATGGCGCCCATCCTCAGCATCACGCCGAAGCTGGCGACCGCACGCCGGCTGGCGCTGGTGTGGGGTGTGCATTCCACCATCAGCGAGCAGGTGCATAACGAGAGCGAAATGGTGACGGCCGCTTGCCAGACCGCCTTCAAGGAAGGCTTCGCCAAGGTCGGCGACCAGATCGCAATCACCGCCGGCATGCCGTTCGGCCAGCCGGGCAGTACCAATCTGTTGCGCCTGGCGGAAATCTGGGCGCAGTAAATCTGCAAGCCGCACCCGTGTAAAGCGACCGGAAGATATCCCCCATGCGTAAGCGTCGGGGATATTTTTTATGCTGTGTGCAGCATTTAAACCGGCTCTTCTTCAGGCTGGTCTCTGACGAGCTGGAACGATGGCACCAGCTCCGACAGCTGCAATCCAAACTGCGCATCCAGTTTTTTTGCCCGCCTATGTATCATCGTCCTGAACAACGGCGTGACGCTGCCTTTGATAAAGAAAGCAATGCAGTTATGGCTGTCGCTGGTGCGGCACCACCAGATGCGCCAGTCGGATGCCGCCAGCGCCTGGCCGATCGCTTGCACCAGGAAATCCGGGCGGTCCCATAGATTCGACACCAGGATGCCGCCGGCGGCAAGGTTGCGCAGGCAGGCGGCATAGAAGCCGCTGGTGCTGAGCGCCTCGGCGGGGCCGTCGGCGGAAAAGCCGTCCAGCATGATGATGTCGGCGATGTTTCCCTGCTGTGCCTGCATGTAGGCTGCGGCGTCGGCGTGGATCACCTGGAAGCGCTGGTCGTCGGCCGGGATCATGAAATGGTCGCGCAAGGCGATCACTTCCGCACTCAGTTCGAGCACGGTGATGCGGGCGTCAGGGAAATGGCGATAGCAGTATTTGGCTAGCGAGCCGCCGCCCAGGCCGACCAGCAGGATGTGCCTGGGCGCCGGATGAAACAGCAGGAAGCCCATCATGGCCCGGGTATAGCTCAGCAGCAGCTTGTGCGGCTCGGCAATCGACATCGCGCTTTGCACGTACTTGTGGTCAAAATGCAGCGTGCGCATGTCGCCGTGGTCGAACACAAAGGGCTGTCCGCCGCTTTGCTCGAGCAATAGTTCGAAGGAAGAGGGTACGGTCATGATGTGAAAATCAAACCAGAACGTGGCGCGTTTGCGCGAAATAATCATAGATCCGCTCTTCTATCAGCGGATCGATCATGACTGCCGGACCCTTGCCGTTGGGACAGGCCAGCCTTGGCGTGGTGCCGAACAGCCGGCAGACTAGCGGACGTTCGTCATACACCTGGCAACCGTCGGCGCCCAGGTGCGGGCAGCTCAGCGCCGCCAGCGCCGCATCCTGCTCCTGCGCGCTCTTGCGCGGCAGCCTGGCCATCTCTTCGCTGGAAGCCAGCACCGGGCCGCAGCAGTCATGGCAGCCCGGCACGCAGGTAAACGCAGGGATGCGCTGCCTGAAGAACTTGATGATGTGTACATTGCTTTTCATTACAACGTGCTACTCCTGTAATGATCGTGAGTTGTCTGGCGATACGGATTTCGGCTGCTGAGGCACAAGCTTACCATTGGCGGACGGCGGTCGCAGCTTTGTCGATGAGGAAGGCGGGGCGATGTTGAGGGCCGGCAAGCGGCCGGCGAGCGTCTGTTGCGCGGCTTGGGCAAAGGCTGCTGCCATCGTGCAGCAGCCTTTGCATTCATCAGCTTGAGGATGGCGGCCTGTCAGGCTGCGAATCCGCCATCGATGGTGAGGCTGGCGCCGGTGATGTAGGCCGCTTCCGGGCTGGCCAGGTAGGCGACGAAGCCGGCAATTTCCTCGTCCGTGCCATAGCGGCCGATCGGCATCATGGCCTTCAGGCTAGTGGCGAATTCGCTGTTGGCGGGGTTCATGTCAGTGTCGACCGGGCCCGGCTGCACGTTGTTGATGGTGATGCCGCGCGGGCCGAGGTCGCGCGCCAGGCCGCGGGTCAGGCCGACCAGCGCCGACTTGCTCATGGCGTAGGGACCGCCGCCGGCAAACGGCATGCGCTCGGCGTTGGTGCTGCCGATGTTGATGATGCGGCCGCCTTCGCCCATGTGGCGCGCGGCTTCCTGGCTGGCGATGAAGACGCTGCGCACATTGATCGCCAGCGTGCGGTCGAAATCCTCCAGGCTGAACTCGGCCAGCGGCGCAATCGCCAGCACGCCGGCGTTGTTGACCAGGATATCCAGCCGGCCGAAAGTGCTGACCGTCTTGGCGATGGCGGCCTTGATCTGCCCGGCATCGGCGCTGTCGGCCTGGATCGCCAGCGCCCGGCCGCCGGCTGCTTCGATATGCTTGACCACTTGCGCGGCTTTTTCCGGCGAGCTGACATAGCTGAAGGCGACCGCCGCGCCGTTCTTGGCCAGGCGTTTGGCGATGGCGGCGCCGATGCCGCGCGAGCCGCCCTGGATGAAGGCGACTTGGTTGTCCAGAACGGCGTTTGCTTGATGGTTCGTCATGATCTTGCTCCTGTAGGTTGGGCTGCCGGCTGAAGTGGCAGGCAGCGGGTTGACAGGCACAGTATCGGACGATCATTATGTTGTTACTAGTCGTTAATTAGCATAATCAATTAATACCAAAGGTTTAAAATGGAAACCATGACCGGCATGCAATGCTTCGTCCGCAGCGCCGAAGCCGGCAGCTTTTCCGAGGCGGCGCGGCGGCTCGGCATGACTTCCGCGGCGGTCGGCAAGAACGTCGCCAGGCTGGAAGCGGGGCTGGGCGTGCGGCTGTTCCAGCGCAGTACGCGCAGCCTGACGCTGACCGAGGCGGGCGAAAGTTTCCTGCACGAGGTCAAGGACAGCCTGCTGACGCTCCAGGCCGCGGTCGAGAACCTGGCCAGCGCCGGCGGCCAGCCGGCCGGCATGCTCAAGGTCAGCATGGGCACCGGCTTCGGCCGCGCCTATATGGTGCCGCTGCTGGCGCCTTTCCTGGCGAAGTATCCCGGCATTTCGCCCGACTGGCATTTCGATAACCGCCAGGTCGATCTGATTGCGCAAGGTTTCGACGCCGCCCTCGGCGGCGGCTTCGAACTGCCGCCCGGCGTGGTGGCGCGCGTGCTGGCGCCGGCACACCGGGTGCTGGTGGCGGCGCCGGATTACTTCAACGACAGGAAGGCGCCGGCGACGCCTGCCGAGCTGGATGCCTTCGACGGCATTTTCATCCGTTCGCCGCAAACCGGACGGGTGCGCCCCTGGCCGCTGCGCAACCGCGCCAACCAGCAAGCGCCGGTGACGCTGCGTACGCGCATGACCATGAGCGACCCGGAAGCGGCCTGCGAAAGCGCGCAGATGGGACTGGGCATCGCCCTGGTCAGCATGCCGAACGCCTTGCCCTTCCTGCGCAGGAAAAGCCTGGTGCGGGTGCTGCCGGACTGGTATGTCGACGGCGGCACTTTATCGCTCTACTTCGCCGCGCAAAAACTGCTGCCGGCCAAGACCCGGGCGTTCGTCGATTATGTGGTGGAGCATTTCCGCCAGGAGCGCCTGGCGGAACAGTTTTCAGCGATTTGAAAAACGCATGCTGTAAAAGAAAATGGCCACGGATTGCGCCGTGGCCATGGTCCTTACTTACTGTTGGCAAATGCTGATCAGCGCGCCGCTTCCGCCAGCGATAAAGCCAGCTTGTTATGCCGTTCCAGCACATTGCCGAGGTCGACCGTGGTGAACTGGCCGTTGCGCACCACCACGCGGCCGTTGATGATGCTGTAGGCGACATCGGCCGGGGTGCAGAACACCAGCGCCGCCACCGGATCGTGCCAGCCGCCGGCAAAGCCGACCTTGTTCAAATCGAACAGCACCAGGTCGGCCGACATGCCCGGTTTCAAGGCGCCGATGTCGTCGCGGTTGAGGACCTTGGCGCCGCCCAGCGTCGCCAGTTCCAGCGCCTGCCGCGCGGTCATGGCGTCGGGGCCGAAGCCGACCCGCTGCAGCAGCATCGCTTGCCGCACTTCGCCCAGCATGTGGGCGCCGTCGTTCGAAGCCGAACCGTCGACGCCGATGCCGACCGCGACGCCGGCGTCGACCATCTTGCGGATCGGCGCGATGCCGGAGGCCAGCCGCATGTTGGAGCAGGGGCAGTGGGCGATGCCGGTGCCGGTGCGCGCGAACAGGTAGATGCCGTCGTCGTCCAGCTGCACGCAGTGCGCATGCCAGACGTCGTGCCCGACCCAGCCGCAATCTTCCGCGTACTCGGCCGGCGTCATGTTGAACTTCTCGCGGCTGTAAGCGATGTCGTTGACGTTTTCCGCCAGGTGGGTATGCAGGGAAACGCCGTGATGGCGCGCCAGCACAGCCGATTCGCGCATCAGGTCGCGCGATACCGAAAACGGCGAGCAGGGCGCTACCACGATGCGCTGCATCGCGTGGCGGCTGCTGTCGTGATAGGTTTCGATCAGGCGCTGGGTATCTTGCAGGATGGCCTTTTCATCTTCCACCACGCGGTCCGGCGGCAAGCCGCCTTTCGACTGGCCGACGCTCATCGAGCCGCGCGCGGCGTGGAAGCGCATGCCGATCTGCTGTGCGGCCTCGATGCTGTGATCGAGCTTGCAGCCGTTCGGATAGATGTACAGGTGGTCGCTGCTGGTGGTGCAGCCGGACATGATCAGCTCCGCCATCGCGGTCAGGGTCGAGACCTGGATCATCTCCGGCGTCAGGTTGGCCCAGATCGGATACAGGTTGGTCAGCCAGTTGAACAGCTCGCCGTTCTGCGCCGCCGGAATCACGCGCGTCAGGCTCTGGTACATATGGTGATGGGTGTTCACCAGGCCCGGAATGACGACGTGATTGCCGGCGTCGATGACTTCGTCGGCAGTCTGCGGCAGGTCGGCGCTGGCGCCTACCTGTTCGATCGCGTTGTCGCGGATGAAGACGGCGCCGCCGGCGATTTCACGGCGCGCATCGTCCATGGTGACGACGACGCGCGCATTTTTTATTAATAGAGTTTTAGACATGAACAATGGACCAAAATACGCTGGTTCAAGATTTTGGCGTAAAGCGGCGTAGGAAATCCAGCAAGATTTGCGCCGATACTTCGGCATCGTCCGCAGTCATTGTTTCCAATGGATTGTGGCTGATGCCCCCGTTGCCGCAACGCGTGAAAAGCATGGCGACGTCAGTAATTTTAGCGATGGTCATGGCGTCATGACCGGCGCCGGAAGCGAGTCTGAAGGGCTGCACGCCGGCCCGTTCGGTAGCGGCGGACAACTGGTCCATCAGCCACGAAGCACAAGGTGCCGCCGGGGCCGACACCATCTTCTCGACATTGGCTTCAACACAGCGACGGGCGCAGACTGCCTCGATATGGCGCAGCACGTCTTCCACCGCGGCGTCGCGGATGCCGTCGTCGGCGGCGCGGATATCCAGCGAGAAGATGCAGGCGCCGGGAATCACATTGGTGGAGCCGTTAGGCACCTGCAGCTGGCCGACGGTGCCGACCAGCGAGGCTTGCTGGTCCTGCGCGCAGCGTTGTTCCACATACAGCAGGATTTCAGCGGCGGCAGCAGCGGCGTCCTTGCGCATCGCCATCGGCGTGGTGCCGGAATGGCTGGCGACGCCTTTCAGCTGCACCATGTAGCGGCAGCTGCCGGCGATCGAAGTGACGATGCCGACCGGCAGGTCGCGATGCAGCAGCACCGGGCCTTGTTCGATATGCACTTCGACATAGCCCAGCAGATCCGCCGGATTGCGCGCGATGGCAGGAATCGCAGCAGGGTCGTGGCCGGCCTGCAGCAGGGCGTCGCGCATGCTGACGCCGTCGCGGTCGAGATTGTTCAGCAGCTCCAGGTTGAACTGGCCGATGATGGCATTGCTGCCCAGGAAAGTGCTCTTGAAGCGCACGCCTTCCTCTTCCGAGAAGGCGACGATTTCAAAATGGAAGGGCAGCTTTTCACCGCGTTCATGCAGATGCTTGACGATGGCGATCGGCAGCAGGATGCCTTCGCGGCCATCGTACTTGCCGCCGTTGCGCACGGTGTCGTAGTGGGAACCGGTCATCAGCGTCTTCGCTGCCGGATTGTCCGACAAATAGCGGCCGACCACGTTGCCGACCGCGTCGATCTCGGCCTGCATGCCGGCCTCGCGCATCCAGCCCGCGATCTGGGCGGCGGTGCGGCGATGGCTGTCGGTCATGTAGGCGCAGGTGAGGCCGTTGTCGTCGTCGCTCCAGGCGCCGATCTGTTCTGCCCAGTGCATGATGGTCTTGCCCAGCTCCGGCGTGTAGCCGAGCAGGTCGTTGGTGCGCATTTCGGCGATGCGGCCGATCTGGCGCAAAGCTTCTCCCAGTTCATCGTCGAACTGGTTTTTCAGGCGGCGGCTGAAGGTGGCGATGATGGCCTGGCGCGATAGACCCTGGCCGTCGGCGCCCTTGACCGCCAGGATGAAGGGAAAGCCGAATTTCTGGTTGTAATCGGCATTCAGCTTTTGCAGCGTGGCGAATTCTTCTGCCGTGCACAGGTTGAGGCCGGCCTTGGCCTGTTCGCCGGTCGACTCGGCCGTCAGTTCGCCGGCGATGGCTGCCTTGCCGGCCAGCTCCGGGTGGGCACGGATCAGGCCCAGCTGCTCGTCGCGCGTGGCGCTGCTGACGGCAGCCTGCATCGCCTGCTTGAGCGCCGTGATGTTGGCGAACGGCCGCTGGGCCGCGGCGCGCTGCGGGATCCACGGCGAATGTTCGTAGATGCCGTGCAGCGTCGTCACGAAAGCCTGCGCCTCGGCGCTGTTCAATTGTTCTAGTGTTGTCATTTGTATCATCGGCGGGCCGGCCCGCTTTGTCCTCAGTTAAATCGCTCTGTTGCTGCTACGGATGGGAATTACATTACTTCAAAACCGCTTTCATCGCAGCCCGGCCCGGTTTGCCCAGGCCCGGGCTGCGCATCTTTCTATTTAATGATCTGAGCTTTGCGCCGCCGCCAATGCATGCGCCCGGCTATCGTCGCTGGAGCCTTTGCCGTTGAAGAACAGGTTCAGCAAGACCGCCATGCTGGAAGCGAGCAGGATGCCGCTATGCAAAATGGTCGACAGGAACACCGGCATCTTGTCGAAGAAGGTCGGCGCCACGATAGGGATCATGCCGGCGCCGAAACTGACGGCGACGATGAACAGGTTGTTGCGGTTGTGCTGGAAATCCACGCCCGACAGGATCTTGATGCCGGTCGCCGCCACCATGCCGAACATGACGATGCCGGCACCGCCCAGCACGAATTGCGGGATGGATGCGGCCACATGCGCCATTTTCGGGAACAGGCCGAACAGCATCAGGATCACGCCGGCGGCGGCGCAAACGTAGCGGCTGCGCACGCCGGTGACGCCGACCAGGCCGACGTTCTGCGAGAACGAGGTATAGGGGAAGGTGTTGAAGATGCCGCCGATCACGCTGCCCAGGCCGTCGACGCGCAAGCCGCGCGCCAGGGTCTTGTCGTCGATTTTCTTGCCGACGATTTCACCCAGTGCAATGAACATCCCGGTCGATTCGATCATGGTCACGATCATCACCAGGCACATGCTGACGATCGAACCGAGGTCGAATTTCGGCCAGCCGTAGTGAAACGGACGGATGAAGGAAAACCATTCCGCATCGCCCAGGCCGTAGAAGCTGATCTTGCCCATCGCCATGGCGATGACGAAACCGATGATCATGCCGCTCAGCACCGAGATGTTGGCGATGAAGCCCTTGACGTATTTGGTGATCAGCAAGATCGAAATCAGCACCACCAGCGCGATGCCGAGGCTGGTCGGCGAACCGTAGTCGGGATTGGGGATTTTGGTGAAGACGCCGTCGACCAGGGTGCCGATCACCGGCTGGCCGCCCGCCGCCCAGTTGATGCCGACACCCATCAGCGAAATGCCGATGACGCTGATCACGGTGCCGGTCACGACCGGCGGGAAGAAGCGCATCAGGCGGCTCATGTAGGGCGCCGCAAAGACGCAGAAGATGCCGGACACGATCACCGCGCCATAGATGTGGACGATGGTCAGTTGCGGATTGCCGGCCATCGCCACCATCGGGCCGACGGCGGCGAAGGTGACGCCCATCATGACCGGCATCTTGATGCCGAACTTCCAGAAGCCAAGGCTCTGGATCAGGGTCACCAGGCCGCAGCAGAACAGGTCGGCGCTGATCAGGAATGCAATGTCGCTTTTTGCCAGGTTGAGCGCGCCGCCAATGATCAGCGGCACGGCAATGGCGCCGGCGTACATCACCAGCACGTGCTGCATGCCGAGTGCTGCGAGCTTACCTACGGGAAGTCTTTCATCTACCGGATCTGTGCTGCTGGTCATCGTGTGTCTCCTAAGTACTATTTATAGTTAGTGCTTGCGGCGACATCAATCCGGCGTTTGGAAAATCCTGCCCGCCCGGCCTGCTGCGCCACAGCCTTCACAAGTCACCTGAAGCTGGAACAGGGCTCGTGCTGTCCGATACTACTTTGCCCAGCCCCTCACGATATATAGCTTGCCTGATAGTTGATTTAGGTATTTGGATATATGGTTGAAACTCGTTGTGATAGAGAAATTGTGTTGCGTTTTTACTTTGCCAGCATGGACTTGGCGGCAATGCCGATCTGCTCGCGCAGCCATTTGTGCTCGGTAGCCTGGTGCACTCTTTCATGCCACAGTTGGTAAAAACGCATGGGCGGAAACTTGATCGGCAGGGTGAAACTTTTCAGCGACAGCGTCTTTTCATAGAAGCGGGCGAACTGGCGGCCGGTGGTCAGCACCAGGTCGGTCTGCGCCACCATGTAGGGCAGCATGCCGAAGTAGGCCGATTCCACCACCACGTTGCGGTTCAGGTTCTGGCTGTCGAGGAAGGAATCGATGATGCCGTGGTAGCCGGGCAACACCTGCCACGGCGCCACGTGCGGCAGCGACAGGTAGTCTTCCACTGTCATCTGGTCCGGCCCGGTGCGCTTGGCGTAGGCGCTGTCGGCCCGCATCAGGCAGACGATGGGGTCGTCGAACAGCTTGGACAGGTGCAGATGGGCCGGCGGTTCGTCCCAGTTGGCGATCACCAGGTCGAGGTCGCCGTCGGACAGCAGCCTGACGTAGTCGGTTTCCGGCCCCAGGGCGTGGATCACGATGCGGCTCTTGGGCGATTCGCGCCGCAGGCGCGCCACCACTTCCAGGAAGAACGGCGTATTCATGTAATCCGGCGCCGCGATATGGAAAGTGCGCGCCTCGGCCTGGGGCACGAAAGCGGTCTTTTGCACGAACAGGCGTTCGGTCTCTTCGAGGATACGCTTGGCCGGCTTCAGCAGGCTTTCGCCGTGCTGGGTCGGCACCATGCCGCGCGCGCCGCGCACCAGCAGCGGATCGCCGGTGAGTTCGCGCAGCTTGCGCAGCGAGGCCGAGATCGACGGCTGCGGCTGGTTGAGTTTCAGCGCTACCCGCGAGACGTTCTTCTCGCACAGCAGCAGATACAGGATGCGTATCAGGTGGATATCCAGGTGATCCGGAAGCTTGGCCATGTTGTCTCCTACAATTTATATTTATTGATTTATTGGTTTAGTATTTATACGTCCTGTCGCAGTTCATTTTGTTATATGGATATACGTATGTCAAATATATCTGAATATCCATGTTTTAAAACCCCGTAGCGTTTATCTTGCGTGAATCTGGCGCGCTTTTTACATTAAGCGCAGGCAGGGGAAGATGAAGGATGGGCAGGCAGGTATCTTGCTTATCCGCTCATGTTGGCCGTAGCGGAGCTGGGTTGTTAAAAAAAGTTCGCGGCCGTGTTGAGGCAAATATTTCGGTTTTTATTTGAAGCGAGAACAAGGCGAAGCAACGCAGTTATCGGTTCAAATATAAAGCGAAATAACCTCTTTCGTTTGCAGAGCCCGCGGTGGCAGACGAGTAATAATCGTTGGGGAAGACATGGATGCATTGTTAGTTTCATACGGAGTCGAATGGCTCAATCTGCTGGTTCGCTGGCTGCACCTGATCACGGGTATCGCCTGGATCGGCGCATCCTTTTATTTCGTCTGGCTCGACAATTCGATCCGGCCGCCGAAGCCTGGTTCCGACCTGGCCAAGAAGGGGGTCTCCGGCGAGTTGTGGGCGGTCCACGGCGGCGGCTTCTACAATCCGCAAAAATACCTGGTGGCGCCGGCGGAACTGCCGGACGACCTGCACTGGTTCAAATGGGAAGCTTACGCCACCTGGCTGTCGGGCTTCGCCATGCTGTTCATCGTCTATTACTTCAATGCTTCGGCCATGATGATCAACAAGGATGTGGCTGATCTGAATACCTGGCAAGCGATCGGCGTCGGCCTCGGCACGCTGGTGGTCGGCTGGACCGTCTACGACGTGCTGTGCCGTTCGCCGCTGGGCAAACGCGAAGGCCTGCTCGGCATCGTCATGTATGTGTTCATCGTTGCTGCAGCCTTTGTGCTGACGCATCTGCTGAGCGGCCGCGCTGCGTATATCCATGTCGGCGCCATGATCGGCACCATGATGGTGGGTAACGTGCTGATGGTGATCATTCCGGGGCAACGCAAGCTGGTGGAAGCGATGCGCGTCGGCAAATCGCCGGATCCGATCTACGGCAAGAAAGCCAAGCAGCGCAGCGTGCACAACAACTATTTCACGCTGCCGGTGCTGTTCATCATGATCAGCAACCACTACGGCATGACTTACAACCATCCATACAGCTGGCTGATCCTCGCGGCGATTATTGCAGCCGGCGCGTTGATCCGTCACTTCTTCAACCTGCGTCATGCCGGCCGCGTTTCGCTCGGTTATCCGATTGCCGGCGTTGCCTTGCTGTTGGCAGTGGCGATTGCGATTGCACCGAAGCCGGTCCAGCCGGTGGCGCCGGTTACCAAGGCAGACGTTGCCGCAGCTGCCGGCGGCGCCACTCCGGCAGCCGCTGCCGCGCCGACCGCCGATATGGCGCATATCCAGGAAATCATCGGCCAGCGTTGCGCCACCTGCCACTCGGCGCAGCCGACCCAGCCGGGCTTTGCTACCGCTCCGGCCGGCGTGATGCTGCAGACGGCGGACCAGATCCGGCAACACGCGGACAAGGTCTATCAGCAGGCGGTGCAGCTGAAGGCCATGCCGCTGGCCAACCTGACGCATATCACCGACGAAGAGCGCGCCCTGATCGGCACTTGGTATACCTCCGGCGCCAAGTAAGTCCGGCGCTGCCGTCCTGACAGCCGGAAGCCGGTTGAGCTGCCATGCTCGATCGGCTTCCGCGCTTGACCTCATTTAAGAAATCTTTGGAGTTCCCATGTCTCAAACCATCACCATCGACGGCTTCAACCTGAGCGCCCAGCAAGTGATCGACGTCGCCCGCGCACCACACCTGCCGGTGACCCTGGCCGATTCCTCGCGCGCTGCGCTAAAGGAAAGCCGCGACTACATCGAGTCGACCTGGATGCACGACGAAGCGCCGATGATGTACAGCTTCAACACCGGCGTCGGCCTGCTGAAAGACACCCGCATCAAGGTGGAGCACATCGAACTGTTCCAGACCCAGCTGATCAAGGCCCACTGCGCCGGCCTGGGCGAGCCGTTTTCGGAAGAAGTCAGCCGCGCCACCATGCTGTTGCGCGCCAACGCCTTCGCCAGCAATTACTCGGCGCCGCGCGTGGAAGTAGTCGACCGCCTGCTGGCTTTCCTGAATGCCGGCATCCATCCGATCATGCCGCAAAAAGGGTCGGTCGGCGCCTCCGGCGACCTCGCGCCGTTGTCCTATCTGGCGGCGGCGATCGCCGGTTTCGACGAAGCCGAAGTGATGTACCAGGGCCAGCGCATGAGCGCGCCAGAGGCGATCATCAAGGCCGGCGTCGGCGAGGTCAAATTCGACCTTAAAGCCAAGGATGCATCGGCTCTGATCAACGGCTGCACCGCCTCGCTGGCGGTCGCCGTGCTGGTGGCGCACGATGCGCGCAACCTGCTGAGCGATGCCTGCCTGTCGCTGGGCCTGACGCTGGAAGCCATGCGCGCCGAAATGGCCGCCTTCGACCACCGCATCCAGCAAGCCCGTCCGCACGCCGGCCAGATCAAGACCGCCGCCATCATCCGCAAGCTGCTGTCCGGTTCCACCCGCACCACGCACGAGGCGCGTTCGGTGCAGTTTCCGGAAGAATCGCGCCGCACCGATATCCCTTACAGCTCACGGATCCAGGACGTCTACTCGCTGCGCTGCTCGCCGCAGGTCTATGGGCCGGTGTTCGATGCGCTGGACTACATCGACAACATCGTCGACAAGGAAATCAACTCCGCCACCGACAATCCGCTGATCTTTGACAAAGAAGGCGGCGGCTTCGAGATCATCTCCGGCGGCAATTTCCACGGCCAGTACCTGGCGCAGGCGATGGACTTGCTGGCGATCGCGATTGCCGATCTGGGCAGCATCTGCGAACGCCGCATCGCCCGCCTGATCGATCCGACCCTGTCGTGGGGCTTGCCACGCAACCTGATGAGCGGCGTGCGCGGCGTCAATACCGGCTATCCGGTGGTGCAATGTTCGATGAGCTCGCTGGTGATGGAAAACCGCACCCTGTGCATGCCGGGCAGCGTCGACAGCATCCCGGCCAAGGGCAACAGCGAAGACCACGTCTCGAACTCGACCTGGTGCGCGCGCAAGGCCGCCACCGTGGTGACCAACACGCAGTACATCATCGGCGTCGAAATGCTGCTGGCGGCGCAGGCGCTGACCATGACGGAAGACCTGCTGCCGGGCTTTGTGCTGGGCACAGGCACGCAAGCGGCCTATCAGGAAATCCGCCGCCAGATTCCGGCTTGCCTGGACGGCGACCGCTGGTTCCACAACGATATCGCAGTGGCGCAATCGTTCGTGGTCAGCGGTTCGGTGCGCAATGCGGTGGTTGAGAAGATCGGTGCATTCGCCTGATCGGGATAAGGCAGAGCAGGGCAGGGCGGTCAGCTGATCGCCTCCTGCCTGGTCAAAAAAAATGGAGCCACGATCAAGCGGCTCCATTTTTTACGCCTGCGATAGTGATCGGGCGTTCATTCCGACCACAGCTTGCCGGCGGTGGCCCAGTTTTCGCGTTTGACTTCCTGGATGATGATGTCCACCGATTCAGGCCCGCAGTCCAGGGTCTTGCAAGTCACTTCGGTGATGGCTTGGACGAAAGCGCGCTTTTGTTCGGCGCTGCGGCCTTCGAAAATTTGCACGTTGAAAGTCGGCATGAAAAATCCTTTCTATAAAATGATCAGTATTGGTAGCCGGGGTCGATGGCATCCAGCTGGCGCAGCAGGGCAGGCCATTCCAGCAAGCCTTCCGGGCTGCCGTCGCCGAGCAGCTGGTCGCGCGTCTTGCGGCAGATTTCCTGCGACGGCAGGTTCAGCCGGCTGCCGCCGGCATTCGCCTTGAGTTGGATTTCGCAAGCTTTGTCCAGCGTATCCATGAGGACGTAGGCTTCGGCCACGGTGCGGCCGCATACCAGGCTGCCATGGTTGCGCAGCAGCATGGCGGGCAATTGGCCCAGGCGCGCAACCATGCGTTCCTGCTCTGTCGGCGTCAGCGCCAGTCCCTCATAGTCGTGATAGGCAATCTGTTCGTAAAAACGCAGCGCGTGCTGGGAAAGCGGCTGCAGGCCGTCGGCCAGGGCGCTGACCGCCACGGCGTTGACATTGTGCAGATGCATGACGCATGCGGCGTCCGGCCTGGCTGCATGGACCGCGCCGTGAATGGCGAAGCCGCTGACGTTGACCCGGTGCGGCGAATCGCCGACCACCTGTCCGCTGGCATCGATCTTGATCAGGTTCGATGCGCACACTTCGTCGAAGCGATAGCCGAATGGATTCAGCAGGAAATGCCCGGGTTCATCCGGCACCGAGGCGGAAATGTGGGTGTAGATCAGGTCGTCCCAATGCTTCAAGGCGCACAGGCGGTAGCAGGCCGCCAAATCCTTGCGTACCTGCCATTCGGCGCTGCTGATGGTGGAGTCTGCCGGCATAGGAATCCAAACGTTAAAACGCGCGCCGATCGGCTAGGCGATCGACGCGCATCGGGTGCGACTACTGTATCAGCTTATTTATTGCATTGCCCGTCGATCAGAAACGGTGGCGGATGCCAAAGGCAACGCTGTTGCCGACGGTTTGCTCGGTGATCTTGTCGTACATGTAGACCGCATACAGGTCGGTGCGCTTCGACATATTGTAGTCGTAGCCCAGCGATGCCGTATTACGCTTGAGCGACTCGCCCACCGCTGCGCCGGAACGCTTGGTGTTGGCCCAGGACGCCAGCACCGCGCCCTGGCCCAGCGGGATGCTGGTGCCGAGTTGCAGCGTCTTGTCCTTCAGGTCGATGTCATGCGAGGTCTGGTCGTAGGTGGCGAACAGCTTGGCGACGGTAAGGTCGTAGGTGGCGCCCAGGAACCAGTTCGATTGGCGCGCCGCCATCATGCCGCTTGGCAGCGGGATGTTGGTGGCGGGCTGGACGTTGCCTGGCGACAGCTCCAGCGGGTTGTTGACCTTGACCCGTTGATAGTACGCGGTCAATGCCAGCGGGCCGTGGAAATACAGGACGTTGGCGCCGATATTGTTCTTGCCGTTGTTGCCTGCCTGTTCGCCGAACTGATAGTGGAAGTTGGCTTTCAGACCGGCGAAGTCCGGCGTCGTGTAAATGATTTCATTGCTCCAGCCGGTGTCGCCGGCGACCGAATTGGTCCAGCCGGACGCGTTGAACCAAGGCACATCCATGTGCAGGATCAGCGGCGACAGCTTGAACGAATCGCCGAACGGGTTGAACAGGATCGAAGGCAGGAAGTTAGGCGCGAGGTCGCGGCCCAGGGAAACCGCGCCGAAGTTGCCGGTCAGGCCGACGTTGGCGTCGCGCGAGAACATCGTTTCGTTGCCGTCGAAGCGGCCGGTGGCGCCGGTGTTGGAACGGAAGAACGAGGTCAGGTTGAACTTGGCCTTGAGCCCGCCGCCCAAGTCCTCGGTGCCCTTGAAGCCGATCCACGAAGTGGTCATGCCGCCGCTGTCGACCACGCTGGTGCGCCCCGAGTCGCCGCTGTATTTGAGCGAGCCGACGTAGGTGTCGACCAGGCCTGTGACCTGGACCGACGTCTGGGCCATGGCTGGCAGTGCAATCGTCGCGCCGAGGGCCGCGACGAGTTGCAGTTTTTTCAATTTGTTTTTAACTGGGTACATCCCTGTCTCCTGATTTTTATAAGATGGTAAATAAGTAGTAAATAAATTTCCGGTTTTATTCATCTGAAACAACACGCGTCCGTGTTCAAGCAAGGTCCGTGGAACCGCCACGGCGGGTTGAAAAAGCGTTATGCCGAAAACGGATGCGTCGCGCGCCAGTGATCGGCGATGTCGATACGCCGGGTAATCCATACCTGGCCGTGGCTCTGCACATAATCGAGGAAGCGCGCCAGCGCTGCAGCGCGTCCGGGCCGGCCGACCAGGCGGCAGTGCAGGCCGACCGACAGCATTTTCGGCTGGTTCAGGCCATGCGGATCGCCTTCGCGGTACAGCACGTCGAAGGCGTCTTTCAGGTAATCGAAGAACTGGGTGCCGGAATTGAAGCCTTGCATGGCGGCGAAGCGCATGTCGTTGGTGTCCAGGGTGTAGGGCACGATCAGCTGCGGCTTGGTTTGCGCCTTGCCATTGCCGTCCTTGAAGCTGACCTGTTCCCAGAACGGCAGGTCGTCGCCGTAGTGGTCGGCGTCGTAGCTGAAGCCGCCGTGTTCCATCACCAGGCGGCGGGTGTTGGGCGAATCGCGGCCGGTATACCAGCCGAGCGGGGCGCTGCCGGTCAATTGCTGGATGACGCTGACGGCTTCGGCGATATGCGCGCGTTCGGTAGCCTCGTCGATATTCTGGTAACTGATCCAGCGCAAGCCGTGGCAGGCGATTTCATGGCCAAGTTCTTGAAAAGCGGCGGTCGCTTCCGGGTTGCGCTGTAGCGCGCGCGCAACACCGAACACGGTCAGGGGCAGGTGGCGCTCTTCAAACATGCGCAATAAACGCCAGACGCCGGCGCGCGAACCGTATTCGTACAGCGATTCCATGCTCATGTGGCGCGCCGGGAAGCTTTGGGCGCCGATGATTTCAGAGAGGAAGGTTTCCGAACCGGCGTCGCCGTCCAGCACGCAGTTTTCGCTGCCTTCTTCATAGTTCAGCACGAACTGCAGGGCGATCCGGGCCTTGTTCGGCCACTGCGGGTGGGGCGGCTTGCGGCCGTAGCCGGTCATGTCGCGCGGGTAGTGAGGATCGGTGTTGATGGTCATTGCTGGGCCTGGAGTGTTCGATTGATCTGAATGCGTTGTAGGAATTATGTGCGCTGCAGCCATGATTAATATATGCCGGATAGTATATTGACCTGGACCCTGCGGTATATCATTTGATCGATACTCGTTTTCAACTAATCGATATAGGGAACTGTCATGGGAAACGCCGTTGGAAAATTAAGTACGCACGTTCTGGATATCACCCAGGGCAAGCCGGGCGCAGGTGTCAAAATCGCACTCTACTCCGTTACCGCTGCCGGCCGCAGCCTGTTAAAGAGCGCAGTGACCAACCAGGATGGGCGGGTTGACGTGCCTTTGCTGCAGGGCGAAGAGATGCAGGCCGGGCAATACGAGCTGGTGTTTTCGGCCGGGGACTATTTCGCTTCGCAAGGAATTGACCTGCCAAGCCCGCGTTTTGTTGATCGCGTCACGCTGGCTTTTGGCATTGCCCATGCCGATCAGAACTACCACGTGCCGCTGGTGGTGTCGCCATGGTCGTATTCCACCTATCGCGGCAGCTGAATACTTCCCCCGCCGATTTGCCAAACGGGGTGCGCCAGCCAGGCGCGCTCCGCGTTGCGACAGACCCTGGGTCTATCGTCAAATAACCACATCCGCAAGATCAATCCGCCCTCCCTATAAGCTTTGTGCTAAACTCTGTCTCAACATTTTTCGATAAATGACGGACCGGTTGCAGCTTTAGCCCGGCCGCCTGGATTGAAATCTAAGGAACGAGCGGTGCACCCGTGGTGCGGCTGTCTTATTCATGTCTTATTGTCCCCGCCCTCATTAATCCTCCTCTAACGGGCGCTGGACAGCAGTATCAACAGCTTTTTCTTTGACCGGGCATCAGGCGGATTAACGACGCCTGCCGTTGAACATGAGCTCTGCGAATTTTTTAATAAAATTTAAATAAACTACGTCGTACATGAATACTATTGAGGCCAAGAAAGTCCTCGAAACTGCATTGCTCTGTGCTCACGAGCCGCTGTCGCTTAACGACTTGAAAAAGCTGTATGCGCGCAATGGCGACGATAGCGGCGAGGAAGACGGCGAAATCAATGCAGATACGATCAGGTCTATGCTGGAGGAGCTGCGTACGGACTGGGCGGACAAGGGCATCGAGGTAGTTGCCCTGTCGACCGGCTGGCGCTTTCAGAGCCGCCCGGAGATGAAAGTCTATCTGGAGCGCCTGAACCCGGAAAAGCCGCCGAAATACTCGCGCGCCACCCTTGAAACCTTGGCAATTATTGCCTATCGTCAACCAGTAACCCGCGGCGATATCGAGGAAATTCGTGGCGTCACAGTCAATTCGCAGACCGTGAAAATGCTGGAGGAGCGCGGCTGGATCGAGGCCATCGGCCATCGTGACGTGCCGGGACGGCCGGCCTTGTTCGCCACCACCAAGCATTTTCTCGACGATCTCGGCCTGACCTCGCTGGATCAGCTGCCGCCGCTGCAGCAGGTTGCCCGCAATGACATGCAGGAAGGCAATCTGCTCGAATTGCAGGCATTGGAGGCGGATCTGGAAGCGAGCATGGAGGCCAGGGCGGTGCTGGATGCCGCCGCAGCCAGGGAAGCAAGTGAAGAACAACTGGAGTCCGAGCTAGCCGCGCAGGATGTGCAGGATCAGGAAGATCAGCAGGAAGCGCATATTGCAGTCGACGGCTCCGTGGACGCAGAACAGATTGCAGAACCACTGGTGGAAGATGTTGTCGATGGAGCCATCGGCGAATCGGAAGCCATGACGGAAAATGCAGCGGAAACGGCTGAGGAAATCATTGCTCAGCCGCAGGAAACAACCGTTGCATCGAATGAAACCCACACCAACGACCAAGCGCCCGCATCGGATGATGAAGCCACGCCAGGTCGGCATAACCAACACCTGAATAATGAACCCACCTAGTTCCAATGATGCACCGGTCGTCGACGTGACAGCCGCCACTGAACCGAAGCCAGCCAAAAAGCCGAGAGCGCGCAAAGCCGCGGCGGAAGCGCCGGCCGTTGCAGAGACGCCCGTTGCGGCTGAGCCGGTCAAGCGTGCACCGCGTGCGCCGCGCAAGAAAGTCGCCGCGGCCGCCGACGACAGCAGTGTTGCATCTGAAGTTGTTGCTGTAAATGCAACTGAGGCGCCGGCCCCGGCCAAGCCTAAAGCCGCGCCGCGCAAGAAAGCGGCAGCGGCTGCCGAAACAGTGGTTGTCGGTGTCGAAGCGCCTGCCCCGTCAGCGCCGGTGGTGGTGGAGGCGGCACTGTTCGTCAATACAACAGAAAATCAGGAAACCGCGCCGCGCGAGCGTCCGGCCAAGCGCGGCGTGCGCGGTCCGCGCGCCTTGCGCAGCAACCGTGCCGCCCAACGCGCGCAAGAGTCTTCGGCTGCCGCTGAAGCCGCAGCTGAGGGCGGCAATCTGGCCGCCGCTGACGGCCAGCCGGCTGTAACCCAGGCTGGCGATGCGGGCGAACCGCGCCAGCCGCGTGGCGAGCGCAACAATGGCCGTGGCGGCGAACGCAATGGCGAACGCGGCGCTGATCGCAACTCGCGCGACCGCCAGCAAAAAGGCAAGAAGCCGCAAGCACAGAATGGCAAGCCAGGCCAGCGTAACGGCAAGCCGGGCGGCCGCGGCGCCGACGCCGATGAAGTTTTCTCTTTCGTTACCTCCGAGTCCTTCGATACGCTGGTGACCACTGAAGACGCCAATGACCGCCGCCAGGCTGCACAGAAAGTTGTCCGGCGCGACCTGACCGCCGAAGATGATGCGCCAAAGCTGCACAAGGTGCTGGCGGAAGTCGGCCTCGGTTCGCGGCGCGACATGGAAGAACTGATTATCGCCGGCCGGGTGTCGGTCAACAGCGAGCCGGCCCATATCGGCCAGCGCATCCTGCCGACCGACCAGATCCGCATCAATGGCAAGTTGCTGCAACGCAAAGTCAGCAAGCGTCCGCCACGGGTGCTGGTGTATCACAAGCCGGCTGGCGAGATCGTTAGTCACAACGACCCGGATGGCCGTCCATCGGTATTCGACCGTTTGCCTAACATGAAGGCAGCCAAATGGCTGGCCGTCGGGCGTCTGGACTTCAACACCGAGGGTCTGCTGCTGTTTACGACTTCGGGCGACCTGTGCAACCGCCTGATGCATCCGCGCTACGGCATCGACCGCGAATACGCGGTGCGTACCCTGGGCGAGCTGGAACAAGGCATGCGCCAGAAACTGCTGGCCGGCGTCGAGCTGGAAGACGGCCTGGCGCAATTCACCAAGATTGCGGACGGCGGCGGCGAAGGCATCAACAAATGGTACCGCGTGGTGATCGGCGAAGGCCGTAACCGTGAAGTGCGCCGCATGTTCGAGGCTATCGGCCTGACCGTGTCGCGTCTGATCCGCACCCGTTACGGCGCCATGACGCTGCCGCGCGGTCTCAAGCGTGGCCGCTGGGAAGAGCTGGATGAGAATGCGGTACGCGACATGATGGCAGCGTACGGTCTGGACAAGCCGGCAGCCGGCCAGAATGCCGGTGGCGGCAAGGGGCGTCCCGATTTCAACAAGGATCGCGAGCCTAACGGCAATCGCGCCGACAGCGCGCCGCAAGGTCCTGGCGTTTATCGCGACCCGGGTTTCGGCGGCCAGCCGCGTGGTAATCAGGGCCGCGGCCCCGGCGGCGGCCAAGGCCGTCCGCAGGGCGGTGGTCAAGGTCGTCCGCAAGGCGGCGGCCAAGGTCGCCCACAGGGTGGTGGCGGCCAGCCGCGCAGCCGCCAGCCGGATCCGTTGCAAACCGCGTTGGGCTTCCCGGATGCCGGGCAGCACCGGCGCAACGGCGGCGGCGGTGGTTTTGCCCGTCCGGCGCGTCCTAACAAGGCGGCCGGCGGACCAACCGGCGGCGGCCACTATGGCGCGCAAGGCGTGCCGCGCCGGCGGCCGCGCGGCTGATCGCTGTTCTTGTCCCTGGCGGCTTTTGCCGCTCTGGGCGATGTGAAAGAAGTGGCGGGAGGTGTGGCAATAATGATTAATTTACCGTCTGTTGGCGGCCGATTGTCAATAAATGCAAACTTCCTGCATTGCGGTACATAGCCCAATCGTTTATAATTTACAAGTTAACAGAAGTCATTAACGAGATTTAAAGCGAAATTAAATTGAATATCGGTTGAAGAATTCGATTTGATGCGCAGCCGGTCTCGCGAAACTGCTTGAAATGACAAACGATAAGAAGATGGGCAGATGCCCATTTTTTTTTGCTTTTCGTTTTTAGCGGCTTTTAAGTCGTGCGTGCTGCTTGTGCGTATTCATTCGGGCCTGCAATCGCCGGGCCGCAAGCTATATTTATAGGGAGTTGCCTTGCAGTTGCTGGAGCTGATTGAAACAACCGTGGTTGGCATGGGCTATGAGCTGGTCGAATTCGAAAAGGCCGCGCGTGGCTTGTTGCGCGTATACATCGATTTCACGCCGGAAAACGCCGAGCAGGGCCAGATCACGGTAGAAGATTGCGAAAAAGTGACGCATCAGCTGCTGCACGTGCTGACGGTGGAAAATGTCGTGTACGAGCGGCTGGAAGTCTCGTCGCCAGGCCTCGACCGGCCGCTGAAGAAGCTGGCTGACTATGTGCGTTTTGCCGGCAAGGAAGCGATCGTGAAATTGCGCGTGGCGATGCCGGGCGCAGCGCACCGGAAGTCATTTCAAGGCGTCCTCGGCGAACCCGAAGGCGAGAACTTGAAAATCGAATTTGAAACAAAAGATGGGTCGGCGGTGTTGGATTTTACGCTCGCTGACGTAGATAAGGCACACCTGGTGCCGCAAGTGGATTTTAGGAGTCGCAAAGCATGAGTCGCGAAATTTTATTGTTGGTCGATGCGCTCGCGCATGAAAAAAACGTCGATCGGGATGTTGTGTTCGGTGCGCTCGAACACGCGCTTGGACAGGCAACCAAAAAACGCTACGAGGGCGACGTCGATATCCGCGTCACGATCGATCGTGAAACCGGCGAGTTCGAATCCTTCCGCCGCTGGCACGTGGTGCCGGATGAAGCGGGTCTGCAATTGCCGGACCAGGAAATCCTGCTGTTCGAAGCCAAGGAACAGATTGACGACGTCGAAGTCGACGACCACATCGAAGAACCGATCGAATCGGTGGAATTCGGCCGCCGCTTTGCGCAAGACACCAAGCAGGTCGTGCTGCAACGGATCCGCGACGCTGAACGCGAGCAGATCCTGGCCGACTTCCTGGAACGCGGCGATTCGCTGGTCACCGGCACCATCAAGCGCATGGAACGCGGTGACGCGATTGTCGAATCGGGCAAGATCGAAGCACGCTTGCCGCGCGACCAGACGATTCCTAAGGAAAACCTGCGTATCGGCGACCGTGTCCGCGCCTTCATCCTGCGTATCGACCGCAATGCACGCGGCCCGCAAGTGATCCTGTCGCGCACCGCGCCGGAATTCATCATGAAGCTGTTCGAACTGGAAGTGCCGGAAATCGAACAAGGCTCGCTGGAAATCAAATCGGCGGCGCGCGACCCTGGCGTACGCGCCAAGATTGCCGTGTTCACCGCGGACAAGCGCATCGATCCTATCGGCACTTGCGTCGGCATGCGCGGTTCGCGCGTGCAGGCCGTGACTGGCGAACTGGGCGGCGAGCGGGTCGACATCGTGCTGTGGTCGGAAGATCCGGCGCAATTCGTCATCGGCGCACTGGCTCCTGCCAATGTTTCTTCGATCATGGTTGACGAAGAAAAGCATGCCATGGACGTCGTCGTCGATGAAGAGAACCTGGCGATTGCCATCGGCCGCGGCGGCCAGAACGTGCGCCTGGCGGCAGAACTGACCGGCTGGCAGATCAACATCATGACAGCGGAAGAATCGGCCGACAAATCGGCGGTGGAAACCGCGGCGATCCGCACCCTGTTCATGGAAAAGCTGGACGTCGACCAGGAAGTCGCCGACATCCTGGTGGAAGAAGGTTTCGCCAGCCTGGAAGAGATCGCCTACGTGCCGATCACCGAAATGCTGGAGATCGATTCGTTCGACGAAGACACCGTCAACGAACTGCGCAACCGGGCGCGCGATGCCCTGGTGACCGAAGCGATTGCCTCGGAAGAAGGACTGGAAGGCATGGAAGATGCGCTGGTCAACTTCGAAGGCATGGACCGGGTTACCGCCGGCAAGCTGGGCCTGGCTGGAGTCAAGACCTTGGCTGCCTTCGCCGCCCTGGCGTATGACGAGTTTGGCGCGATCCTGGCTTTGCCGGCCGACCGTGCGCGTCATTTGATTGAAGAAGAGTTTAAAGATGTGACCGACGATGAGATGAAACTCATCGATGCCAAGTACGATGATCATGCCAAGGCCCTGCAAGCCAAGGCATGGAATATAGCGGAAGCCAAGTGATCGAGTGATCCGAGAGGTTCCGTATCGTCTGCCGCGCCACATAGAAAAAGAGGACTGAATGGCGAGTAACAATGTAGCCCAATTTGCCACCGAGCTGAAAATGCCAGCGGACTTACTGCTGACACAACTGCAATCGGCTGGCGTCCAGAAAAATTCGACTGACGACGCCTTGTCGAAAGAAGACAAGGATCGCCTGCTGGAACACCTGCGCCGTTCGCACGGTGCGGTGCCGGATAGCGAAAAGAAGAAAATCACGCTGACCCGCAAGGAAACCACCGAGATCAAGCAGGCTGACGCCACCGGCAAGTCGCGCACGATCCAGGTTGAAGTGCGCAAGAAGCGTACTTTCGTCAAGCGTGACGAGCCGGTTGCCGAAGTAGCGGCAGCACCGGTCGCGCCTGCCGCGCCCGTCGTCGACGAAGCGGAACAGGCACGCCGGGTGGAAGAAGCTCGCCGTCAGGCAGAATTGATCGCTCGCCAGGAAGCCGAATTGCTGGAAAAGCAAGAACGCCTGGCCAAGCTGGAAGCTGAGAAGGAAGCGCAAGCCAAGGCTGCGCAAAAAGCGGAAAGCGACGCCAAGAAAGCTGAACTGGAAGCCAAGAAAGCCGCTGCGCAAGCACCGGCCCCGGTGGCTGCCAGCGCCGATGCGCCGGTCAAGCAGGAAGATCCGGCGGCAGAAGAAAAGAAACGCCTGGCCAGCGAAGAAGCCAAGCAAAAAGTTGCGCAAGCCGCCAAGGAAGCTGCCGAGAAATCCGCTGCGACCGAACGCGCCCGCAAGGCAGTGCAGGATGAAGTGGCGCAGATCAAGGCCATGATGAATGCACCGCGCCGCGTGATCAAGGCGCCTGAGCCGGTAGCGCCAGTCGCTGCCCCGGCCAAGACCGCCGAAGGCACGCTGCACAAGCCTGCCGACAAGAAGCCGGGCGAGAAGAAAGACGACAAGAAGGTCGTGGTCGACAAGAAGTCGATCAAGTCCGCCAACGTCTCTTCGACCTGGCAGGACGACGCCGCCAAGAAGCGCGGCCTCGGCATCAAGACCCGCGGCAACACCGGCGGCGGGCGCGATGGCTGGCGCGGTGGTCCTAAGGGCCGCCGTGGTTCGCATAACGACGATCACGAAAGCAATTTCCAGGCGCCGACAGAAGCGGTCATCAAGGACATCTATGTTCCGGAAACCATTACTGTCGCTGAACTGGCGCACAAGATGTCGGTCAAGGCTTCGGAAGTCATCAAGCATTTGATGAAACTGGGCCAGATGGTCACCATCAACCAGGTGCTGGACCAGGAAACGTCGATGATTCTGGTCGAAGAAATGGGCCACACCGCGCACGCTGCGAAATTGGATGATCCGGAAGCATTGCTGGTCGACGGCGAAGAACATGCCGACGCCGAACTGCTGCCGCGCGCACCGGTGGTCACCGTCATGGGTCACGTCGACCATGGCAAGACCTCGCTGCTGGATTACATCCGCCGCGCCAAGGTTGCATCCGGCGAAGCCGGCGGCATTACCCAGCACATCGGCGCCTATCACGTGGAAACGCCGCGCGGCATGATCACCTTCCTCGACACCCCGGGCCACGAAGCGTTTACCGCGATGCGTGCCCGTGGCGCCAAGGCGACCGACATTGTCATCCTGGTGGTGGCAGCCGACGACGGCGTGATGCCGCAAACCAAGGAAGCGATCGCCCACGCGAAAGCCGCCGGCGTACCGCTGGTGGTGGCGATCAACAAGATCGACAAACCGGGCGGCAACCTGGATCGCGTCAAGCAGGAACTGATCGCGGAACAAGTGGTGCCGGAAGAATACGGTGGCGAATCGCCATTCGTGCCGGTATCGGCCAAGACTGGCGAAGGCATCGACAACCTGTTGGAGCAAGTGCTGCTGCAAGCCGAAGTGCTGGAGCTGAAGGCAGCGGTTGCTGCTCCGGCCCGCGGCCTGGTGGTGGAAGCGCGTCTCGACAAGGGCCGCGGTCCGGTAGCAACCATCCTGGTGCAGTCCGGCACCTTGAAGCGCGGCGACGTCGTGCTGGCGGGTTCGGCTTATGGCCGCGTCCGTGCGATGCTGGACGAAAACGGCAAGGCGATTTCCGAAGCCGGTCCGTCGATTCCGGTCGAAATCCAGGGCCTGACAGAAGTGCCGGTTGCCGGCGAAGAAGTCATGGTCATGGCAGACGAGCGCAAGGCGCGCGAAATCGGTCAGTTCCGTCAAGGCAAGTACCGTGACGTCAAGCTGGCCAAGCAGCAAGCCGCGAAGCTGGAAAACATGTTCGACCAGATGGCTGAAGGCGAAGTCAAGAATCTGCCGATGATCATCAAGACCGACGTGCAAGGTTCGCAAGAAGCGTTGGTGCAGTCGCTGCAGAAGCTGTCGACCAGTGAAGTCCGGGTACAAGTGGTGCACGCCGGCGTCGGCGGCATCAGCGAGTCGGACGTCAACCTGGCAGTCGCTTCCAAGGCCGTGATCATCGGCTTCAACGCCCGCGCCGATGCGCAGGCACGCAAGCTGGCGGAAGCCAACGGCGTCGACATCCGTTACTACAACATCATTTACGATGCCGTGGACGAGATCAAGGCAGCGATGTCCGGCATGCTGTCGCCGGAGAAGCGCGAACAGAACCTCGGTCTGGTGGAAATTCGCCAGGTCCTGCTGGTCAGCAAAGTCGGCGCGATTGCCGGTTGCTACGTGCTCGAAGGCCTGGTCAAGCGTGGCGCTTCGGTCCGCCTGCTGCGCGACAACGTGGTCTTGTGGACAGGCGAGCTGGATTCGCTGAAACGCTTCAAGGATGACGTCAAGGAAGTCCGTTCCGGCTTCGAATGCGGTCTGACCCTGAAGAACTTCAACGACATCAAAGAAGGCGATCACCTCGAAATCTTTGAAGTCGAAGAAATCGCGCGTACCCTGTAATAGTCAAAGCACACGCACGCAGCTCTGGTGCGTAAGGCAGGAAAATCGGGCTAACAGCCCGATTTTCGTTTGGTAATATCATGTGGTTTCGTAGGGTGGGCATGCAATGCCCACGCGGATACCTATGGCGCAATTGCCGCGTGGGCACTTCGTGCCCACCCTACGGCGCATCGGTTTCGATGCATGGTTTGCAAGGTGGGTATTCTGCCTACGCGCCAGCTGAAAAGTTGTTGGTAGTTCATTTGTGAAAGATATAGCGCGTAACAGCGCCGAATAAAAGTATGGCTAAACATAGTAAATCCATCCCCGGCCGCGGCCTGCGCGTTGCAGACCAGATCCAGAAGGACTTGTCCGAGATCATCGTGTTCGAGTTGAAGGACCCGCGGGTCGGCATGATCACGATTACCGAAGTGCAGGTGACGCCGGATTACGCCCATGCCAAGGTGTTTTTCACGATGCTCAACGACGACAAGGAAGCGATTGCGAATACCGTCAAGGGCCTGACCCAGGCTGCCGGTTTCCTGCGCAACCAGCTGGGCCGCCGCCTGACTATCCACACCTTGCCTGCCTTGCATTTCATCCACGACAATTCGACCGCCCGCGGCGTCGAGATGTCGCGCCTGATCGACCTGGCGAACGCGACCCGTTCCAAGGACGATGGCCAGGAATAAATGACTTCCTGATTACGTTTGATCAGCAGTTATTGTTCAATCATTTGATGCGGCTTGCTGGCAACAGCAGGCCGTTTCCGTTTATCCCTTTTTTGCATTGCTACCATGGCATCACGCCCACCCAAAAGAATCCGTGTCCCCTTGAATGGCGTCCTGCTGCTGGACAAGCCGGTCGGCTTTTCCAGCAATGACGCATTGATCAAGGCCAAAGGCTTGCTCAATGCGCAAAAAGCCGGCCACACTGGCACGCTCGATCCCTTTGCCACCGGCGTGCTGCCGCTCTGCTTTGGCGAAGCCACCAAGTTCGCCCAGGATCTGCTGGACGCTGACAAGACTTACGAAACCTTGATCCATCTGGGAGTGGGTACTACCACCGGCGATACCGAGGGCGAGGTGCTGGAACGCAAGGATGTCGACGTTAGCCGCGAGCAGATCGACGCGGTGCTGGCGCAGTTCCGCGGCCCCATCAAGCAGGTACCGCCGATGTACTCGGCGCTCAAGCGCGACGGCAAGCCGCTCTACGAATACGCCCGTGCCGGCATCACGCTGGAACGCGAAGCGCGTGACGTGAGCATTCACACACTGGAGTTCCTGGACTACCAAGCGCCGTTCCTGCGCCTGCGTGTCGCCTGCAGCAAGGGCACCTACATCCGTGTGCTGGGTGAGGACATCGGCGCCGCGCTGGGTTGCGGCGCCCATCTGCAAGAGCTGCGCCGGATCCAGGTGGGCCACCTGACGCTGGATGGCTGCGTCACCCTGGAACAACTGGCGGCCACCGAACCGGAGCAGCGCAGCGCCTTGCTGGCGCCGGTCGACAGCCTGCTGCTGACGTTTCCCGAAGTGCTGCTGTCCGAACCGCTGGCCAAGCGCTTTCTGCAAGGCCAGCGCCTGACGCTGACGAAAGAGGGCGTGGCCTTGCCGGCACAGGCTGGGCGGGTGCGGGTGTATTTGCAGTCGGGAGATGCTGTATCCGAAAGGCAACTGCTGGGCACCGCGCAGCTGCATGATTACGGCGTCCTGGCGCCCGAACGCCTGATTGCCACGGCACAGCGCGTATAAATGCCTTTTGAACAACGCATGTGCTGCGTTTGAGACAGCAACTCGTTGAAATTACAAGGCTTTTCATAAAGTAGTGCAGCGCGTCATGCTATAATGCGCGGCCTCCCAAATTCCGCTACATCTGCCGTACTTCTGTGCAGTGCCTTAGCGAGCATGTTTGGCCGCATATGTAGCAATAAATAATCTTGCAATAAATAATCTCGCAATAAATATTCTGCGCAATCGTAACTGTAACCTGCGCACTTACTAAGTTCTTCAATCTCCAAACTGACCATGTCAAACACACCTCGCGCTATCCGCAACATTGCCATCATTGCCCACGTTGACCACGGCAAGACCACTCTGGTTGACCAATTGCTGCGTCAATCCGGCACCTTCCGTGACAACCAGCACGTCGATGCACGCGTGATGGATTCGAACGAAATTGAAAAAGAACGCGGCATTACCATTCTGTCGAAGAACTGCGCAGTCGAATACAAGGGCACCCACATCAACATCGTCGATACCCCGGGCCACGCCGACTTCGGCGGCGAAGTCGAGCGCGTACTGTCGATGGTCGACAGCGTTCTGCTGCTGGTCGATGCGCAAGAAGGTCCGATGCCGCAAACGCGTTTCGTGACACGCAAGGCGCTGGCGCTGGGCTTGAAGCCGATCGTCGTGGTCAACAAGATCGACCGCGAAAACGCCGACCCGCAAAAGGCTGTGAACGCCACCTTCGAACTGTTCGACAAGCTCGGCGCAACCGACGAGCAGCTGGACTTCCCGATCATCTACGCATCGGGCTTCAAAGGCTATGCAGGCCTGGAAGACACCGTCCGCGACGGCAACATGGAACCGCTGTTCGACGCGATCCTGAAGCACGTTCCAGCGCGTGAAGATGATCCTAACGGCCCGCTGCAACTGCAGATCACTTCGCTGGAATACTCTTCCTACGTCGGCAAGATCGGCGTTGGCCGTATCCTGCGCGGTAAAGTCAAAGCCTTGCAAGACGTGATCTGGATGAACGGTCCGGACGACAAGCCAACCAAGGCTCGCATCAACCAGGTGTTGACTTTCCGCGGCCTGGATCGCGTGCTGACAGACGAAGCGCTGGCTGGCGACATCGTGCTGATCAACGGTATCGAAGAAATCAGCATCGGTTCCACCATCTGCGCACCGGACTCGCCGGAAGGCTTGCCGATGCTGAAGGTTGACGAACCGACCCTGACCATGAACTTCATGGTCAACAACTCGCCGCTGGCTGGCCGCGAAGGCAAGTTCGTGACCACTCGCCAAATCAAGGACCGCCTGGACCGCGAGCTGAAGGCCAACATGGCGCTGCGCGTAGTGCAGGCCGAGAACGACGATTCGACCTATGAAGTGTCGGGCCGCGGCGAATTGCACCTGACCATCCTGATCGAAAACATGCGCCGCGAAGGCTACGAGCTGGCCGTTTCGCGTCCGCGCGTGGTGTTCAAGATGGTGGACGGCGTGCGCCACGAGCCCTACGAGAACCTGACTGTCGACGTTGAAGAAGTGAACCAGGGCGGCGTCATGGAAGAACTGGGCCGTCGCCGCGGCGACCTGCAAAACATGGAACCGGACGGCAAGGGCCGTGTCCGTCTCGAATACCGCATTCCAGCACGCGGCCTGATCGGCTTCCAGGGCGAATTCATGACCCTGACCCGCGGCACCGGCCTGATGAGCCACGTGTTCGACGAATACGCGCCGGTTGACACCTCCAAGGGTGAACTGGGCGGCCGTCGCAACGGCGTGCTGATCTCGCAGGACGACGGCGCGGCCGTTGCCTACGCTATCTGGAAACTGCAGGATCGCGGCCGCATGTTCGTCAGCCACAACGACCCGGTCTACGAAGGCATGATCATCGGCATCCACTCGCGCGACAACGACCTGGTGGTCAACCCGATCAAGGGCAAGCAGCTGACCAACGTCCGTTCGTCCGGTACCGACGAAGCGGTGCGCCTGGTGCCGCCGATTGAAATGTCGCTGGAATACGCGGTTGAATTCATCGACGACGACGAACTGGTCGAAGTCACGCCGAAGAGCATCCGCCTGCGTAAGCGCTACCTGAAGGAACACGAGCGTAAAAAGGCTTCGCGCGACGCGTAAGCCACGCAGTGCACCGAACCTTCTGGTCCGGCCACTAAAAACCCGCCGATACTCGCCCTGGTCCAGGGCAGGTATCGGCGGGTTTTTTATTGACCCCTGCCAGGCGGTTTCAGCCGATGTTCAAGCGGCCGTAGGGCTCGCCGCATGCTGCGCCTTCAGCACTTCGCCGATCGCTGCGAACAACTGATCGATCTGGCCCGGCTCGATGATCAGCGGCGGCGACAGGGCGATGATGTCGCCGGTGGTGCGGATCAGCACGCCTTTGTCCCAGAAACACCGGAGGAAGACATCGAAGGCGCGCGCACCTGGCTTGCCGGCAATCGACTCCAGTTCAATCCCGCACACCAGTCCCAGGTTGCGCACGTCCTTGACGAAAGGAAGGCCTTTCAGGCTGTGCGCCGCCTGCTCGAAATACGGTGCTGTCGCAGCTGCGCGGTCGAACAGGTTTTCGCTCTTGTAGACAGCCATGGCGGCCACCGCGGCGGCCGCTGCCAGAGGGTGGGCGGTATAGGTATAGCCATGGAAGAATTCGATGGCGTTTTCATTGGCGGCGCTCATGAAGGCGTCGTGGATATCCTGGCGCACGATCACCGCGCCCATCGGCACGCTGGCGTTGGTGAGGCCCTTGGCGCAGCAGATCATATCCGGCACCACGCCGAAATAGTCGGCTGCGAACGGTGCGCCGAGGCGGCCGAAGCCAGTGATCACTTCGTCGAAAATCAGCAGGATGCCGTACTTGTCGCAGATGGCGCGCAGCTTTTGCAGATAGCCCTTGGGCGGCAGGATGACGCCGGTCGAGCCCTGGATAGGTTCGACGATCAGGGCTGCCACGGTGGCTGGATCGTGCAGCGCCAGCAGGCGCTGTTCGAACTCGTCGGCGATCTCGGCGCCGTGTTCCGGCAAGCCGCGCGAAAACGCATTGCGGGCGATATCCAGCGGATGGCGCAGGTGGTCGACGCCGGCCAGGGTCGGGCCGAAGTGCTTGCGGTTGCCGGCGATGCCGCCGACCGCGATGCCGCCGAAGCCGACGCCGTGATAGCCGCGCTCGCGGCCGATCAGGCGCGTGCGCAAGCCGTCGCCGCGCACCCGGTGATAGGCCAGCGCGATCTTCAGCGCGGTATCGACCGACTCCGAGCCGTCATTGCAAAAGAACACCCGGTTCAAGCCTTCCGGCGCGATGGCGACCAGCGCGCTGGCGGCTTCGAAAGCCACAGGGTGGCCCATCTGGAACACTGGCGCAAAATCCATGGCCGCCGCCTGTTTCTGGATCGCCTCGACGATCTTCGGATGGCAGTGGCCGGCATTGCTGCACCACAAGCCGGCCGTGCCGTCCAGGATTTGGCGGCCGTCGTCGCTGGTGTAGTACATGCCTGATGCCGACACCAGCATGCGCGGCTTGCTCTTGAACTGGCGGTTGGCGGTAAACGGCATCCAGAAATGGTCGGTATTCAGCGGGCTGGGCATGGGGTCTCCTTGATGTTCAGAGGCGGATCCCGCGCCGGCGATTGCGCCGATGGCGGATTCCTGCTGACGATGGTAGTCCGTTTATACCGCTTGCGGTAGAGCCACTTGACGCTGTCCATTCTGGAACGCGGCATGCCTGTGGCAACTCGTCCAGGCGCGCGCAGGAAGTCATGGCATCCTGTCAATTTTGACAGGATGCCAACTACCTCCTTTGTGGTATAGCATAAATTCACCCGTGTTCATGGGGCAGAGGTCCATTTAACTCTTCAAGAGGGGTAATCCATGGTCAATTTTCAGAGATGGTTGGCAGGCGTCACGTGCGTGGCGGCAATCGTTGTAAGCGGCTCGGTTTACGCAGCAAAGGCCGATATCCAGGTAACGATCCAGGAAGCGAGTGCGAAAGGCGATGCGGGTGCAGGCAAGGTGCTGTACACCATCAGCAACACCAGCGCGGCGCCTTTGCACATTTTGAATTGGGAAACGCCGCTGAACGGCGTCAGCGGCGACTTGTTCAGCGTCGCGCTGGGCGGCCAGCCGGTGCGCTATGTGGGACGGCTGGTGAAACGCAAGCCGGCTACCGACAAGGACTACATCACGCTGAAACCGAATGAAAGCCGGGCGGTCGAGGTCGACCTCAGCGCCTACTACGAGATGTATCGCGGCGGCCAGTACGTGGTCAAGTACAAGCGCAGCGCCGAGACTCTGGTGCGGGAAGCCGGCAGCGCGGTCCAGGCCAAGACCGGCGGCGCTGGCGGCGGCATCACGCTGGAAACCAATGCGCTGCCGCTGACTGTCGACGGCGGTCCTGCGCCTTCATCCAAGCAGACTTCCGGCGACCTGCTGGGAGCGATCAACGCCAGCGGCTCGACCAGCTTCGCCAGCTGCAGCAACAGCCAGAAGACCGCGCTGACCACGGCCCGCAGCGACGCCGCCTCGATCGCCACCAATGCCAAGAGCTACCTGGCGGCCAACAAGACCGGCAGCCGCTACACCTGGTGGTTTGGCGCGGTCACCAGCGGCCGCTATGCGACCGCGACCAGCCACTACGGCAACATCAGCAGCGCCCTCGGCGGCCAGTCGTATAAATTCGATTGCAGCTGTTCCGATTCGGGCACCTACGCTTATGTCTATCCGGACCAGCCTTACACAGTCTACCTGTGCGGCGCCTACTGGCAAGCGCCGGCCAATGGCACCGACTCCAAGTCCGGCACGCTGGTGCATGAAACCAGCCACTTCACGGTAGTGGCCGGCACCGGCGACCATGTCTACGGCCAAAGCGGCGCGCACAGCCTCGCCATCAGCGATCCGGATTCGGCGTTGGACAATGCCGATAACCACGAGTATTTCGCGGAAAATAATCCAGCGCGTCAGTAAATAGGACACACGGCGGTTCGAGATGCTGCTGGTCTAGTCTTGAACCGCCGGTTCCGGGGACGCTAGCGGCGCGCCGCGCGCCGCCCCATAAAAATATGCAATACCAGCAGCAGCGGCAGCAGCAGGCCAGGGATCCAGTGGCCAGCCGACCAGAGCGGCCGGCTGGCTTCGCTGGCCAGGTAGTACAAGGCATAGCCGCTCAGCGTCAGCCAGGCCAGCAGCGTCGCCATGCTCCAGCCGGAATAACGGTTGCGGCGCGCGTGATGGGCGCGCCGGATATGGTTGTTCAGCAGGCTGCCGACGAAAAACAGCGTCGCCATGGCGGCGGCGCCATGCAGTTTCATGGCCCATGGCTCAAGCGGGTGGACGGTTTCGCCGAACTCGCCGGCGCTGCGCAGGAAATAACGGGCCAGCAGCCACAGGATGCCGCTGGCGACCAGCAGGCCGCTGATGCCGTACAGGCTGAAGCGATGCCAGCGCTCCAGCCGGAAACGCATGACGTGCGCCCGCAGGCCGGGGTGATGCAGGCTGTTTTTAGGATGTTTGAGTTGGCGCATCGCTCAGATTATAAAAGCAGTCGCGCCAAATCGCTGCAATAAAGGATGCAGCGGGTCGGCGCTGAGCAGCACCAGCTTGGTCAAGGCGTCCGCGGTCATGCAGTCGGGCGCCTGCACCGTGGCGCTGCGGCTGTCGACCAGTGCGCTGCCGCTGCCGGCGTCGACCAGCGCCGAACGCATGCATCCATCCACCATCTTTTGCGAAAAATAGCTGCCCGAGGTAGCCAGCGCGCCGTCTTTCAGATCGATGCGGGCGCCGCTTCGGGTAGGCGAGCGCGGATCGCGGATCATGACTGGATAAGGGGTTTGCCCCAGCACCCGCAAATCGCCGCCGGCATTGACGCAGGCCGAAACAATATGCAGCGCGCGCAGGGCCTCGACCGCCAGGTCCACCGCATAGCCCTTGGCGATGCCGCCGAGGTCGATCAGCAGCGGCGCCGGCTTGTGCACCATGCCTTGGTCGTCGATGTGCAAGCGGGCGCCATGGTGCGGAGCGGCTGGCGGGCAGGCGGCCGGCAGAAATCCCCATGCCGCCAGCCTGGAGGCGCAAGCGATGTCGAACAGGCCGCCGCTTGCCGTCTGCATCGCGAGCGCCGTCCGCAGCACAGTCGCGGTATGCGCATCGACAGCGATAGCGTTGCCGGGCGCCAGGCGATTGATGCGGGCCACGTCGCTGGCGGCATCGTGAAAACTCATCAGGCGATGCACTGTGGCGATCGCCGCGAAAGCGGCGTTGAAGGCCTGCGCCGCTTCCGCTTCGCCCAGGCTGTCGGCCAGCGTCACCTCGACCAGAGTTCCCAGCCAGGGTTGCGCCCGCCGTCTCATTTTTTCAGCATCACCTGGGCGATCGCGGCGATGCGCCGCACGCCGTCGGTCACATGGGTGCAGGAGAGGGTGGCGCCGCTGATGCTGGCGATGCCGTCGCCTATGCTGAGGCCGCCGGCGCCGGCGCTCTTGCCGACGAATTGCTTGCGCCATGCCGGGCTCTTGATTTCAAAGCCGTGGCTCTCGCGGTAGGCGAGGATTTCAATCTGCTTGATGCTGGCGTCGGGATTGACCGCCACGGCATACGAGATCAGTTCAAACTTGCCGACCACGTCATCCAGGATCACGTAACCCAGCTGGGCATCGCCCTTGTAAGCGGCAAACACCCGCCAGCCGACCGAACGCACCGGCAGGCCGGAGAGCTTTTCAACCTGCTTGATCTGCTCGCCCGACAGCTGCAGGCTGGCGTCCTTGAAGCCGGAGGCATCCGGAAACATGGTTTGCTGCGCCTGCTCCACCGTCAGGTATTGGGTGGCGAAGGCGCTGGAGCTGGCGCCGGCGGCAACCGCCAGCGTGGCTATTTGGCTAGGTTTCATTATCTAAAATCAGAAAGCATAACCCAGACCGAGGTTGAAGCGGTCACGGGCGGTGTCGACCTTGAATTTCTGGTAGTCGGCTTTCAGCACCACGCCTTCGCCGACATTGAAGTTGAGGCCGGTAGTCCACACGCCTTCGTTCGGTCCGGTGGCGACTGCCAGGCCGGCCGGCATTGCTGCGTAACCGTTGGCGGTGTTGAAGCGTTCATAGCGCACGAACGGCGTCAGGGTGTAGTCGGAATTCTTCCACAGCTGGTAGGCCGCTTGCGTATACCAGCCGTAGAACGAGGACGGCACCGGCGTCGGCTGGCCGGCGAAGGTCTGGTTCAGGGCTTCGGTGTTGCTGATGGTGCCGCGCGCGTAGACCGCCGACAAGTCCCACTTGCCGGGGGTATAACGGGCATGCAGATCCCACAAGGTCAGGCGCGCATCCTGGGCCGCGAAATCCGGCGTCTTTTGTCCGACTTTGCCGGTAAACACCGAACCGCCCAGCAGCAAGCCTGGCACGCCGCGCCAGTTCAGTGCGCCGAACACGCTCAGGTCGTGCGATTTGGCCATCTGGCCTTCCTGATGGATGCTGCCCAAAGGTGAAGTGCGGCCATCGGTCGACGACGCGTCCCATTTGCTCAGATCGAAACCGGTAGTCAGCCCGGTATCCCAGGTCAAACCGTTGTCGAGCGTCTGCGACAGACCGAACCCGGCTTCGCGCCAGGTCGATGGAATGATCGCGGTTTCGACAAAATTGCGATAGACGCCGTAATAAGCGGTCGGCTCGTGGTTGGTGTTGAGCAGGCCGGCCGGGATCAGGAACAAGCCGCCCTTGGCGCGCAAGCCGTTGTTGAATTCGCGCTCGACATACAGCTGCTCGACCTCAGTCTCGCCCTTGTCGCTGGCGGAAGTGACGGCGTGCTCCCATTCGAACTCAGCCACCATCTTGGTCTTTTCGTCAAAGCGGTGAGTGATGCCAATCACGGCGCGAGCGACGTCGGCTTGCGACTTGCTGCTGTCATGACGCGGACGGGTGTAATTGACTTCACCGTAGCTCGACAGCACCGTGTTCGGTCCCAGCATGTTCGCCGGCGAAGCTGCCGCCACCGTGGCGACCGGCGCAGCGGCGACTGCTGGAGCAGCCGCGACCGCTACTGTTGCAACAGGTGCGGCTGCCAGCGCGTCCTGGCGCTGTTCAACCGTGTCGGTTTTCTTCTTGGTGGCGGCCAGCTCGGCCTTGAGCTGCTCGACTTCAGCAGCCAGCTTGTCGAGCCGCTTCAGCAATTCCGCTTCGCTGGCGGATGCCGCCAGCGGACTTGCCATCAAGGCCAATGCAATGGCTTGCGCCAGGATATTTTTTTTCATGATATGGATTTCCCCTTAAGTTTTATTGTGCTTTGTAGCCATCGGTCAACGTGCCGAGAAACTGCACGACGTCGTCGACTTCGCTGTCGGACAGGGCCGGCGGCATGTTCGGTTGCCGGTTATACGGCACTTCGGTGACATTCACGTTCTTGCGGTATTGCTCGGGCAGGTCGTTGAATTTCTGAGCGACGCCACTGGCGTCGGCCGGGTACCACAGCTCCGGATTGGTATCGCGCTTGACGTAAAAACTGACCGCCTCGCGCAGGGTCTTGAAGTAGCCGTTATGGAAAAACACCTTGCGGGTGGCGACATTGCGCAGGGTCGGCACCTTGAACTTGCCGCACAGTTCGCTGCGGTTGCTCAGGTCGGTGCGGTCCGGTCCGCACAGGCCGAGATCGTAGTAAGCCGGATCGGCGGTGGCGGCAATCGCCGGATTGCGCGGCACGCCCAGGTTGTCGAAGGTGAAATCGGTAAACAGCGGCGACGAGCCGTCGCTGCCTTTGGCGCTCAGGTGGCAGGCGACGCAGTTGCCCTTGGTCGGATTATTGAACAGCGCCAGCCCGCGCAACTCAGTCGCATTCAACGGTACTTTGCCACTCAGGAATTGATCGTACTTGGAGTCGTAAGGATGGAAGTCAGCGTCTTCCTTCTGGTACTGCTGCAGCGCCAACAGGATACGGTTGAAAGCGTCGTCGCTATTGTCCAGGATGGCTGCGCCGAACACCTGGCGGAACTCTTCGACATACGCTGCCTGCTTCAGTTTGACGATCACGTTGGCTTTGCTGCCATTGGCCATCTCATGCGGCGCCAGGAATGGCCGTTCCGACTGATCGGCCAGCGTATTGACGCGGCCGTCGCGGTTGAAGCCGCCGGTCGGGGTGCCGTCGCTGGCAAAGAAGAATGCCGGAGTCAGGTTCAGGTAGCGCAGGGACGGCACGGCGCGAAAGCCGGGCACATCGAGATTGGCGCCGCCCAGTTGCACTGCCAGGTCATTGCTCTGTGCGTGCGCATTGTCGGGATTGTGGCAAGTGGCGCAAGACTGTTTGCCGGAGGCCGACAGGCTCTGGTCGCTGAATATTTTCTTGCCGAGGCCGGCGACCTGGCTGAGCCCGCCGTCCGGCGCCGGCGTAATTGGCGTGCTGGCGCTGTTGCCGGTGCCGCCACCGCATGCCGCCAGCAGGCCAGCCATTGCAAATGCCAGCGGCAAGCCGATTTTTTTGCGGACACGGATTCGCGCCACGAAATTGTTTTGTGACATCTAATTTGTTTTTTTAGTTGGTCTGAACACGCATGACGCCAGCAGGAATGTGTTTCCGGCCTCGCCTTCCCCGAGTGCTTCATTGTTATATTTTCAAGCGAAACATTGTGAAATGTTAGGATACGAATGGTATTGAGAATGATTGCAATTAGCAATTACTATCAATTCCGATGAGCAATTTCTGCGAAATGTGTCTTTTTCTTCCAACAGCAGGCCCGGAGCGGGCTGGCGCCTTGAAATTCTTTGAAACCGTAGTGCGGTGTGCATGGTTTATCGGCTTGTTGTTAAAGCGGAAATGACAGGGGGGTGATGGAAAGATTGGATGGAAGCACTTGAGATGCTGCATCTGTTTATGGCCCGTAGCGCAGATGCCTGGCAGACGAAACTTGAGGGAAATTTTGCTGCGGTATAGTCGGCATTGGCCAGACCGGAGCAGCTGGATAACCATGAAAACCCGAAGCCGGATGCTGCGGATCTTGCCGTGGCCTACGCTTTTGGCTTGGTGCGGAACCATGGTTTCAGCGATGGCAACAAACGTACGGCCTGGGTTATTGCCCGTGTTTTTCTCGCTGACAATGGCTTCAAGCTGCAGTTTTCAAGCATTGATGCGATTCGTGTCATGGAAACGGCCGCGGCAGGATCGCTCACCGAGCAGGAATTGGCGGAATGGTTTCGCCAGAAGATTGTCGGCTGATCGGCATTGTTAGAAATTGTAGTGTCCACTACAGTTTGCATGTGATCGGCGCACAATATCTTTTAGAGATCAAGCAAAATAGCGTACAAATCACGTCACGATATGTGCGTGAAATTAACGTAGAACTACATGAAATCAGAGAAATACAATAAACGCGCATCTCCGTTGCGCCCATGATGGTTGGGCTGAATTAAGGCTGTAACCCGCATGAATGCTTGTTGTATTGCTAGGATGTAGCAATTTTGTAGCGGTGACATCGATTCTATGTGCTTAAACATAGATTGGGGGACGCCGTGCGATCAATACCCGAAGCAGTCTATCTGCCGCATAACGAGCCTTACCTTGGAAGGGCTGCATTTCTTCAGCTCGACCTGGAAATTCCGCAGGCGCTACAGAAAAATCTCGCTCTTGGGAAGCACTCCTTCGAGATCAACAAATCACCACTGCAAGCCGCAGCCTGTGAAATTATTCCTCAGACAATTAGTATTGCGCTCAGCGTTAGATAGTTGCTACGGCAAGGCTATTTGTTTTCGGCGGTCATCTTATTTCGACCAATGCTTGAGCGCTCATGATCTACTTATGCGACAACCCAGTCACAGTAGATTCTTGGCACGCGGGGTGGGAGCTGAAGGCGCAGCCATCCTTTGATGTACTTATGGACTATTTGATTAAGTCAAATAAGCATGTGTCCACGGAGGCTGAGCGTAAGCAAATAAATAAATGCTCAAGATAATAATCAAGGCCAGATATTCACAAAAAATCCATAGTGATGCGCTAGCAAAGCTATCTGCGTTTTACACGGTTGCCACATGAAAAAAATGATAGGCGGGTAGATTTTCCTAGCTGCGATGAGCTAATCGCCCATGGGGGCGCAGTTCTGCAATATCGATTGCCGGGATGGCTATCAGAAGGAGTAGGCGGCCAAGAGACGCGATGGGCGTTAGTACTTGCTCTTCTCTTCTGCTATTTCTATATTGAAACAATGTTTGGCTAGCAGCTCCCGAAGCCAACTTGGCCCGCCTGATGAGGATTGGCGGGCTTTTTTTGGGTGGGCGCACGGGCCTGGTGCTATAGATAATTAATCGCTGTACTTTTCAACCATGGAGATTTCTATGATGAGCATTCGTACACGCATGACATCTACTTTTATCGGCATCGCCATCGCCGTAACCTCACTGCTGCCAGTTCAGGCGCAAACATTTAATCCTGCACCGTGGACCTATTTACTACTGCCCGCACCATTTGGCTATACCCCAAGCTCCAGTACTATCTGCCCGACCGGAGCCCCCAGTTGTGTCAGCGATACTCTCGCACAACTTCAAACCCAATTAGCGCCATTAGTGGCAGCATGCGACCACAAATTGATATTCAATTATTTCTATGTCAATGTCGAACAGGCCTTCCAGCCAACAATCAGTAATCCAAATTATTATCAAAGTGCGGCATACCAAACGCAGTTAGATGCCATCTTTGCCACCTATTATTTAAACCAATTCGCTGCATGGAAGAATCACGATTTAGCCAATGTTTCACCTGCCTGGCAAACTGCCTTTAGAGCTGCAGATAACAAACAGTTGACTGCTTTGGGCGATGCCTTACTAGCTGTCAATGCCCATATTATCGGTGATGAGCCTTTTGCATTGGACCAAATGGGACTGGTTTATCCTGACGGCAGCAGCGCCAAAAGTGACTACAATCTGGATGATGCTTGGCTATCTGGCGCTTACCCCGGCATTCTGGTTGCTGAAGCTCAACGCTTCGATCCAACTATGAATCAACCAGTGCCTATTTCCCAGCCACCATTTGATTTGCTGTCCTATCAGCTCATTGCAGCCTGGCGTCAACAGGCATGGTATTTCGCGACACAGCTTAAATTAGCAGAAGCGACCCACGACCCCATAGCCTATCAGGCAGTGCGGGACGAAATCGCTGTCCAAAGCCAGGCCAATGCCGCCTTGATCATCGCCGCAACCACCAATACGCCACAGCAAACGGCAGCCCGGGATGCATTTTGCGCGATTCATCATAACGATTAGTACTATGCTCGGGATTGTCGCTTTGATATGGGGAAGACTGTCAACCATAACCTTTTGCGCGCAGGCCCCCACCATGCCTGCCGTCCCGTTGTTGATTACAGCTATCGTTTATCGGAAGAGCCTGCTTAAACAACAATTGGCTGCACAACCTTTGCCGTTTGTGCAGCAAATACCCCATCCCTAGTTATGCGAAGCTTCTTAGAGTGATGACGAAACTGGTAAGACCGACACTCAAAAGCCTGCTTTCGGTGCGGACTGTCCGAAGGACAAGCCGATGATTTGCTAAGGAATGAGTGTGCGAATCTCATCAAGGTTGCGGGCACGTATCAGACATTCGCCCATAAGCAAGCCGGATACATGCACGCAAACTGTTTCAACGTTACAAAAAGAACTTGCAAAAGGTGTCGGGTCCATACATGCATCGAAAATTGGCCCACGTATAGAACACAATCCTACTCAATATAGTGAGTGGGAGATTGGAGTGATCGACGTGGCATTATTAGGCATTATTCGACGCCGGCACCTTCGTGACCAGGTCTCCTTGAGGGAGATCGCCAGGCGTTTGGGGATCTCCAGAAACACCGTCAGACGCTATCTACGCTCAGAAATCGTAGAGCTGGCTTATCGGGATCGACGCACTCCCAGCGCTCTTGATCAGTACGCCTTCAAACTTTCGTCCTGGCTTAAAACAGAAGCGACAAAACAGCAGTGAGATTGGGAGGTGTCAGATCCCCTAAAGCAAATTTCAGCGATTTTAAAACTGCTGCTTTGTTTTTGCCGAATGGTTTGGTCTGGCCTATTTCGTCAGTGTACCGGTCTATCAAGGTCGATAGCGTCATGTCAGATATAATGCGCTCATCCTGATATTTGAGCGCTCGCATGTCTGCTTCCGTCTTAGAGGCCCATTCCTGAGCCCTGGCTTTGGTGTCGAACGTCTGTGTTGCGTCCGGAAATCCTTTGCGGCGAATCTGAGCCCGCCAGCGTTTACCTATTTTAATTATCGAGGCCATGTTTTTCGTAGCAATTCTGTAGCAATGAAACATGATGCACGATGATAAAACGTGAATTGTAGTGAATATTGAAATGCTGTCAAATCCCCTTGAGACCCGCGTGAATACTGAGAAATCAAGCAATTGCAAGGGCCGGAAAATATCTGTTGCCCCGATGATGGACTGGACCGACCGCCATTGCCGCGTCTTCCACCGTCAAATCACCCGTCACACCTGGCTCTACACCGAAATGGTGACCACCGGCGCCTTGCTGCACGGCGATGTGCCGCGGCACCTGGATTTCGACCAGATCGAGCATCCGGTCGCCTTGCAGCTGGGCGGCAGCGAGCCGGCTGACCTGGCCAGGTCAGCCAAGCTGGGCGAGCAATGGGGCTACGACGAGATCAACCTGAATTGCGGCTGTCCTTCGGAGCGCGTGCAAAAGGGCGCTTTTGGCGCCTGCCTGATGGCGGAGTCGACGCTGGTGGCCGATTGCGTCAAGGCCATGCGCGATGCGGTGGCTATCGACGTCACCGTCAAGCACCGGATCGGCATCGACCAGACTGAATCCTATGAATTCGTGCGCGATTTCGTCGGCACCGTGGCGCAAGCCGGTTGCCAGACGTTCATCGTGCATGCGCGCAACGCCATCCTGAAGGGGCTCAGCCCCAAGGAAAACCGTGAAATCCCGCCTCTGAAGTATGAATACGCCTACCGGCTGGCGCAGGATTTTCCTGAGCTGGAAATCATCATCAACGGCGCCATCAAGACCACCGCCGAGATCGATTTCCACCTGCAGCATGTCGATGGCGTGATGCTGGGACGCGAGGCTTATCACAATCCCTACCTGATGGCGGACTTCGACGCCCGCTATTACGGCGCCGCCGAGGCGCAGCCGAAGACGCGCGCCGAGGTGATCGAGGCGATGCTGCCGTATATCCGCAGCCAGCTGGCCTTGCACGGGCGCGACGGCCGCGGCTTGCGCCTGAACAGCATCACCCGCCACATGCTGGGGCTGATGGCGGGCGTGCCGGGCGCCAAGTCGTTCCGGCAGGCGCTGTCCGACTCGAAACGGCTGGCCCTGGGCGATCCTATGTTGCTGCTCGATGCGTTGGCAAACATGCAACCATTGGCGGCCTGAGCGGGCTTGTCTGGCGGCAGGGCGGGGTTTTCGCGTGAAACTACCGAAAGTAGTGTCCGTAAAACATTTTCAGTCTGCTAAATCCTTTAAAATAGCTACCTCTGGCTTACGCTTGGATAGCCAAGGGTGGCGACGCTGCCGCCCGCATGCCACAATTCTACTTAAAGTATTAACCTAAACATATCTATGCCCCGCGGACCGGCTCACAAGGCGTTCGCAGCGGCTGTCTTCAAGGCGAAACATGTCAATTGCAACTACAGAGGAAATCATTGCTGAACTCCGTGCCGGCCGCATGGTGATTCTGGTGGATGAAGAAGATCGTGAAAACGAGGGCGACCTGGTGCTGGCTGCCGATTTCGTCACGCCGGATGCGATCAATTTCATGGTGCGCCATGCGCGCGGCTTGGTCTGCCTGACCCTGACCGAAGAGCGTTGCGACCAGCTCAATCTGAGCATGATGACCAGCCGTAACGGCACCGCCTACGGCACCAATTTCACAGTGTCGATCGAAGCCGCCGAAGGCGTCACTACCGGCATCTCCGCCGCCGACCGTGCGCGCACCATCCAGGTGGCAGTGGCGGCCGATGCCAAGGCTGGCGATATCGTGCAGCCGGGCCATATCTTCCCGATCAAGGCGCGCAAGGGCGGGGTGCTGATGCGCGCCGGCCATACCGAAGCCGGTTGCGACCTGACCGAGATGGCGGGCTTGACGCCGGCCGCGGTGATTTGCGAAATCCTGAAGGAAGACGGCAGCATGGCCCGTTTGCCTGACTTGCTGGAGTTTTCCAAGGAACACGGCTTGAAGGTCGGCACCATCGCCGACCTGATCCACTACCGCGGCCAGCACGAAAGCATCGTCGAACGCCTGGCCGAGCGCACCACGCACACTGCGCAAGGCACCTTCAAGACCATCGCCTACCGCGACACGCCTAGCGGCGGCGCCCACCTGGCGCTGCTGCACGGCACGCCGTCGCCGGACGTGGAAACGCTGGTGCGGGTGCACCAGCCGGTCTCCATCCTCGACCTGCTGGAAACCGAGGCCACCAATCATTCCTGGAACATGGCTTCGGCCCTGGCGGCGATCGCGGCTTCGCCGTGCGGCGTGGTGGTGCTGCTCAACTGCGAAGAATCGGCCGACCAGATCTTCGCCAAGTTTGCGGCGCTGGAAGCTGCCTGCAGCGGCGTCAAGCCGCCGCCGCCGCGGGTCGACCTGCGCACCTACGGCATCGGCGCCCAGATCCTGAAAGATCTCGGCGTCGGCAAGATGAAATTGCTGGCCAGCCCGCGCAAGATGCCGTCGATGACCGGCTATGACCTGGAAATCACCGGTTATCAAAACAAGCCGAATGCCTGATCGGGCAGGCGGCAAGCATTAACAGTTTTTAGCAGTGCCCGCGCAACAGCAGCAAATGGCAGCACCCGGCAACAACCGGTAGCAACCGGCGGCAGCGATGTATAGCAAGGCATTTTTGTAATCAATTTGAATGAAAAAAGCGCCTGGTGCGCATAAGAGGAAAGCCATGACAGTCGGAGTTTACGAAACCAACCTGGACGGTGCTGATCTGCGCATCGGCATCGTGCAAGCGCGCTTCAACGAGGATGTCTGCCACGGCCTGCTGGCGGCCTGCCTGGCGGAGCTGAAGCATCTGGGCGTGGCGGATGAGGATGTCTTGCACGTTACCGTGCCGGGCGCCCTGGAAATTCCGCTGGCGCTGCAGAAGATGGCCGAAACCATGCAGTTCGATGCGCTGATCGCCATCGGCGCTGTGATCCGCGGCGAGACTTACCATTTCGAGCTGGTGTCCAACGAATCTGGCGCCGGCATCACCCGCGTCGGCCTCGATGCCGGCATCCCGATCGCCAACGCCGTGCTGACTACCGAGAATGACGAGCAGGCGGAAGCGCGGATGGAAGAGAAGGGCACCGACGCCGCCAGAGTCGCGGTGGAAATGGCCAATCTGTCGATCGCGCTGGAAGAGCTGGCTGAAGCCACCGGCGAAGAATAAGATGGCTGCGCGGGTGTGGCGCTGTGATGCGCTTGCCCGCGATGTGATTTCAAATACGTTCAGATGATCTGCAAGCTCGCGGCCAGGCCGGCCGCCGGCGAGAGACGGAATGCAGATAAACAAGTAGCAACCCAAGCTGGAAAAATTATGACCACCACTAAAACTTTGCACGCCAATCCGAGCAAGAGCCGCACGCCGCGTCACCGCGCGCGCGAATTCGCGTTGCAGGGCCTGTATCAATGGCTGTTGAACAATGAAGACGTGAGGGCCATCAGCGAGCATATCCGCCAGGCGCACGGCTTCGACAAGGCCGATGCCGAACATTTCAATTCGCTGCTGTACGGCGCGATCAAGGATGTCGGCACTTTGCGCGCCGGCCTGGCGCCGCTGATCGACCGCAAGATCACCGAACTGTCGCCGGTGGAGCACGCCGCCTTGCTGATCGGCGCTTTCGAGTTGCAGAACCACGTCGAGATTCCTTACCGCGTCGTCATCAACGAAGCCGTCGAACTGACCAAGTCGTTCGGCGGCATCGATGGCCACAAGTATGTGAACGGCGTGCTGGACAAGTTTGCCGCCAAGGCGCGCGTGGACGAGATCAGCGCCGGCAAGAAATCCTGAGCTGTCTTTGTAGGCGGAGCCGCTCTGCGTCGTGCATGACGCCTGATGCCGGCTCCTGATGTTTCAGGCGGGACCGGCCGGCGGCAACGGGGCGCGGCTCGCCATTCGGAAAATCTGTTCATGACATTCTCGCTCGCTTCACGTCTCGATAACATCGCACCGTTCCATGTGATGGAACTGGCAAAAATGGCGGCAGCGCTGGAGCAGCAGGGCCGCCATATCATCCACATGGGCATCGGCGAACCGGATTTCACTGCTGCGCCGCTGGTGATCGAGGCCGCGGCCAAGGCCATGGCCGACGGCAAGATGCAATACACTTCGGCCACCGGCTTGCCGGCGCTGCGCGAGGCGATTTCCGGCTACTACCGCCAGGTCTACGGCCTGGATATCGCTGCCGCCCGCATCGTCGTCACCGCCGGCGCCTCGGCCGCGCTGCTGCTGGCTTGCGCGGCCCTGGTGGAAAAGGGTAGCGAGGTGCTGATGCCGGATCCTTCCTATCCCTGCAACCGCCATTTCGTCGCCGCCTTCGACGGCCGCGCGAAGATGATACCCAGCGGTCCTGCCGAACGCTTCCAGCTCTCCGACCAGATGGTGCGCGAGCACTGGGGCGACGCCACGCGCGGCGTGCTGCTGGCCTCACCCTCGAATCCGACCGGCACCTCGATCCTGCACGGCGAACTGGGCAAGATCATCGCCACCGTGCGCGCCAAGGGCGGCTTTTCCATTGTCGATGAAATCTATCAGGGCCTGAGCTACGACGAAGCGCCGTTTTCCGCGCTGTCGCTGGGCGACGACATCATCGTCATCAACAGTTTCTCCAAATATTTCAACATGACCGGCTGGCGTCTCGGCTGGCTGGTGCTGCCGCCGCAACTGGTGGCGCCGATCGAAAAGCTGGCGCAGAACCTGTTCATCTGTCCTTCCTCGATTGCGCAGCATGCGGCGCTGGCCTGCTTTGAAAAGGATTCGCTCGACCTGTACGAAGCACGCAAGGCTGAGTTCAAGCGCCGTCGCGACTACTTGGTGCCGGCCCTGGTCGAACTGGGCTTCAAGGTGCCGGTGGTGCCGGACGGCGCTTTCTACGTGTATGCCGATTGCAGCGCGCTGCTCAAGGACGGCGGCGACGCCGACCAGCTGGTCAAGGATATCCTGAGCCAGGTTGGCGTCAGCATGGTGTCAGGCCTGGATTTTGGCGCGCACACCGCGCAACGCTATATCCGCCTGTCCTATGCAACTTCGATGGAAAACCTGCAGGAAGCGGTGCGCCGGCTGGGTCAGTACATCAGCCAGAATCAACTACGGAATTGAGACATTGTCCGCTGCCGGCATCTCGGCAGTATTGAAAAAGGAGCTCCCATGCACTTCGTTTTCCCGCCCAAACCGGCAGCTGCGGTACCCATAGCCGGTAGCGATCAATTGTTCCCTGTGCACAGAATCTACTGCGTTGGCCGCAACTATGCCGAGCATGCCAAGGAGATGGGCAGCAGCGGCCGCGAAGCGCCGTTTTTCTTCATGAAGCCGGCGGATGCGGTATTGCCGGTAGCGCAGGGCAGCATCGGCGAAATGCCGTATCCGTCGATGACGCAAGACCTGCATCACGAAATCGAACTCGTGGTGGCGTTGTCCACCGGCGGCAAGAACATCCCGGCGGCGGAAGCCATCAAGCACATCTGGGGTTATGCGGTCGGGCTCGACATGACGCGCCGCGATCTGCAAGGCGAAGCCAAGAAACTGGGGCGGCCGTGGAGCACCGGCAAGGGCTTCGACTATTCGGCGCCGATTTCCGCGATCCAGCCTGCCGGCGCAAGCGGCCTGATCGGACAGGGCGACATCCGCCTGAACGTGAACGGCGTTTTGCGCCAGCAAGGCGATATCAGCCAGATGATCTGGAACATCGCTGAAACCATCGAGCAGTTGTCCGCTTACTTTGAACTGCAGGCCGGCGATCTGATTTTTACCGGCACGCCGGCAGGGGTGGCGGCGGTAGGCAGGGGCGATCTGCTGGAAGGTTCGGTAGCCGGCGTCGGCGAGTTGCGGGTGCGCCTGGTCTAGGTAGATATCAATGAAACTGTATAGCTATTTCCGCAGCTCCGCCGCTTATCGCGTGCGGATTGCCCTGAACCTGAAGAGCCTGTCTTACGACATCGTGCCGGTGCATCTGCTCAAGCACGGCGGCGAACAGCTGAGCCAGATGTACCGCACCCTGAACAGCGACGGCCTGGTGCCGACCCTGGTCGAGGAAGATGCCGCGGGCGGCCAGGCAGTGCTGACGCAATCGCTGGCGATCCTGGAGTACCTGGAAGAAGTCCAGCCGGCGCCGGCCTTGTTGCCGGCGACGGCGCTGGACCGTGCTTTTGTGCGCTGCATCGCGCTCGCTATCGCCTGCGACATCCATCCCATCAACAATCTGCGCGTGCTGCGTTACCTGGTGCACGAACTGAAGGTTGACGAGAATGCCAAGAACGCCTGGTACCGCCACTGGTGCGAGAGCGGTTTGGCGGCGCTGGAAACCACGCTGGCGCGCGATGGCCGGACCGGCAAGTTTTGTTTCGGCGACACGCCGACTTTCGCCGATTGCTGCCTGGTGCCGCAGATATTCAATGCGCAGCGCCTCAAATGCAATCTGGAGGCGATGCCGACATTGATGCGGATTTACCAGAATTGCCAGGAGCTGGATGCCTTCATCCAGGCCGCGCCGCAAAACCAGCCGGACGCCGAAGCCTAAAGAAGGCATCGCAAAGAAAACGAAAGAAGCTACAGGCCACGGAATAAACCGTGGCCTTTTTTATTTGAAGTTTTCCTTGAGGAAAATGTGACTGGTATTTCCTCTACATTTCTCCTTTTCGCCACCCAACTACAAGAAAATTATGATTTAAATCACAACGGTTAGGTGACTATAAAGCAATTGTTGAAGTAATATTAACTGTCGTCATCCGTTGCCATCGTCAAGGAATTGCTTACCGTTATGCGTACTTCCCCACGAACGCTGAGCGTAAAAAACGCCGCCATCCCAGAGATCATAGGGCCACCCCGGTTTAGTCGCCGTCAGCATCAAAGGCGCCGAATCGCTCGACAGCTTGTGCTTCTATAAAGTCATCCTCACAACTCAGGATGCCTTAATTGATTTTGGCTTGGCGGACAGCATCAACGTGCTGACCAAGCTAAACATTACATACATCGCCAACCACATCACGATTACCGCCAAGGAAGAGGTAGTGATCAACGACGGCGCCAAACCGAAGGACGCATCATGAATAATACCGTTCTCAAAACACATAAAAGCAATACCACCCACGTCGATTTGCACAGCCGCACCTGCATCGCAACGGTGCAATGGTTTTGCGAGCTGGAT